>CALDIG010000229.1 GCA_937904375.1 uncultured Prevotellaceae bacterium
CTACGCCCCGAGTGGACTTTCACCACAGATGTATAACATGCCCGTCGTACACAATGAAAAAGGGATGCACCTGTTGTGAAGAGTGCATCCCTTATCACTATTATTGAGAATTACTACTTGTGTATTTTTTCTGTCTTTGTAGTGCCGTCGCTGTAGCGTGTCACCACTATGTTGACACCCTGGTGTGGATGGCTGCTTGCCACGCCCATAGCGTTATAGTAAGTTACGTTCACGACTTTTCCTTCGGCATTGATGGTGCCGATTCCTGTTGGAGTGCCGGGATTGAACTTGGCAGTAACTTTAGCCTCGGCGATGAAGTAGTCCTTACCGTTTCCGCCTTCGGTCACTGCCATTGTGTGGTAATCGTGTCCGGCAGCCCCTTCACCGGGAAGTGTGGTGGCATAAAGGCGCACGATATAGTTCACGTCTTTGTTGTCCTGATAGGCCCAATCAACAAACAGGTCGTTGACGCTTACTGCGTTTTCACCGGGATAAACGGTGTAAAGGCACTGATAATCGCTTTCCCAGCCGTCACCGCTCTGCTTTTCCTCGCGGTTGAGCAGTCTCTCGCCCTCAATGCGTGAGGGATTGTTCTTGGTGTCAATCTCACGCCACACGCGGTAGTAATATACAAAGTTGATGCCGCTTTCACTGGAACTTGGCAGTGTAGGGGTGATTTTCAGGTTCACAAGGTAACCCATGAGGTCACCGCCGTTACCATAGAATGGGTCGGTCTTCATTTGGTTTTCGATAGATACTTTCACCTGTGGATAGCTGGTACTCTCGATTTTGCAGCCGTAGGAGTTGGGTTTTGAGGCGTCGCCGTTGTAGAGAGTGTTGATGACGGGCACATAAAGGCTGCGCTGGTTGTCGCTTGAGCTGTTGATGTCGTGAGTGGTGATGTCGCCACCGTCGGCACCCACCGCCTCGGTGCCCACGAGTTCGTTGAGCTGTCCCAAACTATTGAGAGCGTAGATGTAGTAGTTGCCACTGTTCTGGAAGTTCTCGGCTTTGCCTATCTTGTCATATTTACTGAAGTTATTGGAGTACACACGTCGAACCTCGTAATTCACCACATTAGCTGCGGGATTGTTGATAACACTGAATGTGATAGTGTTGTCGGGGGTAGCTTTCGCCAGGTGAGTGGTGTCGGCAATCACCTCGTCGAGAGTGCGTCCCTCGCCGCCCACATTATTGGTGGTCTTGTAAACAGGCACTACAAACTGGTCGCTGCAAGCGTAGTAGCCGTTGGTCTTCTGCTCCTTGAAAGTATATATATATTTGTCGTAGTGAGTGTTACTGGCGGTTGAGGCAGTGAAGCGGTCAATAATCTTAACTGTAGAGTTCTCAAAACTTGTGATTGTACCACTGGTTACTGGCTCTTCCGCATCGAAGAGGAAGTCGAGGTCCTGGGTTTCGTTGTCATACTCCACGTTATAAGTATATTGTGTAGTGCCTTCTTCGTTTTCCATAGGAGTAAATGTTACAGTTGCTATGGGTATGTCGGTGCTGCCATATTTGCGGTACACCTTGTAGGCCTCGGGACGTATGGTCTCATAACTTTGAGCTGAAGAGGGAGTGATTGATAGAGTATTCTTATAGATATTAATTTGCTTGCTTGCCTTCTCGATGTGGTAGCGGCTGCGGTATTCCGAAACCTCGGTGAAGAACGCATATATCTTGCTTGGAATGATAACAGTGCGCACGGGACTCTCGGCGCTGATGGTGATGTAAGGGCTGTCGTCGTCGTTGCGAAGCACTGTGGCACCGTCGGTGTCGTAGTTGATGGGATGGGCTGTGATGACATAACGTATCGTTTGTTGCTCATCGGTCTGCTCCACTTGGTAGCTGTGGTTTTGAACAAGCACCATACCGTTCTCGTCTTTCTCCACATCTTGAATCAGTGTGCGGGTGCCGTCATCATTCAAGATATACACATAGAAATGCTGCGGAACGTGAGTTCCCAGGTTCTCGTAGGTGAACGAAGTGCTCCAGTCAAGATTTATGTTGTAAAAACCGTAGGTCTCGGTAGATGGTGTCGCCACTGCGTTGAGGTCGGCGGTGTACATGAGCACCTTGGGCATCACGGAAAGGTCGCCTTCGGCATTCTCATAGTTTTTGAAGATTTGGGCATTGGTGGAATAGTCGCTGGTGTTGTTGCGCGTTTCAAGGTTCCCTTCGCCATATCCATATTCAAAACGGCGGTCGGGGATGAATATTGAGAGGTTATCTAGAGCGTAGGACTCGCCTGTTGATGTGATTTCAAACCAGTGGTTATAGCCGGTACTTGGACCAAAACCTGGCACGTTGGTGCAGTCGTGGTAGCAGGGGTAGGGGTGACCCGCTTTTATCTCGTCGATGAAGTCGTTGGTTGTTTGACCTCCTTCTCCTTTCACAGGGCTTATCTGCTCAAAAAGACGATAGAAAGGTGCCCAATAGCTTGCTCTAGGTTTGCCTTTAGAGATGATGAAAAAGCGGTTGGTGACACCCTCAAACGAGTAAAGATAGCCGGGATTTTCAGCATCGTGTACTCTTGTGAAGTGCGACATCAGCTTAACCGACGAGATGGCGTTGTTGAGCATGTAGTCGGTGCTGTCGGTCTTGCCGTTAGCGTGAGAGCGGAACCAACTGTCCTTGAGGTTCACCATCATCAGCGTCATGCCGTCCTGCTCGGGATTAGAAATCACCTCATTTGGGTCGGCATCATCCCAGGTGACCTTCATCTTGTTCTTGGGGTTGACGTTGGCGTGGGCGTAGGCATTGTAATCGATTTTGCGCCACTGCTCGCCGTTGTAGTCATAGGCATAGTGGATGCCGGGTATGGTGGCGTCGGTATAGACAGCCTTTACCAGAGCCTTTATCTGCTCGGGAGTGGTTGCCTCATCGCTGAGGCTGGCGGTTTGCTCCACACCATTTGCGTCAATATAAGTATAAGTGTAGTTACTGTAGTCAAAATGTGTGACTTTTGTAGTTGTCTCATGATACACAGTGGCATTTAGGGTCAGTGCCGCCGTAATTGCCATCAGTGCAAGGATTAGTGGTCTTCCAGTTTTCTTCATAGTCTTAATTCTCAATAAAAGTTATGTGTTCATAAATTTGAATTGCGATGCAAAATTACTGCCTGAAATTAAAACGCATAACAAATTTTCGTTAAAATAAAGTTAAAACACAAAAAAAACCTAAAAATTTACACTTAATTTGGTAGTTGTAGTGTTTTTGTAGTGTTAAAAGGCAGGATAAGTACACATCAAACAAACATTAAAATTCCACTTATTGACACTTAGAATCAAACAAAATCGCTGAATTGCAACGAAACTAGAGTAATGATAAAAAAGTCCTTAATTTTAAAAAATAGTGGCAGTTATTCTTGCATAAATGAATAATTATGTTTTACTTTGCTTGCTAATTAAAGAATAATGAGCTACTTACCACATTTAAGCAACTGTTTTTGGGTATATAAATAAGCATTATTTTTAGATTTTCACATAAACCACAACTTATTTACAAACAACTAATTATCTCTATTTATGACTAAAAAAATCACATTAGCCATTATGGCACTCGCAGTGTTGTGCTGCATCTCGGCAAGCGCCGACCCCGTGAAAATAAAGGGCGTTTACAACAATAACCGCTATGATGACCATGCCAACCATTGGTACAGCACCTACGTGGGCTGGAACAGCACGCTGGGAAAAGCCATCTTTGTTGTAGAGAACGGCATCTATGCTATGGAAGTTGACGGCAACACGGTGAGCACACCCGAGAAAGAGCCTCCAGTGGTAATCAGCGACTTCTATTCTAACGGACAGTTTACCAACGACAACATGGCACTGTGGGCTACCAACTTCAACCTGATGTATGGCAACTCGGGAGCTGTCAATGCCAATGGTGTAATCACCACCGTGACATCGCGCACCGAGAGCGACGGCGTAGATTCAACCAATATCTTCGCTGTGCGACACTGGAATGCCGAGACCGGCGACCTGCTCAACGCCACCGATGAATATTATCCCAAGACAGCTTGGCTCGAGAGTGCTGGAATGTGCCAGAACCCTGTTGACGGCAAGGTATATGGATTATTCTACCTCACCGACGTGCCCCTGCCCGACGAGATTATCAACGACCCCGACTTCTATGGCGACAGCATCGACTCGGGCTATGCCATCTGCACTATCGACCTTGAGAGCATGGAGGTGACACCCATCACCCCAGGCCTCTATTACGAGAACTTCGTCACTTTCGCCATCAACAGCGAGGGACGTGCGTTTGCCATGACCAGCGGCGCCACAGCAGGCTATGAGGGTGAGGACGGTAAGATGTATGACATAAACGGCAACCTCACCGGTGCCCAGCTCTATGAGTTTGACCTTGCCACTGGATTGATGATCGCCACTCCTGTTCAGGCTATAGACGAGGAAAGCGGTGAGACCTATATAACCTATGTGAGCCCCTATGAGCACACCGGCTACTGCTCTCAGGCAAAGCGTCAGAGTGCCTGCTTCAGCAAGAAAGACCCCAACAAGATGTACTGGAACGGCTTCTATAACAGTGGCATGGGCTACGATGCCAATGGCAACTGGAATCCACTGCCCGACAGCAGCTGGAAGACCAACGGCAAGTATGACACCGCCCTTTATGAGGTGGACATCACCACTGGCGAGGCAACACGCATCGCCATGATTGACAACCGCTTCACATTCTCTTGCATGTGGGTAGTAGAGGACGACGAGCCTGTGGCAGTTGACGGCGATGTGAACGGCGATGGCTTTGTTACCAGCGTTGATATCACTGCACTCTACAACTGGCTTCTCAACGGTGACGACAGTGCCATCGTTAACGGCGACCAAGACAAGGACGGCAGCATCACAACTGGCGACGTGACCTACGTTTACAATATCCTCCTCAACGGCGGCGAGTAATAAGAGATTTAGAACCCACCATAAAAATCAACAGACACCTGAATTGAGAGTAGGTGTCTGTTGTTTTTTTCAGCTATTAGTCTATGCCGCATTAGCGAGGGTTCTGTTCTTGTTCTTGAAGTAAGATTTCTTGAAGCGTCGCACCGCCTCGCCTGTGATTACCACTAATGATGTAGTGACAATAATGAAAATCCAGTCTTCAATGTTTAATGGCTCAACGTTGAACATCTCTCCCCCCAGATTGACAATGAGGATTTGTCCAAAGAATATCAAAAAGGCGATGAACACAAACTCGCCGCACTTTTTCATCCTGAATGCCGAGTATGCCGACCTGTAGGCCTTGGCGTTGAACATGTTCCAGAATTGCATCATCACGAAGGTGGTGAAGAACAGCGCGCTCTCGTAGGGAGTGATGATGTGGCTTGGCGTTTTGATGTATCTGCCACCGGCTAGCAAGTCGTATAACTGTCCCAAAGAGGTGATCTCGCTGATGTTACAGTGCTTGAGCACGACAAACAAGAAAATGAGCAATGCACTGAACAACAGTCCTGTCCACAAGATGTGCACCCACATGTGGGTGTCGATGATGAAGTCGCGGCGGTCGCGCGGTCTCTGACGCATTAGGCTCTTGTTAGGGGGTAACGACGAGAGTGCCATGGCGGCGAAGGTGTCCATGATAAGGTTCACCCACAGCATCTGTGTGACGGTGAGTGGTGCGTCGGTATCGAGAAAGGCTCCGGCAAGCACCACCAGGCACGCCGCTACGTTGACGGTGAGCTGGAAGAGCAGGAACCGCTGAATGTTGCGGTAGAGCGAGCGTCCCCACAGCACGGCGTTACAGATGCTGGCAAAAGAGTTGTCGATAATGGTGATGTCGCTGGCTTCCTTAGCAACGCTGGTGCCGTCGCCCATCGAGAGCCCCACCTGCGCCGCCTTGAGAGCCGGGGCATCGTTGGTGCCGTCGCCAGTCACCGCCACCACCTGGTTGCGGCGTTGCAGAGCCTCGACAATGCGTTTCTTGTCGTGCGGTCGCGAGCGCGCCACAATTTTTAAATCCATGACGCGGGCGTCGAGCTGCTCATCGCTCATCGCCTCTATCTCGGCTCCAGTGATGATGTTGTGGTCATCGCAGGTGTCGTCATTCCACAGCCCTATCTGGCGGCCCACCTCCTTGGCGGTGCCGGCATTGTCGCCAGTGATAATCTTCACTTCGATGCCAGCCTTTATGCATTCCATCACCGCCTCGGGCACATCATCGCGCACTGGGTCGGCGATACCTGCTATGCCCATGAAAGTGAGTCCCTCGGCAACTATATTCTTCCCCTCAATGGCTCTCTCGCCGGGTTGGAGCACTTTGTAGGCAAATCCCAGTGTGCGCATTGCCTTGTTCTGGAATGTCTTGAGTTGCTCCTCTATTGTGTCGCGCTCAACGTTGCCCCAAGTGGAATTGCACATTATATAGACGATTTCGGGTGCACCTTTCACATATAATATATTCTGGTCTGTCGCCTGGCTTTTCACTACAGTTGCCATGAATTTGCGCTCGGTACTGAAAGGAATCTCCTCAACCGTCTCGCAAGTCTCGCGCAACGCCTCATAGTCGATGCCCCTCTCCTTGAGCCACAGCAGTAAGGCTCCCTCGGTGGGATTGCCAATTACCGAGGTGTTGCCACTGCCATCACACGAGAGGTGGGCGGTGGAGTTGACCGCCATATTCTCGCTGATGAGCTGCTCCTCTCGTGAGCCGTTGAGTGCATCATTCGCAATGCCATAGAAGCATGCCTCGCTCACATTCATCTGGTTCTGGGTGAGCGTGCCGGTCTTGTCGGTGCAAATCACGGTGGTGGCACCCATCGTCTCGCAAGCGTGCATGCGCCGCACTAGGTTTTTCTCCTTGAGCATGCGCCGCATGCTGTAGGCAAGGCTCAACGTCACCGCCATGGGCAAGCCTTCGGGTACCGCCACCACAACGAGAGTGACGGCAATCATCACCGACTGTAGCAGGTAGGTGACTAATTCGATATCAAATTGCGGATTGGGGGTGTGCAGGAAATAAGCCACTATGCGCCCCACAATCACCAGGGTAGCAATCAGGTAGCTTACCCTCGACACCAGTGTGCCTAATCGGTCGAGTTGCTCGTTGAGTGGTGTTTTCACGCTCGAGTCGATTTGCACGCTCTCCATCACCTTGCCGTTCTCGGTGGTGTCGCCCACGGCTAACACCTGTGCAATGCCATGACCCTCAATCACTTTGGTGCCTTTAAGCACATGATTGCTGGGGTAGGTGGCCTGATGGTCGAAGAGCTCCTCGTTGATGGTCTTGGCGCATTGCGGCTCGCCGGTGAGCGATGACTCATCCACCAGCAGCGAGTGTGCCTCAAGCAGCTGTGCGTCGGCAGGCACCTCCTCGCCAGTGTTGAGCATGACGATGTCGCCCACCACCACGTCGCGGCGCGCTATGTGTCTCACTTTACCGCCCCTTATCACCTGCACCGGCTCATCATCGTTGACCTGGTTGAGGATTTCAAACTCTTTCTCGGCCTTATACTCGAAGACGAACGCCAGTCCCGTGGCAAGAGCTATGGCGACGAAGATGCCCACTGGCTCGTAGAACACCGTCGCTGGTTTTCCTAAAGAATAATATTCATAGAACGAAATTCCCACCGACATCACTCCGGCTACCAAGAGGATGGTGATGAGCGGGTCGCGGAATTTCTCAAGCAGTTTGCGCCACCAAGGGTCTTTCTCGACTGGTGTGAGCACATTAGTGCCGTGTCGCTGCCGGCTGTCAGCAACCTCGGCATCGCTAAGTCCTATGTAATGAGGCTTTTTTGACATAATCACTCCTCATCAAGCAAAAAGTGTGCCATTATTTGTGCAGTCAAAGTTGGTGTCCTCAAAGAAGAACCGTTGCCTTGAGGACAATGTGAGGATAAACTATTGTCGCCTGACTGATTTAGGTTTAATCAGTCGCCTTTGCAGTTACCGCAGTCGCAGCCGTTCTTCTCGCAGCCGTTCTTCTCGCAGCCGTCCTCTTTCTCGCAGCCGCCCTCGCCGCATCCGCCGCAGTCACCACCGCCGCATCCGCCGCAGTGACGCGGAGGATTCTTCTCTTCTTCGGTAGCCTCACGCAATCCCATTACCTTGCCGGTGTATTTCACTGTCTCGCCGGCAAGCTGATGGTTGAAATCAACGGTCACGGTGTCGTCGGCAATCTCTTTGACGAGACCCTCGATGCGCATTCCCTCGGCAGTCATCAATGGGACAAAGGCACCCTCATAAACGCGCTCGCTGTCGAACTCGCCGTCGATGACAAAAATCTGCTTGTCGATTTTCTGAACCATATTTGGGTCGCGCTCTCCAAAAGCCTCGATAGGGGAGAGGATGAAATCGAACTCGTCGCCGGGTTTCAGCCCCTCAAGATGGCTGGTGAACGATTCGAGCATGCCGGGTTCATAACCGAAGACAAATTTGTCGGGCTTGTCTTCTTTAAACTCATAAATCATGGTGTCGCCGTCTTTCTCCACGAGGAAGATTTTGTAAGCTATCTCGACGAATTTTCCTTTACTGATAGTTTCCATTGCTTTTTTTATAATGTTTTCAAGTTTATAAAGTTTTAGAACTTTAGTAACTTGAGTAATGTAGATATTTTTTTGCAAAGGTAGTGCAAAAAAGCCAAACTGCAGGGCTGAAATGCACAAAAAATGCAAAGTCACTCCCAGCGGGTGAGGTGATAGGTGCAAGTGATGCCGGTCACTGAATGGGTGTGCTTGAGAACCATCTCCCTGTTGTCCAGTGTGACAACAGTGAATGTTGTGACCCTCTCAAGGGGGACAAGGGCATTAATTGTGGGCTGGAAACGGTCATCGACAAAGGTGATGGTCATCGCTTGGTGGTCATCGCTCTCCTGCCACAGGGCATAGCTGTCGCTGAAGCTGTGGTCGGCCTCATCAACGCACCTGATGCCGAACACCTTTCCTTGAAACAAGAAATAGGTGTTGCCATCGTAGTCGGCAACCGGTGTGCCGTCAATCTCTATATTGTCGAGATGCCAAAGCCCGAACCAGTAGCCAATGTCGCCGTTGTTGTGGGTGCAGCCGCACAAACTCATCAGTGCTGCGACGGCGAGGAGGATATGTGTTGCCAAGCGTTTCATTCAAAAGGAGAAATTGCCGTTATAATAAATCGAGAAAAGTGCGCCCGTGTTGTCGCCATAGAGCGTGCCATGGTCGTGAGCCAGCTGTGCCTTGATTTCGAGACCCTGAAGCCAGTGCGGGGTGTAGGTGGCCTCAAGCATCATCGAGGTGCCGGTGAGAGGCGTGCGGTGAGGAATGAACGGTGTGCCAAACGACTTGCGCCACGAGAGCAGAGCGCGGTAGCTTACCTCACTGCCTATGTCGCCCATGAGCCCCAGATGGAAGCCTCGCAGGCGGTTGTCGGTGAAGCGCAGGTAGCCGTCGGTGTTGTAGATTGGCGATTTTACCATGGGTGAACCTATCGCCATGCCTCTGTTGTGATAGCCGTCGTAGCAGTAGTTGTTGTAGTAGTCATCGCCGCCAGTGGCGGAGGCGCTTATGTCGCTGCCTGTGGGATGCTCCTCGTCGGTGAAGTCTTTATAGGCGAAATGCAGAGGTCCACTCTGGTTCATCATGGTGAGGAACTCTGCCACGGCACCGGTCACCACGCCGTGCCTGTCGCTGCGGTATTCCAGTCCCCACAAGCCGTCAAAGCCGTTGAGCTTGCCAATTCCCGAGCCATCTTCGAGCGGCGACTGGTAATATCCTCGTAGCTTACCACCAGAGTGAAGCTTGTATTCTAGTGCAAAGTCCCATGAGCCCACATGGTTGCCTTCCACATAAATGCGGTCGCTCATGTTCTCGCCACCACTGCCGGGGATGAAGGCGTGCCAGAATGCCTCGGCATCGGCTTTCATCTTGACTTCTTGCCACATCACGCCGCCGGTGTAGTAGGTTGCCGTTCCCCCAAACTGACTTGCCGCCTGCATACCTATTGTGAACACTAGCGGTTTGCTGGGGTTGGTGCGGAAGTAAATGTTCTTGTAGTTGAACCAGTAGTTGGTAGTAATAAGTCCGTTGAAGTAGTTATAGTGATTTTCTAGCCATTTGGAGTCGCCAAGCCGGTAATATCCCAGCTCGCCCTTGATTTGCACCCAGCCTCGGGTAAAGGGGACGTTCTGGAAATTGATGAAGCCTATTCTTGCGCCGAACGGCGCGCGTGCGTTACCGCTCATTATCAGGTCGCCGCTGCTGAGGCAGCGGTTCACGAACCCAGGGTCAATGTCTTTCATGCCTAAGGTGAGAAAAGCTCCCCGGTACTTCCCCTCAACCCACGCCTGCTGCATCCACACCCGGGCAGGATGCTGGCTGTGAGTGGTCATGGCATCGTCGTCATGATTGTAGCGCTGATAGCTGACGCTCGAGGAGTATCCTCCCCATGCCTCGATGCCGGCACCCCACGACAGGCGCAGGGTGGTGTCCATCTCGTGCCGCAAAGCCGCGCTGATGAGTACCGAGTGGCACTGTGTTACCGTGCCACGACGGTTGCTGGCGATGTGGTAGGGAGCAAAGTCATTGCCGCCGGTGTTGATGGTGACACCCATGCTGTAGTCCACGGCAATGCTGTCGGCAGCAGCAGGTATTATGCTACTCACAACAATAGTCGCCACTAGGCACCATATATTCAGTTTAAACGATGTCATAGATTTATAACTCAAGTTTCTAAAGTTCAAAACTTTATAAACTTGAAGGTTTGAGGTTAGCGTTTAAAGAAAAAAACAATTTTTTCTATATTTCACACCGATTATCCTCTAAACACTAAACACTAAACATTAAACTTTGAGCAAGTTAATAACATGCGAAACTTGAATTTATATTAAAACGTTTTAATCTGTTTTTTTGTTGTGTAATGGCTCTTGCGATTTGTCATTTTCAATAAAAATTATGAACTAGGTATAGCACGCTCTCAATCCATCGTGTCATTATTGTGATTGTGATAGGTTATATTAAGTAACCTATTGCAAAAGTGGAAACTAATAATTAACTTTGCATCGTGCTTTGATAGCCACATTTGGTGTTTTTTATTGTAAGGTGCTTAATATTAGCCCATAAACTATTTTAAAAACAGGAGAAATAGATGAATAACGATGCAGAAATAATGGAGACAAGCGAAGTGCCTGAGCACAAAAAACGGCGCAAACTGCCCGTTTTTTTAGGGATGCTGGCGGCATTGCTGGCATTGGCGCTGGCGGCAAGTTGGGTGTGGATTCATCACATTTCTAACAATAATGACGCCGCCAATATGGGATTGAAGAACGCTAACGGTCAGGTGTCATCGTTGCAGAGCCGGATATCTAACCTTAACTTGCAGCTCGACACCACCACGCAGGCCTTGAAGAAGGAGCGCATTTCTAATGAAGTGCTTGCCAAGGAAAACGATAGCCTGCGCACATTGTTCCCGATCTACATCAAGAAACTAGAGGTTGCCAATGCCGATGGCAGCGGCAAGCCCATAAGCCAGTATGGCAGGGATATAGTGGCGGCGACATCGATGTACCTCTTGCCACAAATCACCTACTATGGCTTTAAGCCCGGCGAGATGGTGGAGCTGCAAGTGAAACTCTATAATCCCAATGGGAACCTAGTTTTGGGTAGCGAGTCGCCCAAGGATGGCTCTTGTTCCTACACGTTCACCATCAACACCGTGTATCCGTCCGACAATGTGGTGGGGCTGAAAGGCTGGGGGGGCTCCGACAAGGGTCATTTCCCTGCCGGCACCTACCGTTATGAGATATGGTATAACGACATGTGCTTCAAGGCAGTGACGTTTAAACTGAAATAACAATGACGAGATTTCTAATATTTGAGCTGATTGCTGTTATGGTTGTGGTTTCCACGACATCTGCCGCCAAAAATTATGTGCCTGAGCGCAAAGACTTCACGTTCAAAACTCAAGTGTTCACCACCACCGATGATGATTTCACCGTGGCCGACAGCATCATCACCACCGTCACCGACAAGAGTGGGAAATCGTTTCAGTTAGTAAGCTTAACCGAACCTCTGGACCCAGAATACTGGCGCGGCTTTGGTGATATCGTTGAAGATGACATAAACTTTGATGGCATCCCCGACCTGATGATATGCTTGGGACCAACTAATGCCTTTGGCGGATTTACCTACGACGGCTACGTGTGGGACAATCAATTACACAAGTTTATCAAAATTGAGAACTTCAACGAGATTATGGATCCAGCGTATGTTCCAAGCGAGAATAAGATTATAGGCACATTCAGGATTGACAACAATTACTGGACATCAGTCTATCAGTGGCAGAACGGCAAACTCGTTCTCATAGACGAATCGATAGAAACTATTGACATCAACGACGAACAGTGAAATCAAGTTTAAACTTGAAGGTTAGAGTTTAGTGTTTAGAGATTTTCAGGTGAGGGTTCAGAAAAGAGTGTGTATCTGCTTGTTAACTAAAAAAAACTACAAACTGCTTGTTAACTTGTCAACTTATTAACTACAGACCATAAACCATTATGAGAAACCACAGATTGTTATTTTTTCTTTGCGGTGTCATGATTTGCTTCGTGATGCTCTCGTTGAGTGCCTGCAAGAGTTCAATAAGGCCAGGAGATAAGATGAGCAACAGCGAGATGGAACAGTTGGTAAAAGAGCTGAACAAAAATTGTCCCATAAACTATAAATTATTATCAGCCACAAGCTATGCGTGCGAAGGTAAAGACATCGTCATCGAGTATGTGATGGATGAGGATAAGATAGTTTATAGTAACCTCACTGATAGTGCTCTATATAATATTTGGAGGCTTTGCTGCTTGGACGAGGTATCTCCAACCGATAAAGATATATTCAAGTCGATAGTTGCATCGGGGTATGGCTTAAAGTGCAATTTTAAAGGCTCTATGTCACAAAAGAAAATGACTCTTGATGTGAGCAACGAGAAGCTAAAGAACAACAAGCCTATAACTCAAGAGGAAATTATAGCGACCCTTGTTGCGATAGACCGAAACGGTTTGCCAAAAGATGTGGACCGTGTCACAAAAATCGTGGATTTTAAAGCTGAAAAAGAGAACCTTATCTATGTTTATGAGATTGACGAGACCAGTTTTGACATCTCACAAATTGAGAGCAACGGTCAGTATAAAGAAAATGGCATGACCGTCATTGGTAACGAATTGCGCTACAACACCTTAACAGGGGTGTTGTATAGGCAGGTGGCTCTCTCGGGGCGAGGAATATGCCACAGATATATTGGGAAAAGTTCTGGTAAAGTGGTTGATGTCCAGTTCTCTAATGCTGAGCTCAGGCAGATTGCGGATCAGGCAGGACTATGAAAAATACAGGTTATAGCCCCCACAAATAAAATTTTTCAAGTTTCGCAAGTTGTTAACTTGCTCAAAGTTTAGTGTTTAGAGTTTAAATAAAATGCTCTCGCTCGCAAGGCAACTCAGATGTCAGACTTCAGATGTCAGACTTCAGATGTCAGACTCGTTTCTGATTGCTCGTTTCTGATTGCTCGTTTCTGATTGCTCGCTTCTGATTGCTCGCTTCTGATTGCTCGCTTCTGATTGCTCGCTTCTGATTATCTCGCTTCTGATTATCTCGCTTAATCGCATTTTTATAGGACAATCAGTTTTATAGGACAATCAGTATGAATATAGAAAATTTGGGAAAAAATTCTCTAACCACTAATCTCAAACCTTCAAGTTTATAAGGTTTTAGAACTTTAGAAACTTGAGTAAATTTAAGCTTTGCCTCTTGCGCGGTTGTAGGTTAGCATGGTGTTCTGTGCCAGGTTCTGCTGGGTGAATGTTGCGGCGAGCCGCGTGCCCTTCTCGGTCATCACCTTGCGGCTCTCTGGGTCTTTAAGCACGCTGTTGAGGTGCTTGACGAGCTGCTCCACATTCTTGGGATCGAAGTATAGGGCGGCGTCTTGGGCAATCTCGCGGTGGCAGCCATCGTCGCTGGTGATGACGGGAGTGCCGCTAATCATCGCCTCGATGACGCACTGACCCATGCCGTCGGCGAGTGAAGGCTCTACCATCGCCTTAGAGAGTGCATAGAGGCACATGAAATTGTGCTTGTTCACACTCGAAATGCGCACTATGCGCTCGTCGATATTCAGCTTCTCGGCTAAATGCTTGAGCTGGCGGTAGCGGTCGTTCTTCTTGCCGATGATGACGAGGTCAATTTTTTTGTCATCAATTTTTGAAAAAGCGTGGTATAAGGTCTCCATATTGCACAAATCGCCAAAGTCGGTGATGGCGAGGATGAAATTGGTGGGCAGGTTATATTTGCCCTTAGAGTTCTGGATGAAGACCTCATCGTTGAGGTTCTTGATATACTCGTCGCGGAATGCCGTGTAGATGACGTCTATTTTGTCGGCATTGGTGCCATATTTCTTGATGATGGCGTTCTTCACATATTCGCTGGTGGCAATCACACGGTCGGCGCGCTTGCAGGCGCGGCCAATGCGTGAGCTGCGCATGAGTTTCTCCAGCCAGGTGTAGTCTTTCATGAAGCGTTTGAAGGAGAGGTCACGCACGGTGGTTACCATCCTCACTTTTTCCTTGCCGTGCCCCATAGGCAGCACCGTGTCAAGACCGTGAAACACCTTCACGCCATGACGGTGGAAGTCGGTGAAGATGCCACTGCAGTTGCGCCACGCCCATTTGCTGAAAGCTTTATAGGGGGTCTTCAGGTGCACACTCGATATAGAGAGCAGCCACGACAGGCCGCGGTCGCTTGAATTTTCGGGGGTATAAACCATAAAAGAGTCTCTAGGATATTCCATTCCTATCGACGAGATTAAGAGGCGGTCGTAATAACACAGTTCAGAGTCGCTGTCAACCGTTCTTATGCCATCAAATCCTACAGTCATTATATGTTATGTATATAAGGTATCGTGTTAATGAAAAATTATTTTTCTCAACAATGTGGAAAAAGCTTACAAAGTTAGAGACAAATAATGGAACGATAGATATTTATTTAATTAAAATTTTATAAAAAAGATGATGACGAGAGTTTTAGCCCACCAAAGTGAAGAAAAAGGAACCGTCACTTCTTCTTCACTTTTTTCATTTCTCTTTCTTAATGTAAATGTCGCGTTGTGGGAAAGGAATCTCTATGTTATTGGTTTGAAGAGTGTTGTATATCGTTTCTTTCACTGTGTAAACGAAGTCTATCTTCTCCTCGACGAGCACCCAGAATGCCACAATAAGATTTACCGAGTTCTCGCCAAAGTCGCCGAAGAACACCTTGAATCCCTGTTTCTTTTGTACCACCGGGCGACCAGTAGCACTGCTCCTGTCGTTGAGGCTGTTAAGACTGTTCTCAAGCATCTCTCTCACTTCGTTGACTTTAACTCCATAAGCCACTCCTACAGGCAGTTTCACATACTCGTAGCTGTGGTTCTTGGTGAAGTTCTTGAAATTCTTGTTGAACAGCGAGGTGTTGAGAAACGCTATGATGCTGCCGTCGAGGGTGACAATCTGTGTGCTCTGATAACCTATAGACTCCACCTTTCCCAGAATGCCGTCGCACTCGATGTAGTCGCCTACCCGCACACGTCCCGACATCAACGAGAGTCCGTAGATGAAATTCTCGAGAATGTCTTTCATGGCGAAACCGAGACCGGTGGCGAGACCTGCCGAGATGAGCGAGATGCCGCTCTTGGGCACCTTGAATAGCACAAGGGCAAAGATGAAGAAGCTTCCCCACACTATGATGGTGATGATGTTGTTGGCAAGGGTGATGTTCGGGCGGCGTGTGGCATCGGTCTTGGCAAACTGCTTCAGTTTATATCGTCGATATAATGAATGAGCCAGGTAGTTGATATAATAGAACACAAAGAAGAGAGTGCTCACGAGGACAATCTTGTAGAGCGAAATTTGTATGATGCCGTCCTGATCGATGAAATTATAGTAAAAATATTTCACCAATAATTGCTTCATGTCAAACATATTGACGGCAAACAGGATGCTCATAAGCACCGAAAGAACCGCCAACACGGGCAGTATCACCTTAATAAAGAAGTCGTAGGCCCATGTGTGGGTGATGTATTCGCCGTTCTTCTCTTGAGACAGAATCTTGTTAAACAACTTTTTCTCGTTAGTTCTTTTGTTTTTACCTTTATGCTTCGAAGCCTCCTCTCGCATTATGTTCTTGACGATGCGTTTCTCGTTATACATCTTGGCGAGGTCGTAGAGGCATACTATAGTCTGGATGCAAGCCAGCTGGAACGACCACCACACCATGATTTGCACCGCAAGCAGTGTGTAGCCTATCCAAGACAGGATGCACGAGGCAACCATAGCAATGAGCGAGACGGTAGAGAAGATGACATCTATTGTGGGAATCTTGACATGGCGCTTCTTGACGACGATAAATTGCCAAATGGTGAACGCCAGCATCAATGGCGGGAAGACAAGGTTCACTACATTGTTTGGGATGAAAATGATGCGGAACACTATCACCACAAAAGCCATAAGCAGGAATGGGGTATATACCAGCACTCCGGCATTGATCTGCTTGCTGTTGAGACGTATGAGCATAGACAAAAGGATCGCAAACAGCAACCAAGAGTAGTCGAGAGTGATGCCTATCGCCATGACTATGAAGTTGTGGTGCATGAGAGAATAGGCGATGGTGATGAACAGCGAAAAGAGAAACACGCCGCAGGCGAGGCCAATGATAGTGCGGCGACGCTGGTAGTCGGGGTTGCTTCTTATCTTCTTAGGGAGACACCATCTCAGGATTATCGCACTCAAAACAGTGGCGATGAAGATATAGATGAGTATAAACACCGATGTCATAAGAATAACCGGTCCCCGCCACTGGCTCTTGATATTGGCGCTCTCGCCATCGCGGTTCAGTTCGAGGTATTTCTCTCGAAGTTGGGACTTTATTTTGCCGTAGTCATTGCCAAGCGACGCGAGCACTTGGAAATAGTTGTTGCCGCCGTTCTTAAAGATGCTGTTTTGCAGTTCCTCATATTGCTTTAAGGCATAGCTGTTCAGTGCGTTAAGCTTTTCTGTAACCTCGTCGTAGTAATCTTTGTCCAGGCTCATCTTTTCCTTTATCTTGATGGTGTTGTCGCGCAACGCCTCGGCATAGAAGATACATTTCTCTCGTATCTTGATCTCTCTGTCGTTAAGCACATAGAGCGCCACATTCTCCACATCAAGTTTGGGGTCGTTGACGGCCTCGGGATTGATGGTGTTGCCATTACCTTCGGCTTGTTGCGATTGCATGATACTGTCGGCGACCTCGGTCAGCGAGCTCTTTTCTTTGTTCTCAATAGCGGGGGAGATGTGTTTGAGCACATTGATGAGGCTGTCATATCTCGCGATATCGGCGTCAAGCCTAGCCATTATCTTGTCGAACGGCACATGTGCGATATGTGAGTTGTTATACAGGTCGGTAGCCTGCTGACAGGCGTATGCCATGTCGAACGTGAAATCGCTGTTTTGTGAGTAGAGGATAAGTGATATCTGGTCAATCTGCTGCATAGTGGCAACAAGTTGCTCATGCTGCTTTTGCGCCCGCTGCTCCTGCTCTTTCATGGTTTGTTGCTGCTGCTTGTATTTCATCTCAAGCTCAGCACACAGCACATCGATAGTCTTGCCGAAATCACGTTCCTTGAACACGGCATAAGCCTGAAAAGAACTGATAATCAGCAGTATCACTATGAGTGATAATCTATGTGAATATGACGTTTTTATCATAATAAGAAAACGATGTTATATAAAAAATATTGTATCATCTAGTAGTCTAATAAATAAGTACATAAGTATGAAATATACCGTTTTCCTGAAATTGTACGTGAATGTCCGTGTAATTTTTCCGTGAATTGTAGATTGACGTTAATTGCCTGGCTATTAAATATAAATTCTCGAATAATTTACGGGAAATTCAACGCCAATTTGCGGAGAATGAATTCCCCCTATTTTTTGAGGTGATATATGCCGTTTCCCCGAAATTTACTACATTTTAATGCAAAATTTGATATGTGGCGAGGATGGCGATTCCTGTGAGGATGACGGCGAGCAGGAGGCAGTAGATGGTGCTGCTCACCATGCGTTCGAGCATGAGGTGCAGGGTCTCGAGGTTGGCGACTTCACCGCGGGCGCACTGCTCGGCGATGCGTCGCAGCCGCTTGTCGCGCAGCGTGCTGTGGCTCATGGCGGTGAGCAGGATGGTGCCGTAGCTGGCGATGTTGCGGGCTTCGTCGCAGTTTGCGTCAAGGATTCTTATGTGCTTGCCATTGCTGCTAATTTCTATAGACTGCTCGGTGAGTTGCTGCCCTGTGCTGCCGCTGTCGCGCCACTCTATAAGTGCCTCTACAAGCGGCTGCTGCAACTGATACAAAGCACGCGGAGAGATGTTTTTCTCGCCGCGTGCCAATATTGTGCTTAAAGGAATGAAATCCATGTTTTGAAGCGGATCGCCCTAATGTGAGAAATGATTAACCTTCTTTTTTGGGCTCCTCTTTCTTGGTCTCTTCTTTCTTCTCTTCTTTCTTCTCCTCCTTAGGTTGTGGAGCAGCCTCGGTGTTCACAATCTGCCCGGTGTTGAGGTTTACTCGCTTGCGGGTGTCGTCGTTGTTGCGGATACTGATGATGCCGTTAGCGGTATCATAGAAGCCAATGTCCTTAGCACCGCCGCTGTGAATCTTGGAATTCTGGCCAGTAGCTCTGTTGTAGCTGACCACGCTGCCGTCTTTGAGCAGCATTACCTTGAAGTTTCCTGCTTGCACAGTTTTAGTGACGTCGTTGATGTTGAACATTGCGTCATCCTTATCCTTCACCTCGGTCACTGCCGAATTCTCGGGCTGCTCTTGCTTGGGTTCTTCGGTCTTCTGCTCCTCTTCTTGTTTCTGCTCCTCTTCTTGCTTCTGCTCCTCTTCGGCGGGTTGTTCCTCGCCCTTGAAGCGGATGATGCGTATGAAGTTGCGAGCCGTCTCGTTCATCCATTTCACCACTTCGCTCGAGCCCGGGGCGGGATTGCAGACGATGACCCTCTCACTGTTGATGTTCTGGAACTCTCCCTCGTAGTTGGCGGTGGTGATGGCTCTTGTCTCCACGTCATACATGTTGAGCACCACTTGCGGTTTGCTTTGGTCGCCCGAGGGTGTCTGCATGAATGCGTAGAAGAAATATTTCTTGCCGCCAACTTCCACCACTTGCGGTATTATGTCACGGCCAGCCATCATCTTGTCCTGGTCGAAGGTCACGTCGTAGCCGGCGGTGGAAATCGTCTTATAGTTTTCGGGGTCGATGATCCACTTGCCTTCTTTCTTGGTGAGTTTATATATCTTGTAGAACTCCCCTGTCTTCTGTGTGATACCCACAATTACATCGTTGACGCCGGGTTGCGAGCCAGTGACTCTTGCGGCATATACGATGCGCGCGCCGTCGCCCACATAGTTGTAGTCGTTGAGGGCGCGTTGCAGGGTGTCGGCACAGGCGGCGGCACTCTCGTCGATAGTGCTCAGGGTAGTGTTATTCTTGGTGCTCTTGGAGCAACGGGTGCAATAGACCAGAGTGCAGAAGCCTATGGCGGCAAGTGCAATGAGGGCATAGAGGGTGTATCTCTTGCCTTTGCTGTCGCTGGTATTGCGGTTTTGACGTTGAGAGAGCTTGCTTGTGGGGGCGGTGGCCCAGCTGTCGTCGAACTCGTTGTGGCTGTTGTTGCCGAAGTCTTCGTACTTAATTTTGCTGCCGCAGCGGTTACAAAACGAAGAGCCTTCGGGCACTATATTGCCACAATTGGGGCATGTGATTTTACTCATATACAAGTTTTGTTTTTTGTGATTCTTGTTTTTCTTTGCAAAAGTAAGACAAATATCTAAGCCACGCAAAAAAAGTTGCAAGTTTTGTGCTTTTTCCTGACAAAAGCTGCAATTCTTGACTTTTTCTTTGAGGCTGAAATGCACAAATCTTGTTAAAAAGGAGTCTCAAAAGTGGTGTTATCAGTTTTTTTTGTATCTTTGTAGTTTGTAAAGACACAACACACTATTAACAACTTATAAAACAAAAAAAACTAATTATGAACAACGACGCTTTGGCATTCAATGCCAATGAATTGATTGCATTCCTGCAAAAGCCTAAAGAAGAGTTTACAAAAGCCGACATCGTGCGCTTTGTCATCGAGAACGACATCGAGATGGTCAACTTCATGTACCCCGGTGGCGACGGCAAGCTCAAGACTTTGAACTTCGTGATTACCGACCTCGATTATCTCGACACTATCCTCACCTGCGGTGAGCGTGTTGACGGTTCTAGCCTCTTCACCTTTATCCAGGCTGGCAGCAGCGACCTCTATGTGCTGCCTCGCTACTCTACAGCATTTGTCGATCCCTTTGCCGAGATTCCCACTCTGTGCATGCTCTGCTCCTATTTCGACAAGGACGGCAACCCGCTCGCCAGCTCTCCTGAGCAGACCCTCGGTAAGGCGTGTCGCGCCTTCAAGGAGGTGACCGGCATGGAGTTCCACGCTATGGGCGAGCTGGAATACTACGTCATCGACAGCGACGACGAGGCATTCCCGGCCATCGACCAGCGCGGATACCACGAGAGCGCACCTTATGCTAAGTATAACGACTTCCGTCAACTGTGCATGAAGTACATCGCCCAGACCGGCGGACAAATCAAATACGGCCACAGCGAGGTGGGCAACTTCACTCAGGACGGCAAGCTATATGAGCAGAACGAGATAGAGTTCCTGCCAGTTCCCGCCGAGGAGGCTGCCGACCAGCTGATGCTCGCCAAGTGGGTAATTCGCAACCTCGCCTACCAGCTCGGTCTTGACGTGACTTTCGCACCTAAGATTACCGTTGGCAAGGCTGGCTCGGGACTGCACATCCACATGCGATTGATGAAAGACGGCAAGAACCAGATGCTCGACGGAGGCGTGCTCAGCGAGGTGGCTCGCAAGGCGATTGCCGGCATGATGGACTTGGCTCCCAGCATCACCGCCTTCGGCAACAAGAACCCGACTTCTTACTTCCGCCTCGTTCCTCATCAGGAAGCTCCCACCAACGTGTGCTGGGGCGACCGCAACCGCTCGGTGCTCGTGCGCGTGCCTCTGGGATGGAACGCCGATGCCGACATGTGCCACATGGCTAACCCGCAGGAGACCGACAGCAAGCGCGACACCAGCATCAAGCAGACCGTGGAGATGCGCTCGCCCGACGGCAGCGCCGACCTCTATCAGCTGCTCGCCGGCTTGTGCGTAGCCTGCCGCCACGGCTTTGAGATGGAGAATGCCCTCGAAGTTGCCGAGAAAACCTACGTCAACGTCAATATCCACGACAAGGAAAACGAAGACCGCCTCAACAGTCTCGACCAGCTCCCCGACAGCTGCGTGGCAAGCGCCGACTGCCTCGAGAAGCAGCGCGCCGTTTATGAGCAGCACGGCGTGTTCAGCCCAGCTATGATCGACGGCATCATCGCACAGCTGCGTGCCTACAACGACACCACCCTGCGCGCCGACATCAGCAGCAACCACAAAGCCATCAAAAAACTCGTTGACACTTACTTCCACTGCGGATAACCCCACAGCTGCAGCATAACAACACCAACCGATACCCGCTCTAAAAGCCAGGGTGTCGGTTGTTTTTTATCCCCTTTTCCTCAAAAATCGGCAAAAGGGGTCGGTTCTTTTTTGCCGATTTTTCTGTGAAATGATTAAAAATTATTAAAAATCGAGATATTTTTATTGTTTTTCGATAAATTGAATATATCTTTGCCGGCGAAATCAATCTATTAACCCTCCCGAGCTCGGGTTTAAATCTTTTTAGTCATGAACAAAAAAACAGTAAAATTCCTGAAAATCGTGTGTTACGTGGTGCTGGCGCTTATCCCATTGTGGATGATATTCTATGGCATCCAGTCTTATTTTGTGCTCACCACCGGCAGTGGCGAGGGAGTGATTAACTGGGACTCTCCACGCATAGGGGTGAAAGTGACTTTCTTCGTCCTGCACCGCCTTGCCATGCTCACTATGGCAGGACTCTTCGCCGCCTTTATCATTAATATATTAAGGTATTTGAAAGACGGCACCATCTTTAGCCGCGCTAATGTGGTGCTGCTCTGGGTAATGGTACTGGTGCTGCCCATCTACTCTTTCCTGAGCGATAACATAAGCATCGCCTGTGAGCGTACCGATAATCTCGCCCTTGTGATTACCGACAATGTATTTCTCTATCCACTTGTGGCGTTAATCATCGCATCGCTCTACAAGATTGCCTACGACGTTGCCGAAGAACAAAAGTTAACCATCTAAATCTTTGTGCACTATGATAGTAGTAAATCTTGATGTGATGATGGCAAAGCGCAAAATGTCGCTCAACGAGCTTAGCGAGAAGGTGGGCATCACTCTCGCAAACCTCTCCATCCTGAAAAACGGAAAAGCCAAGGCGGTGCGACTGTCAACTCTCGACGCCATCTGCCGCGCCCTCGACTGCACCCCAGGCGACATCCTGGAATACAGACCATAAGTAATAAGTGTTAAGTTTTAAGTGATAAGTTTTAAGTGAGTAAGTGTTAAGTGATAAGTTTTAAGTGATAAGTGTTAAGTGTTAAGTTTTAAGTGATAAGTTTTAAGTGATACGTCGGTCGTGTCCAAGTAGTGCAAGCGTCAGCTTGTTCAAAGATCAGAAAACTAAAAACTAAAATCTATAAAACTATGAATCTCAGATTTTTACTTTTGGCGATAATGTTATTGCCACTACTCATGCTGGCGCAAGAGACCAGCAAAATCGACACAGTGAAAGTGATTGACAAGCCCAATCAAGTAGTGATTGCCGAGGATGGAGACCAAGTGGTGGTCAACGTCAACGGGGCTTATCGAGACAAGGACTACAAGTATGAGTACCGCGCCAAGCCGAGCAGCAAAGGCTTCGTCACCAATCAGACCGAGAACCATCCGCTCAGCTACCAGTTTGGCAGGTGCGACAGCACCCGTTCTAAGCGCAGCTTTGAGGTGTTCACGAGCGACCTTTATATGGGATTTGGAGGCAACAGCGTTGAGCAGGACAACCGAGACATCATCAAGCGTTCAAGGTACGATATTGGTATTCTCAACCTTATCGGACTTGGTGTGAATCTCAACCGCACCCGACTCTCCATTGGTATGGGTTTCAACTGGTCGCGCTATGGCCTGAACAAGCCCTACGTCTGGAGCCGCGGCGACGATGGAGTCGTTGGACTTGACGCTCTTGGTGGAGAGGCACAGAATCTCCGCACTTCGCTATTGGTACGTTCAATGCAGTTCCCGCTGTTGTTCAATCAGTATTTGGGCAAACACTGGGACATCACCGTAGGACCAATCTTCAATTGGAACTTCTATGCCGATTTCAACACCTCCTACCGCGACGGCGTGAACAACTACAGCGTCACCACTCACGGACTCTATCAGCGCAAATTCTCGGTTGACGGCATCGTGATGGTGAGCTGGAAAGGGCTGGGAGCCTACTTCCGCTATGAACCACAATCAGTATTCAAAACCGGCTTCGGCCCCGAAATCAAAAACCGCTGGACATTGGGCATCGTCCTGCGCGGTGTGGGCTTTGGCGGTCATTGACCTAATCCAGACTAAAGTAGTTATAAAATTCGTTTAATTCGTGTGCTTTTTTAAAGGAGGACCGAATAAGGATTTTATAGAACTCACCTATATTCATCAAGATTTAAAAAGTTATTAACAAGTAGGTGTTTTTTTAGCGGTTTTCTTAGGATGGGCTGGTTTAAAAGTTATAATTTTGCAGGTCGAAAAAACGAAGTAGTTGAAATGAAGCGTAAAAACATACTTTGGGGCTGGGCTGTGCTCGTGGTGGCGATGATTTGCTGCTGGGCGTTCACCTCATGTGGCGATGACGACAAAAAAGACGAGCCGGCGAGCCAGCTGATGGGAGCTTGGGAATACCAGAAGGACCCCATGGTACTGTCGCAGCTCGAAGCGATGCTGGTAGCGCAGCTTCAGCAGGAAGGCGCGCTAACCCAAGAAAACATCCAGATACTGCAAAAGGTGAAGGAAATCATTGCCACGGGCGACTTTGTGGTGTGTCTCATGGAAGACGGCGAGACAAGGCTCTACCTCTACAGCGAGAGTGGCTTGGGAATTTTTGTCTCGGGCACGTGGCTAATGACCGAGAAGGCATTGCTGCTGCAAGTGAGAGACTTAACACTTGCGGTGACTAATATAAACTTTGACGGCACTACACTGACATGCACGATAGGCGACTTGCCGCTATCGTTCAAGAAATACAGAAGCTGACATTTTTATTCAAGGTCAACGCGTCTGCTTGATTGCTCAAGCAGACGCGTTGTCTTTTTGGTTTGATTCTATGTATTGAGACTTTACTTGGTGATTACTCCACAGCAATCATCTCTATCTCCACTAGAGCTCCCTTGGGTAGGTCTTTCACGGCGAATGCCGAGCGCGCGGGGAAGGGCTGCTCAAAGAACTCGGCATACACCTCGTTCATGGGAACGAAGTTGGCGATGTCGCTAAGCAGCACGGTGGTCTTCACCACGTTGCCCAGGTCGAGACCCGCGCTCTTGAGAATGGCTTGAGCGTTGAGCAGCGACTGGCGTGTCTGCTCCTTGATGCCTCCCTCGGGGAAAGCGCCAGTGGCGGGGGCGATGGGGAGTTGACCTGAGAGGAAAATCATTTTACCCTGGGCAGCGATGCCCTGACTGTAAGGTCCAATAGCGGCAGGTGCCGCGGCGGTGTTTAAAGCAGTTTTCATTGTGATTGTGTTGTTAAAGATTATTGTAAATTTAGATTTGTGCAAAGTTACAACTATTTCCCGAAACAATAAAGTCCTTGTTGCGAGAAAAACAGAAAAGCGCCCCGAAAGGCGCTTAGATTCTGCATTGTGCATTTCGGCTTAGTCTCCCATCTTGAACATATCCTTTATGCCGCCTATGCTGCCCATGAGGTTGCTTGCCTCATAGGGGAGGTAAACGGTCTTGGTGGCGGGACCGCTGGCAATAGTCTGCAAGGTCTCGATGTAGTTCTTGGCGAGCAGGTAGTTGGCGGGATTGGTGCTCTTGCCCACTGCGTCGGTTACTTTCTGGATGGCGATAGCTTCGGCCTCGGCGCGGCGCACGCGTGCTTCTGCCTCACCTTCGGCGGCGAGGATGGCTTTCTGTTTCTGTGCTTCGGCGCGGTTGATGGTAGAGGTCTTCTCGCCTTCGGATTGCAGGATCACGGCAGCCTTGTCACCCTCGCTGGTGAGGATGGTGGCGCGCTTGTTACGCTCGGCCTGCATCTGCTTCTCCATAGCCTGTAGCACGCTGGCCGGCGGCATGATGTCTTGCAGCTCCACGCGGTTCACTTTCACGCCCCACTTGTCGGTGGCCTCGTCGAGCACGGCGCGCAGCTTGTTGTTGATGGTATCGCGCGAGGTGAGAGTCTGGTCAAGCTCCAGCTCACCGATGATGTTACGCAGTGTGGTCTGTGTGAGCTTCTCGATAGCGTTGGGCAGATTGCTGATCTCATACACCGCCTTGAAGGGGTCCATAATCTGGAAATAGAGCAGCGCATTAATCTGCATCTGGATGTTGTCCTTGGTAATAACGTTCTGCTTATCGAAGTCATAGACCTGCTCGCGGAGGTCAATCTTGTTGGTATAGACATACCGTCCGTTGGCGAGCGAGATGATGGTCTTGGCTCGATCGATGAATGGGATGATAAGGTTGATACCGGGCTTGAGTGTGGCATGGTATTTACCCAGCCGCTCCACGATTTTTGTCTCGCTCTGCGAGATGATTACAATGCTCTTCTTGATGAAAATGAGCACCAGCACTACGAGTGCAATAATCACAATAAGTGAAATTTGTCCTGAATCCATAAGTTTTTTTGTTTTTAGTTTAGAGTTATCAGTTCTGAGTTTTAAAAAAAGTTCTAGAATTTTGCATTAGGAAAGGGGGCGCACGGTGATTATGGTGCTTGCCATTGACACCACCTCTACGTGTGCGTCACGGGCAATGGGCTGCTCGTCCTCGGAGCAGGCCTTCCACGAATCGCCATCGATTTTCACGCGGCCATAGCCGCCAGCGGGGATGGCGTCGGTCACCACGCCTTTTCGACCTATCATGGCATCGACATTGCTGGGACGGTCCTCACCATTGCGATGGAAATACTTGAGAGCCAACGGTCTCACAAAAATCAGACAGAGCAGCGATGCCACAGCAAAGATGATAATCTGCGCCGTGAAGCTTGGAACAAAAGTCGAGGCTATGGCAGCCACAAAGGCACCGATAGAGAAACACATGATGAAGAAGTCGCCGGAGGTCAACTCCAGAATAAGGCAGATGAAACCTACCAGCGTCCAAAACTGCCACAAGTGGCTACTGAAATACTCAATCATAGCTGTATATTTTTAAATAAATAAGGCAATAGTCGCTTTTCCCGTGAAAGATTGTGTAAAGATAATAAATAAGTTAGACACCTTCAGGACTATTGGCAAAATCATTGCATTTTACAATCATAATAGCAAAAAATGTGCCAAATATTTAACCTAGATTATTTATAGTCCTTGCTTCTGCAAATATCAAAGACCTGCACCTGAGCGCAATGCTCAATCCTCGTCCTTGAATGTAGGATTTACTACATCCTGCGTTGTCGTCGCTGCGTTCACGCTGATGCACAGCCCCTTGATATTTCTCTACGCAGGACTAAGAATAATCCATGTTAAAGGGGACTCTGTTAATTATTCAAGTTTCTAAAGTTCTAAAACTTTATAAACTTGAAGTTTAGAGGTTAGAGTTT
>CALDIG010000230.1 GCA_937904375.1 uncultured Prevotellaceae bacterium
TCTGGGTGAACTCGGGCTGACGGTCGGCACGAAGGTCCTCGTCACGGAAACACTTGGCAATCTGGAAATAGCGGTCAAAACCACTTACCATGAGCAACTGCTTCAAAGTCTGAGGACTCTGAGGCAAAGCGTAGAACTGGCCAGGATTCATGCGGCTGGGAACCACAAAGTCGCGAGCACCCTCGGGGGTGCTGCCAACCAAGATTGGAGTCTCCACCTCGATAAAGTCGCGGCTGTCGAGGAAGTTGCGAATCAAGATTGTCATGCGGTGACGCAGCTCAAGGTTCTGGCGCACGCTGGGACGACGCAAGTCGAGATAGCGGTACTTCATGCGCAGGTCATCGCCACCATCGGTATTGTCCTCTATGGTGAAAGGAGGAGTAGCACTCGGACTGAGGATATTCAGCTCATTAACAATGATTTCAATGTCACCAGTAGGCATATTAGGGTTCTTGCTTTGACGCTCACTCACTGTGCCCGAGGCCTGAATGCAGAACTCACGGCCAAGCTTGTTGGCGCGAGCACACAGCTCGGCATCGTTCAACTCATTAAACACCAACTGGGTAATGCCATAACGGTCACGAAGGTCCACAAACGTCATGCCGCCCATCTTGCGAGTGCGCTGCACCCATCCTGCCAGTGTCACGCCCTCGCCGGCATTGGCAAGACGCAACTCTCCACATGTTTTACTTCTGTACATAATATTAATAATGTGTCTATTGTAATGTTGATAAATATTTTTCTCCTCAAGGATTTAAACTCTTGCCGAAATAAACAGACAAAATTAGTAATTATTGTTCATTTTCTTATCTT
The DNA here is from genome assembly GCA_937904375.1 of uncultured Prevotellaceae bacterium. Taxonomy (GTDB): domain Bacteria; phylum Bacteroidota; class Bacteroidia; order Bacteroidales; family Muribaculaceae; genus Sodaliphilus. The sequence goes on from CALDIG010000230.1 coordinate 814, forward strand.
ATTTGTCTCAAAAAATTATCACCCTGGCAAAAAACGATGATTTTTAGCATTTTTTTCAGCAAAAATCTTGCTAGTACAAAAAAAATATGTACCTTTGCATCGCTTTTGTAAAATAAAGCCTCGGGGTGTAGCGCAGTCCGGTTAGCGCGCCTGCTTTGGGAGCAGGAGGTCCCAGGTTCGAATCCTGGTACCCCGACCAATAAAAAAAAAACGCTGAATTATAGAAGATAATATCAACTATAGCTCAGCGTTTTTTTGGTCACTCGCAAAAGATGTCACTATATCCGCTGAGCTCCAAAATGGGAGGTCAGCTAATGTGTAACAAAAACAATAGCAATCCATCAAATGAATTGCTAACTAGTTTATTGTCAACATGTATTGTGGAGTATAGCAGACTCGAACTGCTCACCTCAACACTGCCAGTGTTGCGCTCTACCGGATGAGCTAATACCCCGTTTTGTGATTTGCGAGTGCAAAATTAGAACATTTTTTTCATTCCAGCAACTTTTTCAGTCATTTTTTTCAAAAATCTTTTTAAATTGAGCAGGTTTGAGACCCCACTTGGGATGAATCAAGAGTTCTGAAGGAGCAGTTGACACCATTCTCTCTATGACAATTCTTTCTGGCAATCTGTCTATGATGCGGTGACAAAATTGCGCATAATCCTGTGCGCTCCATTCCATTACATTAACTTCTTCCTTTTCACACTGCTGCGCTAACCTCGTACCACGCAACACTTGCAGCTGGTGGAACTTGATTGTGCTTATAGGCAACTGAGCAATAGCATCTACTGTCACCATCATGTCATCTTCATTCTCGCCTGGAAGTCCTAAGATAAGATGCGCGCCAATCGTCAATCCGCATTGTACTACCCTATTAATCGCATCTTGCGCACATTGCCATGAGTGGCAGCGGTTGATTAGTTCCAATGTTCGGTCATGCGATGTCTCCACTCCAATCTCCACAATCACTTTGTGTTTCTCATTGATGCTTTGCAACAGGTTAAGCACATTCTCGTCTAAGCAATCTGGACGAGTGGAAATTACAAGTCCCACAATATCATCTACAGCAAGAGACTCATAATAAAGCTCCCGCAACGTCTCTACTGGTGCAAAGGTATTTGTAAAACTTTGAAAATAAGCCACATATTTCATGTCGGCATATTTCCCTGCATAGAACCGCTTTGCATCAAGCAGTTGCTGTTTAACACTCGATGAGGAACGTCCAAAAGCGGGTGTAAACGAGGCATTGTTGCAATAAGTACAGCCACCCCGCCCAAGTTTTCCGTCACGGTTTGGGCAGGTGAATCCAGCATTGACATTCAACTTTTGGACACGAGTGCCATATAGTTGCTTCAGGAAATCGCTGTACTGCAGCCTAGCCATTATAAGCGAGAAGCTCTGTTAATCAACACATTGTCAAGCACCACAATAGCCGCCATTGCCCCAACAACTGGCACGGCTCGCGGCATCACACAAGAGTCATGTCGTCCATGCGGCTCTATAGTCACAGAATTACCTTGGCTATCAATGCTTTCCACTGGTTGCATCAACGTTGCCACCGGTTTGAACACCACATTGAAACAAATGTCATTACCGTTGCTGATGCCGCCTTGAATGCCACCGGAATAGTTGGTGGCAGTGGAGATTTTGCCATCTTTCATCACCCATTTATCAAGCACCTCGCTGCCATAATGGTTCACGAAGTCAAAACCGAGTCCAATCTCAAAGCCCTTTGCAGCAGGTATGCTCATCATCGCCTCGGCAAGTTGCGCCGATAGTTTGCCGAAAACCGGTTCACCAATTCCTGGCATCACACCTTTTATTGTGCATGACACCACTCCTCCAGCGGTATCACCTTGCGGTATATCAGCAACTTCGGCAGTTGGCTGAGCAGTAATTGTTATTCCAAGTTGTAAAAGAGCCTGCTTAGCGAGAGCACCAGCCACCACGCGTGCTGCAGTCTCACGTGCCGAAGCACGCCCTCCGCCACGATAAACACAGACGCCATACTTCCCCTGATAGGTAAATTCTGCATGTGATGGACGATACACATCTTTCAAATGCTCATAATCCTCAGGTCGCTGGTCACGATTACGTATAACGAAACCTATGGGCGTTCCCAGCGTCACGCCATCCATGATTCCCGAGAGGATTTCCACCTCATCGGTCTCGTTGCGGCTAGAAGTAATGCCTCCTTGCCCAGGCCGACGACGTGCCATCTCATGTCGCAATTGGTCCATATCTATTTTCACGCCTGCCGGCATTCCATCAACAACGCCACCGATTGCTGGTCCGTGCGACTCACCAAACGAAGTGAGACTAAACAAGTTGCCTATCCTATTCTTGTGTGCCATAATCAGTCATCAATTTCTTTTATCAGGTCACAAACTGTTGCTCCCACAAAATCAACAAGCGCCTGTGGTGCAATCTTCAGCTGCAAACCACGCATACCTGCACTCACGAAGATATGGTCAAACAGCATACACGTCTCATGGATAAAAGTGGGAAACGGTTTCTTCATGCCGATGGGCGAGCAACCGCCACGAATATAACCAGTAGTTGCCAACAAATCCTTCATGGCTATAAGATCCACTTTCTTGTTGCCGCTAAGTTTGGCGGCTTTTTTCAGGTCAACTTCATGGTCTCCAGGAATCACGCACACAAAATGCCTGGTCTTCTCACCAAAGAGCACCAAAGTCTTGAAGACCTGATTAATATCCTCTCCTATGGTAGCCGCGAGATGCCCAGCCGAGAGGTCATTCTCATCAACCTCGTATGCTATGAGTTCGTAAGGAACTTTTGCCTTGTCAAGCAGCCTTGCGGCGTTAGTTTTCTGTATCTTCTTCATGTCGTTAAGATTTTTTAGTTAGCAAAGTTAATTGATTTTTTCGGAATAATCATAAAGATAACTATATTTGCAGCATGAAATTATCAAATATCAACATAAAGAAGTTAATATTGGTTGCTGTCACTCCACTTGTGATGACATTTGGAGTAATGGCTCAAGGTGAAGGTTATCAAAAAGAGCTTGCCCACATTATAGCAATGCCCCGCAACGAGTCGTTTAATGCATTAAATAGTTATTTGAATCTAAATTGCAAAAACGACAAAAACACCTACAAAAAGTTATTCTCGGTTTTTGAGGAGATGCTCTCGGAACCCACATGGGATTATCATAATGAAGAGCTCTTCAAAACACTGATAGAACATGCTTCAACAGCTTCTTGCTTGAGTGATAACGAAAAAATGCGAGCACAACTCCTGCTTGATGTGGTACACAAGAATGCTCCTGGTCAGGTTGCCAATGAGATAGATTACGAAACCATCGACGGTTCACGACACCGACTGAGCGAGATAACCACTCCTTACACATTAATATATTTCAACGACCCTGAATGTTTTTCGTGTGCCAAAGTTAAAGAGCGTCTTGACACATGCACCACACTAAAGAACATGGTGTGTGATAGCACACTCACAGTTATAGGCATCTATCCTTACAACAATTTGGAAGAATGGAAACTGGAACCAATGCCAGAGTATATTATCAACGGGTGGGATTATGGACAAAAGATTGAAGAAGAACAAACCTATGACCTCATGACAATGCCCCTGTTCTACCTTCTAGACCGCGACAAGCGCGTCATTCTAAAGAACGAGGCAAGCCTGAATCGTGTATTGAAAGCAATGAACAAGTTAAAAGGGATTGAAGGCAGCGACATAGAAAGAAAACTTGACGCCATTTGGTAAAACAGTCAATTATCAAAAAGATATAATCAAGTACCTTGTCGCATTTTTGGAAACTTTATAAGTTTGTGAAGCACGATAGCCAAGAACCCACACAATCCCCCCGTCCGCTTCAAGCAGCCAAGCTTCGTTTTTCTCTTTTTCCGAAAGTTTCAAGTCAGTGAAAAGATCACTTACGAGTTTGCTGCCGTTCATCCCGAACGGTTTGAAACGGTCGCCTTCACGCCAATGTCGGAGAAGCACCTCAGAGCATTTAAGAATGTCGCTGCTGAATGCCACACTCCGTCTGCCATCAACCATAGCTGGAGAAAACGGTTCATTCTCTACATGATTGACTCTTAACGCAATCGGTTCCTCCACATCACTCTCTAAATTTACTATATAGACATTCTCATCACGATTTTGCTGTGCAAAGACTTCTATCGTCTCTCGATTGATAGTAGCCTTGTGTGTCGCCGAGACAAAATGCCTGCCCACAGCACTAGAGAACATATCATCGCACTGATCGTGGTTGAACCCCAGCGGTTTGAGGATTTCATAGAGCAGCATTTCGCGGTTGCCAAAGCTATTTAAAATCTCAAGGTCAATGACAAGAGAATCATCCTCTCGGTCACTTACGATATTACGCAACACCCCCACGCTCTCACGATACAGCTCATTACAATGGCGCATATTCTCTATCGTGGTGAGCAATGCTGTCTTTGCGCCCTCAAACTCACGATAAAGAGCTGGCAACACAATGTTGCGCAGGCGGTTACGTTTGGCGTCATTCTCAAGGTTGGTGCTGTCGGTAACATAGTCCTGCCCTATCTCGGCAAGCCAATCAAGGATTTCGGCGCGTGAGACACATAGCAACGGCCTCACCACTGCACCATTGCGAGGTTTCATGCCAGCGAGCCCCGCTATGCCTGTACCACGCATAACGTTGAGAAAGAACGTCTCTATATTGTCATCATTGTGGTGTGCCACGGCAATGCAGCTGCAGCCATGCTTCTGACGCAGTTCCTCAAACCACTCATAGCGCAGTTCACGGCATGCCATCTCCATCGATACACCATGCTCACTCATATAGGCTGGCACATCGAAATGCTTGACATCAAGATGTACGCCAAGGTTTTTGCATAATTCTGTGACAAACATCTCGTCGCGGTTGCTCTCCTCGCCTCGCAGGTGGAAGTTGCAGTGAGCTGCACGGCAGTTATAGCCCAAATCATGCAGCACACGTAGCAGCGACACCGAGTCGGCACCGCCACTCAGCGCCACCAGTACTGGCATTGAGGCGTCGATGAGACAATCACGCTCAATAAAACTCTTTACTCTATTTTGAAACTGTTCTTCCATTTATAAAAAAGGATGTGACGTTTAGTGACACATCCTCTGTTTATGCTATGCAGCGACCTCAATCAAGGGATAAGGTTGTGGCTGCGGAACACTTTTTGAATCTTCTCCAAAGCAAAAGTCACCTGCTCGCGAGTGTGGGTAGCCATAAGGCTGAAGCGGATGAGCGTGTCATCAGGAGCGACAGCGGGCGAAACCACAGGATTTACAAAGATTCCCTCGTCGAGCAACTCACGGGTGATAAGGAACGTGAGGTTGTTGTCACGAATGAAAAGCGGGATGATTGGGGTCTCGGTGTGGCCAATCTCGCAGCCCATCTGACGGAAACCCTCAAGAGCGTAGTGGGTGTTCTCCCACAAGTGATCCTGACGCTCAGGCTCGGCAATCATTATGTCGAGAGCGGCGCTAACAGCAGCTGTAGCGGCGGGAGTGATGCTTGCAGTAAAGATATAACTACGGCTGTGATGACGCAGGTAGTTGGTAATAACCTCGTCGGTAGCGATGAAGCCTCCCAACGAAGCAAACGACTTGCTGAATGTACCCATAATGAGGTCCACCTCGTCGGTCAGTCCAAAATGGTCGCACACGCCGCGTCCGCCATTGCCAAACACACCAATGCCGTGTGCCTCATCAACCATGATGCAAGCGTCATATTTATGCGCAAGGTCAACGATGTCGGGAAGTTTGCACACGTCGCCTTCCATCGAGAACACGCCGTCGGTGACGATGAGTTTCACCTTGTCGGGGTTGCACTTCTGGAGTTGTGCCTCGAGCGACGCCATATCGTTGTGTTTATATTTCAGTGACTGTGAAAACGACAAGCGACGGCCCTCAATGATTGATGCATGATCCTGCTCGTCCCAGAGAATATAATCCTCACGACCAGTAAGACACGACACAACGCCAAGGTTTACCTCAAAGCCTGTGCTGTAAATCATAGCATCTTCCTTGCCGGCGTAAGCGGCGAGCTTCTTCTCTAAGTCTTTGTGAATGTCAAGAGTACCATTAAGGAATGGCGAGCCGGCCATACCAGTGCCATACTTCTTTGTCGCCTCTATTGCCGCTTCACGCACACGAGGGTCGGTAACAAGACCTGAATAGCAGTTTGAGCCGAACATCAAAACCTTCTTGCCATTGATAATGACCTCGGTGTCCTGCTCACTTGAGATGGCTCGGAAATAAGGATAAATTCCTGCTGCTTTAGCCTTTTGAGGCTCAGTGTAGCTTGCCAACTTCTGTTGTAGTAGCTTCATAAAATCTTTTTATTGCGGTAGTATTAATATTATTACCTATTCTTTCAGCTTGCAAAAGTACAAAAAAAATTGTTATAACTATAAAATTCCTTAATCTTTTGATGTAAAAAAGTATTAACGAGGCTTAAAGCAATGCATAATTCTCAATTCATAATGAATTCTCGCATGCTTAAGTCTCATTATATTTAATTTGTCTGAAAAAACTCATAACTGATAACTGATAACTGACAACTTTTCACTACCTTTGTGGCAAGTTTTATTTCTTGCAGATAATGGATTTCAAGTTACATTCGCAATATGAGCCCACAGGTGACCAGCCGCAGGCTATCAAAGAGCTTGTGGATGGGGTGAACAGCGGCTTGCCGTGCCAGACATTGCTCGGCGTTACAGGTTCAGGAAAAACCTTCACGATGGCCAACGTCATCGCGAAGACCAACCGCCCCACCCTCGTGCTGTCGCACAACAAAACCCTGGCAGCACAGCTCTATGCCGAGTTCAAGTCGTTTTTTCCTGAGAACTCGGTGCAGTACTTTGTGTCCTACTATGACTACTACCAGCCCGAGGCCTATCTGCCATCGGTTGACAAATACATAGAGAAAGACCTTGCCATCAACAAAGAGATAGACCGCCTGCGTCTCGCCACCGTCACCGCCCTGCTCTCGGGCAGGCGGGATGTGATAGTGGTTTCGAGCGTGTCGTGTCTTTATGGCATGGGTAATCCCGAGAATATAGAGGCTAATATCGTGAGGCTAAAGGTGGGCGACCGCATCGGGCGCGACACGTTCCTGCGCCGACTCGTTGATGCCCTATACTCCCGCAACGAATATGAGCTCTCGATGGGCACCTTTAGAGTTAAAGGCGACACCGTTGACGTGATGATTGCCGACACCGACGCCGTGCTGCGCGTCATCTTCTGGGGAGACGAGATTGAGAGCATGGAGCTGCTCGACCCGCTCACGATGCTTCCCCGAGAGAATGTGGAAGGTTTCAACATATACCCTGCCAACATATTCGTCACCAACAAAGAGAGCATGGCCAATGCGCTGGGCAAAATTGATGTGGACCTTGGCACACAGGTTGATATGTTCTACCGCGAGGACCGACCAGTAGAGGCAAAGCGGCTGTATGAGCGTGTGACCTACGATCTTGAGATGATTCGCGAAGTGGGTTACTGCTCGGGAATAGAAAACTACTCCCGATATTTCGACGGACGAGAACCTGGCGCACGACCTTACTGTCTTCTTGACTATATGCCAAAAGACTTCCTTACCATCATCGACGAGAGCCATGCCACAGTGCCGCAGGTGCGTGCGATGTACGGCGGCGACCGTTCACGCAAAGACACACTTGTGAACTACGGTTTCCGACTTGATGCCGCTCGTGACAACCGACCTCTCACGTTCAGCGAGTTTGAGGCGTTGACACACCAGACTATCTACGTGAGCGCAACGCCAGCCGATTATGAGCTGGAGCGATGTGAAGGAGTTGTCACCGAGCAGATTCTCCGCCCGACCGGTCTTCTCGACCCGAAAATCTCCGTTCGTCCCTCACTAGGTCAAATCGATGACCTCATCCATGAGATAGAGCTGCGGGTGGAGAACAAAGAGCGAGTTCTTGTTACCACCCTCACCAAGCGTATGGCAGAGGAGCTTACCAATTATTTGGCAAAAATCGATGTCAAGTGCGCTTATATGCATAGTGATGTTGAGACTATGGACCGCATACAAATCATTGATGACCTGCGGCTTGGGGTGATTGACGTGCTAGTGGGCGTGAACCTGCTGCGCGAGGGTCTTGACCTGCCCGAAGTATCGCTTGTCGCCATCCTAGATGCCGACAAGGAAGGCTTCCTACGTTCGCACCGCGCCCTCACTCAGACGGCTGGCCGCGCCGCCCGAAACCTTAACGGCGAGGTAATTATGTATGCCGACAAAATCACCGACTCGATGCAGCGCACTATCGACGAGACCGAGCGCCGACGCACCATGCAGCTCAAGTACAACGAGGAACACGGCATCACACCTCAAGCGATTGTCAAGGCGCGCAATGCCATCATTGGTATTGACACCAACATGAGCACTAGCGACGAGTCACGTCAACACGCTCGCCGCTACGAGAGCAACGTGGTAGATTTGTCGTCGCTCAAGAACCAAGTGGAGGCGGAGTTTGACCACACTGCTGGCATCGCCGCCGATCCAGTCATAGCCTACATGAAACCGCAAGATCTAGAGAAAACCATCGAGTACCTCAAAGCGCAGATGGTGGCTGCCGCCAAGAACATGGAATTCCTCGCAGCAGCTCAATATCGCGACGAAATCCTGAAACTACAAGAAAAACTGAAATCTCAAAATCAATAACAACGTTCTGTATCTTGCGTTGTCAACGCAACTAAAAAACTGATTACCATGCACATCGAAGGTCAATGGCTGCCCACCACCAAGAAAGAGATTGAGCATCTCGGGTGGAATCACATCGACGTGATATTATTCACGGGCGATGCCTATATCGACCACCCTTCGATGGGCACAGCGGTGATAGGCCGCACTCTCGAGGCGCATGGTTACAACATGGCAGTCGTGCCACAACCCAACTGGCGTGATGACCTGCGTGATTTCAAGAAACTGGGCAAGCCGAGGCTGTTCTTCGGCGTGTCGGCAGGTGCGATGGACTCGATGGTGAATCACTACACCGCAAACCGCCGACGTCGCAGCGACGATGCCTATACCCCCGATGGCCGTGCCGGTGCTCGCCCCGACTACCCTACCATTGTCTATAGCGAAATTCTCAAAAAGCTGTTTCCTGATGTGCCTGTAGTGGCTGGCGGCATAGAGGCTTCGCTGCGGCGCCTGTCGCACTACGACTACTGGCAAGACCGCCTGATGCCGTCGATAATGGACACTGCGCCAGTCGATATCATCACTTACGGCATGGGTGAGATGGCGACAATCGCCATTGCCGATGCGTTGAGTGCCGGTGCAAAAATCGAGGATTTGACCTATATTCCGCAAACTGTTGTTCGTCGCCCTTTGAGCGAGATTCCTGTCAAGAACGATGATGAGAATATTGTGCTTCATTCTTTTAACGAGTGCAAGAACAACAAGCGATGCCAAGCCGAGAATTTCCGCAACATAGAGATTGAGAGCAACCGCTGGCATGGGCACACCCTGTGGCAAGCAACTGGTAACGTGGCGATTAAAGTCAATCCTATGAATCCGCCCATGACCACCGAGCAGGTGGATGCCTCGTTCGACCTGCCATATACCCGCCTTCCTCACCCCCGCTATCGGGGCAAGCGCATTCCCGCCTACGAGATGATTCGTCACTCGGTGTGCATGCACCGCGGATGCTTCGGGGGGTGCGCTTTCTGTACTATCAGCGCACATCAGGGCAAATTCATAGCTTCTCGAAGTAAGGAGTCAATAATGCGCGAGGTGAAACAGGTTACTCAAATGGATGACTTCAAAGGCTACATCAGCGACCTGGGCGGTCCCAGCGCCAACATGTACGCCATGCATGGTCAAGATTTGGAGCGATGCAAGAAGTGCACACGCCCCTCTTGCCTGCATCCCAAGCCCTGCCCCAACCTCAACAACGACCATCGCCCGTTACTCGACATCTACCACAGCGTGGATGCCCTGCCACAGGTCAAAAAGTCGTTCATTGGCAGCGGAGTGCGCTACGACCTGTCAATGCATAAATGTGGCGACCCCGAGATTGACAAAGCCAATGCCCAATACAACGAGGAGCTTATTCGTTTCCATGTCTCAGGACGATTAAAAGTGGCACCCGAGCACACCAGCGACGAGGTTCTTAGTGTGATGCGCAAACCGTCTTTTGCGCAGTTTGTGCAGTTCAAGCGCATCTTCGACCGAGTGAACGCCAAGTATCACTTGAACCAACAGTTGATACCTTATTTTATCTCCTCTCACCCCGCCTGCCGAGAGATGGACATGGCAGAACTCGCCGCACTCACAAAGGAGCTGAATTTCCATCTAGAACAAGTGCAAGACTTCACTCCAACCCCCATGACCGTCGCCACCGAAGCGTTCTACACAGGCCTCCACCCTTACACCCTCCAAACCATCTACACCGCACATACCAAAGAAGAAAAACTCGCACAGCGCAAATATTTCTTCTGGTACGACAAAAAGTACAAAGCCGACATCATCAAATCGCTAAAAAAAATGCACCGCAGGGACTTGATAAACAAACTCTATCCCCGACTATAAAACTTTGCTATGACACTTGACGAACTGAAACTCAATGGTGATGCTAAGGACATCAAAGTAATACAAACACAGCGCGGCAAAATCGATGCTAGCGACCCATACTCGCAATGGAACCTTTGCCATTACACTGGCGATACCACTCAACGTTTTTTTGACTCTCGCTTGGAATTATGCAACCAATTAGGCATTGACTTCGACCACTTGATAATGCCTCGGCAGTGCCACTCTAGTCGAGTTACAGTATTTGACGAAAAATTAGTTGCCGCACCCAATCGAATTAGAAAATTAATGCTTGATGGCGTGGATGCGCTAGTCACCACTGTCCCTGGCGTGTGCATCGGGGTAAATACCGCCGACTGCGTGCCAATCGCTTTGGCCGACCCCATAAATGGCGTCATCGCCATTGCCCATGCGGGATGGAGAGGAACAGTTGGGCGAATTGCTGAAGCCACAGTCCAAGTGATGGTTGCTGTGGGAGCAATAGCCCATAACATCCTTGCCACTATGGGCGCAAGCATCTGCCAAGATTGTTTCGAAGTGGGAGACGAAGTTGCCAAAGCATTTGAAGACGCGGGCTTCGATATGTCGCATATCATGCGCCGCAACCCTGCTACGGGCAAGGCCCACATCAATCTGCAAGAAGCAAACCGCCAAACGCTTATTGCCGCCGGCGTGCCATCGAGCAACATTACTCTACCCGAACACTGCAGCCGCTGCGAGCACGACCGCTACTTCTCAGCCCGCTGCCTCGGCATCAATAGCGGAAGAACATTCACAGGAATAATAATGCAGAATTAATTCCACAATATTTTTGCGATTTTGAATGGAATTGTATAATTTTGTAAACTGAATTGCTGACAGGTTAGATAAATACTATTGTCTTGTTTCTCGTCAGCTGTTCTCTTATTTTTTTGTTCTCTTGTTTTCTTGTTCTCTTGTTTTCTTGTTCTCTTGTTTTCTTGTTCACTTGTTTTCTTGTTCACTAAAAAATATCCACTATGACTACAGCAATTTATACACTCACTTCGCAGTTGCATGACGCGGCTGCTGTGGATGCCGCCACCAGGGAGTTCCTGGGCGGGTTAGGCATCGAGTATGAGCTCAAAGGTGGTGACTACAGAGACTATGGCGGTCACGACCTAGAATTGATCTATGTGCGCACTGGCGGCACCGAGGGCATTTTCAAGAACGAGCTGCCTCGCATGTTGCGTCAGTCTAAGCAACCTTTCTACCTTCTCACTTCGGGCAAGAGCAATTCGCTTGCCGCCTCGATGGAGATTTTGTCTTTTCTGCGCCAACAAGGCCTCAAAGGCGAGATTCTGCACGGCAGTAACGACTATATCAAAGCCCGCATCAATACTCTGCAGCAGGTGGGAAAAGTGATGCGGGAGTTGAACGGATGCCGCTTAGGAGTGATTGGCGAACCTAGCGACTGGCTAATCTCAAGCGCTGCAAAGTATCGCACGATAGAGGATCGCCTAGGCATCAAAATTGAGCATATCGACATGGATGAGCTGCTCATGCTCATCGAGCGCATCCCTGCCGACATTGAGAGTGACCTCGCCGAGAAAGCACCTAACGACACTATCGGCAAGTCGCTTGTCGGTGCCGAGCGCATCTACGAGGCGTTGAAGCTCATCGTGGAAGGATATGACCTGCAAGGCTTTACTATCCGCTGCTTCGACCTCTTGACGGCAGTGCAAAACACTGGCTGCGTGGCACTTGCCAAGTTCAACGCACAAGGCATCGTGGCAGGATGCGAGGGCGATATCCCTGCCATGCTATCAATGAAAATTGCTCAGACGGTGACTGGCAAGAGCGCATTTCAAGCTAACCCCGCCCGCATCAATCCCGAGACCGGCGAACTGCTCTTCGCCCACTGCACCATACCATTCGACATGGTTGAGAGCTATGAGCTTGACACCCACTTTGAGTCGGGAATCGGCGTGGGAATTCGCGGCTTTATGAAGCCTGGTCCTGTAACTATATTTAAAGTAAGCGGTGGTCTTAGCCGACACTTTGCCGAGGAAGGCATGCTAGTTGAGTGCCAAGGCAAACCCGACCTGTGCCGCACCCAGATGGTTATCCAGCTCAACGACAAAGAGGCTGCTCGCTATTTCCTTACCAACCCAATAGGCAACCACCACATCATCATGCAAGGCCACCACAAAGCCGTGCTCGATGAGATACTTTAATCAATGCGTACTAACAATCTAGTATTTCTAGAAAATCTAGAATCTCTAGCAGTCTATAATAACAAAAAACTAAATGCGACACACACCAGTATTGCTGCTTACAGGCTACCTGGGCAGCGGAAAGACAACTCTAGTAAACCATATTCTCACTAATGAGAAAAACATAAAATTTGCCGTTATCGTTAACGACATCGGAGAGGTGAACATCGATGCCAGCCTCATCCAAAAAGGCGGTATCGTGGGGCAGAAAGACGAGAGCCTCGTGGCATTGCAGAACGGATGCATCTGCTGCACACTCAAAATGGACCTTATCGAGCAGCTAAACGATATAATGAAGCTTAACCGCTTCGACTACATCGTTATCGAGGCGAGCGGCATCTGCGAGCCTGAGCCTATTGCCCAGACCATCTGCTCCATCCCCAACATGGACGACAAATTCATTGAGCACGGCATCCCCTACCTCGACTGCATCGTCACCGTGGTCGATGCCCTGAGAATGCAGAGCGAGTTTGCCTGCGGCGAGGACCTCAAGCGACGTGACATCGGCGAGGAAGACATCGAGAACCTGCTCATCCAGCAGATTGAGTTCTGCAATATCGTGCTGCTCAACAAAACATCAGAGGTCAGCGACGACGAGCGCGACCGCATCCGCCACATTATCCATGCTCTGCAGCCCGCGGCACATATCATCGAGTGCGACTATACCAATGTTGACCTAAGTGAAATCATCGAGACTGGGCTTTTCGATTATGAGCGAGTGGCAAGTTCGGCGGGCTGGATACGTGAGATAGAACGTCCCGCCACCGATGATGAAGAAGCAGAAGCTCATCATCACCATCACCACGATGATGACGACGAAGAAGAGGACGAGCACCACCATCACGACGAGGAGCATGAAGAAGAACATGACCACCATCATCACCACCACCATCATCACCACCACGATGAAGGCGAGGCCGAGGAATATGGCATCCAAACTTTCGTCTATTACCGCCGCCCGGCAATCGACATACACAAATTTGACCGCTTTGTTGCCACCAAGTGGTCCAAGAACATCATCCGCTGTAAAGGGCTCATCTACTTCAGCCACAACCCTGACATGTCATTCCTCTTTGAGTCGGCAGGTGTGCAGAAGAAGCTCACCGAGAGCGGTTATTGGTTCGCCACCGCCCCCGAGGAGGAACTGCGACGCATGGTGGAATACAATCCCGACATCCTGCGCGACTGGGACGAGGTCTACGGCGACCGCATGGTGAAGCTAGTTTTCATAGGCCAAAACCTCGACCGCGAGCAACTCACCCACGACCTCGATGAGTGCCTAGCCAATGATTATGCATAATGCACAATGCACAATGCACAATCCATAATGCACAATGCACAATTGAGTCCTGGGTGTTGTTAATGTATTGCGCCGCAAGCGCGGCGTTCAACAGCGAAGCGGCAGAACCAGCGAGCGCAGCGAGCGGCAAAACCAGCGAGCACAGCGAGCGGCAAAACTACTTAATTACCCACCTCGCGATTCTCGCTGAGCCGCGTTTGCCATTGACTATGCGCTTGAAAAGCCATGGCATGACTTTGCGGTAGAGTTTCTTGTGGTTGAGAGTGGAATAAGCCTTCTGTGCTGCGGGTTTGGCATATTCGGGATGCCCTTCACGCTCATAATGCGCCGCAAGGTCGAGCAATCGGTAGGCTAGAAGGTCATAGTAGCGTTGCTTGTCAATTAGGTTTGAGTTTTTCACATCGAGGTTCATGTATCGCAATGCTATCTCCCACTTGCCGTGATTCTCGCTGAAGCTGGTGCCGGTGATAGAGTTTGCCCCGCCATAAATCACATCGACGCGTGCCTTTCCCTCAAGATAGCCCACGATGGGCCGGGCGAGCAGTATTCTTAACCCATATTCAAAATCATTCCAGTGCGAGACGCTGTTGTTCCACTCAAGCTTCTTGATAAAGTCGTGACGAGCGCAGAATGCTTGTGTCGCCAGTACGCTATGGAGGATATGGTTGGCGATAATGTCCTTTTTATATATAGGCATCAGCTTTTTCTCACCCACCTCATTAACCTGATTGCGCCGTGAAATGACAATGTCAACCTTGCGTGGCGAAGATTGAAATGCGGCAATATACTTCTGCACCAGTCGCCGGTCCATTATGTCGTCGCTGTCGAAGAACATCAAGTAGTCACCAGTGGCAAACTGCATTCCACGGTTGCGCGCGGCACTCGCCGTGTGTTGCTTCTCTTGCGTAACAATCACCTCAAAATCGGGCATATCATTCTCCACCTTAAATTGATTAAGCACCACCAACGAGTCATCGGTAGAGAAATTATCCACCAATATCACCTGCAAGGGGCGATGCGTCTGTTCCAACACGCTTTTCAGTGTTCGTGACACTACATTCGCTCGATTGTAAACGGGAATAATTATTGATACTGTACTCATATTGACTCCAAAATTAGACATTTTCTTGGAGAAAAACAAAAAAAACAATAATTTTGCATCATTAATATAAAAATCTTTTCAAATAACGATGAAGATACTCTTCGTTGGCGATGCAAGCAATATGCACAACTGTCTGGCTCAAGCAATGCGTGACTTGGGGCATACCGCTGTCGTGGCAAGCAATGGTTCGCAATGGATGAACACTAACCGTGACATCAACCTCAAGCGTGAACCAGGCAAAATGGGAGCGCTAAAGTATGTGCTCAATGTGATGCGTGCGCTTCCTCAGATGAGCAATTTCGACGTAGTGGAAACCTGCGACGATATCTTCCTTGACCTTAAACCTTCAAAGGTGCGGAGAGTCTTCGACTGGCTCAAACGCCACAACCGCTGCTTAGTGATGGGGGCATTAGGCACCGACTATGTTTATTACCAGGCCTGCCATGACGGCAAGACCTACCGCTACAGTGATTATATGGTGGGCGACCAACCTTCGCCATATGCCCTCTCGGAAGAATATGTCAATAAACGTGATGAACTTTGGGGAGCGCCATTCATGCGAGAGCACAGCAACTATATCCTCAACAACATTGACGGCGCAATCTCTTGCCTATGGGAGTATCACGAGTGCTACAAGCCGTTGCTTGGCGACCGACTTGCCTACGGAGGCATACCCATCGACACCAAGAGCGTGAAGCCACACATCATCGACAGCGAACCCGAGAAGGTGAAGTTTTTCATTGGCATTCAGCGCGACCGCAACATCCTAAAAGGCACTGACCTGCTACTTGAGGCGGCACAACGTACTGTGGAACGCCATCCCGACCTATGTGAGCTGAAAGTGGTGGAGAATGTACCCTATGAGAAATATGTGAAACTGCTAAGTGAGTCGCATGTAATACTCGACCAACTCTATTCCTACACCCCCGCCACCAACGCACTGCTCGCAATGTCGCGCGGACTGGTGGCTGTGAGTGGTGCCGAGCCAGAATACTACGACCTAATTGGCGAACACGACAACCAGCCCATCATCAATGTGAACCCGCTCATCGATGGCGATATCGACGCCAAACTCGAGTGGATAGTTCTAAACAAAAGCCTTCTCCCCGACCTGAGCCGCCGCAGCCGTGAGTTTGTCAAGAAGCACAACGACGCCCATGTGGTAGCCCAGCGGCATCTTGAGTTCTATGAGAAATTATTGAAAAATGATGACACTAGAGATACTTATATGCTCCCTGGATGAGGGAATAAATAATATTTCAGCAATGTTGTTGCCAAAGCGTGAAGGCATTGGCTATCTCGTGTCATGGCAGCATAGCAGCAACAAGGAGATAGCTCTGCCCGATGAGCTAAAGCGCGACGACGTGAAGATTTGCGATTTGGCAGGAAGAGGTCTGAGCCGCAACCGCAATAACAGCCTGCGCCATGCCACTGCCGACGTGTGTCTTATTGGTGATGACGACTGCCGCTACACCCACGAGCAGCTACAGCAGGTTATCGACACTTTCGACCAAAACCCGAACGTTGATATCGCCACATTCTGCTATTCCAGCGATGGACACAAAAAGTACTACCCTACCACCAGCCAAGACCTTAGCACTTTCCCTAAAGGATATTACGTATCTTCAATAGAAATCGCCTTCAGGCGTGCAAGCGTGCAAGGCACACTATGGTTCAACGAGCACTTTGGTTTGGGAACCGAGCCGTTTCATTCTGGAGAAGAATCACTTTTCATCAAAGATGCGCTATTGAAGGGGTTGAAATGCCATTTCTATCCTATTACGATAGTTCACGACCAACAGCCATTGGCATTTCTCAACCGTTCAATGGATACCGGCACCTTAATGGCTCATGGCGCCCACCTGCAAATTTTTTATCAAGGCACTAAGTACTCACGTGCCTTGCTCAAAGCGTGGAGATTGAAGCAAAATGAAAAAGTGCCGTTATTCTATGCTCTTAGACACATTGTTAGCGGTATCAATTATATGAAACGCCATCCAGAAATATTGAAAAATAAACGCAAAATACCAGAATAACATAAATATTGACTACCTTTGCAAAAAATAATAACTGAATATGATAAATCAACAGAAGACTATAATGGTAATCGCCCCTCATGCCGATGATGAAGTGCTAGGATGCGGCGGATATTTACTACACCAAGTGAAAACGGGAGCACGAGTGGTGATTGTATTGGGAACAATTGGCGGCACCAATGAGAAACAGAACTTTGAGATGCGACATACCGAAGCCAAACAAGTGAATGAACGATTAGGTGCCGAGTGGTTCTTCCTCTTTAAAGATATGGATGCCATGCTCGACACAGTACCATCGCTTGAGATAACTGCAAAACTAGATAATTACATTGAGCAGTATCGTCCCGATGAGATTTTCATCAATTACCGAAGCCGCCATCAAGACCACATCAAGATGTATGACTGCGCCATGGCAGCGATGCGACTTAAGGAAGGATATATGCCTAAACTGATAGCACTCTATGAGTATCCGTTTGTGAGCGATGGACTCGACATCGTGCGAGGAGGTAAAATCTATCACGACATCAGCGACAATATCGACGAGAAGGTGGCTCTCTTCAACCTCTACGCCAGCCAGGTAAAAGCAGCACCCTCACCTCTGAACGAGGACGGCATTAAGTCTCTTGCCTCGATACGTGGACTGGAGTGCGGTATGAAGTACGCCGAAATGTTCTATGTGCAAAAGATGCTGCTATGAAAGTCGTAACTATCCATCAGCCTGAACACTTGTCCTATTTAGGTTTCTTCCACAAGGTGTCGATGGCTCAAACTTTAGTACTGCTCGACAATGTGCAGTATGAGAAAAACTACTTCCAAAATCGCAACAGAATTTTCACTAGCAATGGGGTGAGATATATCACTGTGCCAGTCTATGACACGCACGAAGACATCAACAAAATAGCCATTGCCGATGAATTCTTCAAGCGCACATGCCGCAAAAATGTGACAACCATTACAGATGCCTACCGCAAGTCACCTTACTGGAACACCTACGGCAAGGATTTCCTTGACATTTACCAATGTGGCGAGAAATCCTTAGCCTTATTCAATGAGAAACTGCTGCGATTCCTTCTTGATGCTTTGGGCATAAAGGTGGAGATAATCCATGCCAGCGAACTTAACGTTACCGGACAGAAGACTGAATTGCTGATGGACATATTGCATAAAGTAAATGCCGACAAGTATATTGCCGGCAAAAGCGGTGAAGACTATATGAACATGAGCATTGTCGATATATCTGTTGAGTTCCAAAAGTTCACTCACCCAGTATATACGCAATGGGGTAAGGACCACTTTGAACCTTACATGTCGATTATTGACGCTCTTTTCAACGTGGGGCCATCAATAATGGACATCATTGCTTGCACCAACAGTAAGCGATAGACTACAAATATTTTTTCAAGGTATCTTCGAGCAGGTCGATATTCTCCACTCTGCCCACTATGTCGCCTTTGCGGTTTATAAGATATATCATAGGTATCTCGGTCACATTATACAGCAACGCTGTAACAACGCCATTGGAGTCGCGTGTCACAATCCACGGCAGCCGCGCCACTGCACGGCGCCATGTTGTCTCGTCATCGTCGAACGACACCTGATATATCTCCAGCCCCTTTGAATGATATTTGTTAAAAACATCATTAAGCAGCTTGTTCAGTGACGGAGAGAACGACTCGTTTTGTATGGTGAAATTCAAAATCACCACCTTACCTTGCGAGCACACCTCCTTGAAACTCTGCAACTTACCCATCTTGTCACTCAACGAGAAATCGAGGATGCCAGTTTGGGGTGCTTGAATGGTGTCGCGCGCGATATTCCCATTAGCAGCGCGCCTAATCCTGAGCTTGTCCTTATAAGCCTCAATAAGATAAGGGGTGCGAGGGTCATTGGGGCGATAAGCTGAGAAGGCGTTGGTCACCGCACCAATAATCTTGAAGTCGCTATTATCCTCAGGGTCATAGAGTGGCTTAGTGCCAATATACTTGTTTACGATATAATATGACACTATACTCTTTGCATCACTCACCAGCTCACGACTAGTCGCTTCTTTCCATTTCTTGAATGCTTCGCTGCTGAAATCGCCGGCTTTGACAAATTTTGCCAGCTCCTTGTCAAATTTCATCATCCTCTCGGCATCCACGCTGCCGCTGATGGTATAATTCTCGGCAAAATTCTTGATATCTGTGTTAATCTCTAAATTGTCGATGCTATCGATGGGAAAATAAATGGCATCCTCACCATGCACAAGGCGATAGATATTTGGGTAGTCTATGGCATCGGCTTTGAACGAGAACTTGTCACCATCGGTTGACACAGAGTCTATAGGGTACCACATGCCATTTAAATTTGTCTCAAGATATAGGACAGTAGTGTCGCCGGCACCATCAACGGTGCCGCTAACTTTGAATTTGTTGCCACCATTACAGGAGCACATCAAAGTCATCATCACGACAGCCAAAATTGGTGCAAACCGAGAGAAAATCCACGCTTGTATGGGATATTCCGAGGTGCAGCCCAATTTATCTAAAAATATTAATTTATTCATTATCTATGTATTTTTATTAAACTCATTGTAGGGACGAAACAACCCTATTCCAATTATGCATTATGAATTGTGCATTATGCATTGATTAAAAATCATGCGAAATTACTGCAAATTCATTTAATGAGCAAATAAGGTGGGTTCTATAAATTAATTGAGATGGATTTTGATCTTATGTCGAGTAGATTTTTTCTTAAAGTTGAAGAATAGTAGCGGGCTACATTTCA
>CALDIG010000231.1 GCA_937904375.1 uncultured Prevotellaceae bacterium
CCTACGAGCGCATCCACCAGTCCAGCGAGAGAATCCTGCGACTGAAAGCAAGGCTGGCAAACTAAAAATCAACGACTGGACAGTTTAAAGGACTTTTCTTAATCTAAAAAATATTTTTGCCCCACAGTTTTTTCAAGAAATCTTGTGCTGGCATGATTTCTACATCTCCCCATTGCCGTGGTCTTGGATCGAGCGAGACAACGATAAGTCGTGCTTGTGGATGTTCTTCTTTAAAAGCGCGCAGCCCCTTTAGGTGATTGTTTTGAATCTCGGTTCTTGATTTAAACTCGATAGCCACTTCTGCATCACCTAGCACAGCATCCACCTCCAGTCCTGAATAAGTGTGCCAATAGGAAAGAGCATTATCACACTTGTGATACCCAAGATAAGCTATTATCTCTTGAATCATCAAGTGCTCAAAGGCATGTCCAAAGTCGGCAGAACCAGGTTGCAGATATCCCCTTCTTGTCAGGTAAGAGGGAATTGCAACATCAAAGAAATAGAACCTCGACGCTTGATTTAGACGACGTTTTATGTGTTTTTGATAGGCAGGGACTTCATAAGCTATCAATGTGTCAAAAAGGATCGAGAAATATTCCTTTACAGTCTTGCCGTCAACACCACACTCTCTTGCGATGTTGTTGTAATTTATCATCTCACCATTGTTCAAAGCGGCGATTTCGAGGAACCTATTGAAAGTGCTGAGGTTTCGCACCAGTGCCTCAGCTTTTATTTCCTCTTTCAGATAAACCGAGACATAGGCTTGCAAACGGTCTTTTATCTCTGTGTCGCTAGCCATGTAGTGACGTGGAAGCATGCCATGATTTACAGCCTTAATAATATCAAAGTCAGGAATTTCAGCACTAACAAGGGGATAAAGCACAATTCTTGAAGCTCTCCCGTCAAGCGTATTGACACCACGCCGCCGCAACATGCGGGCACTCGAGCCACTAAGCACAAATTTCAGGTTCTTTCGAGTCATCAGCCAATGAACCTCATTGAGAAGCACAGGAATTAGCTGAATATCATCAATCACAACCCAAGAATCGTTGGGTAATGCAAGCAATTCTTGACGCAGAAGTGATGGATTTCGTTGAAACCTCTCAAATGTATCGGTCTCAAGCAGGTCATAGTAAGGTATATCAGGAAACCGCTCAAGAAGCAAAGTTGTTTTACCCGTCTGGCGAGCACCAAAAAGGAATACACTGTCAGTAAGACTATTAAAGTCAAGAATACGTTTTAAGTTATTGCTCATGGGATATTTTTTATTCTAAATAATTCGGTAAAATTCGGAGTACAACTCCGCATTTTACAGGAAAATTCGGAGTTTCACTCCGCAAATTACTGAATTTTTAATCTCTTTTCCAAATTTTTCCACAAAAAATATAGAATATACCTCGCAAACAAGACACCTCGCACTACATTCATGAATTGATCTTTTTTGATCCAAAATATTAAAGTGTGATCTATTTGGATTTTTGTCGTTTTAATAAAGTAATTTTGTTATTCATAACTTATGTTTCCATAATGTTAATGCAATTTTTTGCTGGAAAAGAAAAAACAATTAATTTTGTAACCTAATAGCATAAGAAATGAATAATATAATTAAATCACAACTTCCCTACGATATAACAAGTCCATCTAGCATATTCAATTATAGTAAAGGTTTGTTAGGCAAAACTCTTAGAGATTTTGTTTGGTTGGACTATAAGCCCAAAAAAGGTAAAGGTAGTCTTGGCCAAATGGTGGAAAACATTTATTTTCAATTAGAAACCAATAATTACGCTGGCGCAGACTTTTCAACCGCTAAGATGGAATTAAAATGCACTCCATTGAAAGAAGGAAAACAAGGTGAGTATCTTATTAAAGAACGTCTTGTATGCAACATGATAAATTATTGTGAAGTTGTCAATGAAAATTTTGAGAGATCTCATTTTTTTCTTAAATGCCAATTGATGCTGTTGTTATTCTACTTGCATCAGGCCAATTGTGACAAACTTGACTTAGAGTTTATTTTCTCGGTTTTGTGGAGATTGCCCAAGAAAGACCTGCTCATCATTCGTAATGATTATGAATTGATTGTCGAAAAAATCAAGCAAGGAAAAGCTCATGAATTATCTGAAGGCGACACCATGTATCTTGGTGCTTGCCGAAAGGGGCAAAAGGGCGACAGCTTAATGCATCAGCCAAATAGCACTATCGGAGCGCCTAGAAGAGCTTTCAGCCTCAAAATGGCCTATATGCGTTCAATTCTTAAGTATGTTTTAGAAAGTGGAAAAAACGCGGTAACGAATATTCCTAAATTAGAATCAGAACTTGTTTCATTTAAGTCTCTAAAAAAACATAGTTTTGATGAGATTATATTAAAAAGGTTTAGACCTTATTTGAATTTGAGCTATAAAACTATTGCCAAAAAGAAAAACGTTGATATTTCAAATAATCCCAAGAATAAGCTTGCTTTAATAGCAAATGCAATAGTTTCTTCGTCTAAATGCTCTAATGTTAATAAGTCAGAGGAGTTTCTCAAGGCAGGACTGACTATGAAAACCATTAGGGTTCAGGCAAATGGCAAAATAAAAGAGGCTATGTCTTTTGAAAACATAAACTATATTGAAATTGCAAAATGCGATAATTGGTTTGATTCTAGGCTTTATGAGCTGTTTTCAAGCAGGTTTCTATTTGTTATTTATCAAGAAATGCACAAAGGCCAAGAAGACTATATGCTTTCGGATGTGTTTTTTTGGACAATGCCTCAAAAAGATTTGGAGGTAGCAGAAGAGTATTGGAACCACATTAAAACCAATGTGTTAGCAAATCATATTTCAGAACAATATTGGTGGAAAGGAACTGACAGAAGAAAGTTTCATGTGAGACCAAAAGCGCAGAAATCAAAAGACTTAGCACCTACGATTAATGGCATGGGAGCCAAGAAATTCTGTTATTGGTTTAATAATGATTATGTTAGAGAAATTGTAGATTGCCACAATAAAAATGACAAAAAAGACTAAACATACTATCAGGGTTGTTGAACTGTTTGCTGGTGTCGGTGGATTTCGCATAGGGCTAGAAGGTGCATCCGATGCCTATGAGACTATTTGGAATAACCAATGGGAACCTTCAACAAAACACCAAGACGCATCATTAGTTTATAGAACACGTTTTGGTGCTGATGGACACATCAATAAAGATATTAATTTGGTACCAACAGAAGCAGTCCCCGATCATGACTTAATGGTTGGCGGTTTTCCATGCCAAGACTATTCTGTTGCTGCAACATTGAGTCGTTCTGGAGGCATTGAAGGCAAGAAAGGTGTGCTTTGGTGGCAAATATATAGAATTTTACTTGAGAAAGGCGAGAATCGTCCAAATTATATCTTTTTTGAAAATGTGGATCGATTAATCAACTCTCCTGCAACACAGCGTGGTCGCGATTTTGCCATTATCCTCGCTTCATTATCAGATTTAGGTTATACAGTTGAATGGCGTATTATAAATGCCGCCGACTATGGAATGCCTCAGCGTAGGAGACGCACTTACCTTGTTGGTTATAAGAAGGATTCGGTTGTTGAGAGGCAAATTGAGTCTCTTGAAGACTGGACCAAGTATGATGGAGTTATGGCCAAGGCATTTGAGTTTAAGCCAAGGCAGGACTCATTATCAGAATTTGATATTAAAGGTACTATTCAAGAGATTTCGGCGAATTTCAATAAAAATAAGAAAATAAGTCCTTTTGGCAATGCGGGCATAATGCAAAATCGTCATGTGTATTGTGTTGATGCAGAGCCAGTATATGATGGCCCCAGACAAACACTAGGTGGCAATTTAGTTGATGAGAATTTTGTCCCTGAGGATTTTTTCATCACTGAAGAAGAGCTGCCAAAATGGAAATATGAAAAAGGAGCAAAGAAGATTAATCGGGTCTCTAAAGAAGGTTATGAGTATGTTTTCTCTGAAGGAGGTATGGCTTTCCCTGACAATCTAGATCAGCCATCAAGAACTATAATCACCGGCGAGGGAGGTAGTGCTGCATCTAGATTCAAGCATGTTGTTTGCACCAAGTCGGGTCGTCATCGTCGATTGCTTCCTATAGAACTGGAGCGACTGAACATGTTTCCCGACAATCACACACTACATCCCGAAGTCTCAGATGGAAGACGAGCTTTTCTAATGGGCAATGCTCTGGTATGTGGTATTGTGGAACAAATCGGCAAAAGCTTGTATCGTTTTATCTATAATGAAGAACCTATTTCTTCTCGCCCCATATACTTAGAACGCACAGCAAAACCTATGCTTGACTTAAGGCTTTTTGAGGACGAAATAAAAACTATAGTTGTCAACCGACCTAAAAAGCAATATAATCTAGACCCATCAAAACATTTGCTGATAGGGCTTGTGAAAAAAGACAATGAAGATTATTTCTTAAAAGAAGAACCAATAAAGTTTTATTATACTGGTAAGGCCAAAACATTCCCATCTACAGTAGTGCTTAACAAGCTTTATTATTTCATGCCTTATATTAAAGGTAAGGGAGTCAAAGATTTATACTTGATAAGAGTGGCTAGAATCGGTAATAAGGCAGAGATTTACCCCGAATCCAATGATATAGAGCCTCGACTCGTATTTGAGATTGAATATCTGGAAAGTCTATCTCAATATAAAATGATTAAATTATACAGGTATTGGTTTAAAGACACACTATTAGGACGTATCTTTAAATAATAAACCTATTTTAATACTGAGTTAAGAGTCATCGTTATGTTATTAACAACAACAGTATTATAGATTTTTTTACCCTATATCAACTATCGTAAACTATAATAAGTTCCTGAAAATGATCATTTTTGATCACAAATATTAAAGATTGATCTATTGGGATTTTTGTCGTTTTCTTGATATACTTTTGTGGCGCATTAATTGTGCCCTATGGATTATCAAGTAACGATAAAGGAACAGCTTATTCGAAAAGTCTTAGTCGAATCAGCTTCTGCCGAAGAAGCTGAGGCTGCTGTTATCGCTCGTTACAAGGCCGAGGACATTGTACTTGATTACTCTGATTTCACGGGAGTTGATTTCAAGGTAAAGAGAGTAAAACTAAAGAAAGAGCCTTCTCTCTCCCCCTACTACCGCAGTGTTAATCGTGATTTCACGTTGCTTCATGGCGATTGCATGGAGCTGCTTGGAAAGTTTGACTTCAAGTTTGACATGATTTTTGCCGACCCGCCTTATTTTTTGTCAAACGACGGCATCAGTTTTCAGGCCGGCAAGGTTGTGAGCGTGAACAAGGGCGAGTGGGACCGAGGCAAAAGTCCGGCAGAGATAAACGAGTTCAACATGCGTTGGCTGTCGCTTTGTCGCGACAAATTGAAAGACAACGGCACCATTTGGATTAGTGGCACTTATCACAACATCTTCAGTGTGGCAACGTCACTCACATCTTTAGGCTACAAGATATTGAATGTGGTGACGTGGGCAAAGACCAATCCACCGCCCAATATCTCGTGCCGCTATTTCACCTATTCCACCGAGTTTGTGATATGGGCACGCAAGAGCGCTAAAGTGCCGCATCGTTTCAATTACGAACTGATGAAGCTTCTCAACGACGGCAAGCAGATGACCGACGTGTGGCGGCTGCCGGCTATCGCCCGTTGGGAGAAGTCATGCGGCAAGCATCCCACTCAAAAGCCGTTGTCGTTATTAACCCGCATCATTTTGGCATCAACTAACGAAAACGCATGGATTCTTGACCCCTTCGCCGGCTCATCGACCACCGGCATAGCCGCCTCGCTCACCGGCCGTCGCTTTTTAGGCATAGATCGGGAGCAGGAGTTTGTGGATATGAGCCGTCATCGCCGCGAAGAGCTTGATGACGCGTCAAAAAGGAGTGAATACCGCAGTAAGATTAGAGACATCGGCAAGGCCAGCCAACTTGAGATACCCAGTATAGCCAGCGAGCCAGCGGCGGCAGGTTATGATTTGCCGTTCTGATTATCCCAAATCGGTCATTAGGCGACAATATGTTATTTTTTTGTCTATTTATGCTATGACAATTTTATTTTTGCGTCTTGTTTATTGTCGCAATTAGAGCAATTAGTTGTATCTTTGCACAAAAAACAGAGAATATGTATAATGCCTATAAAATAGCTGTTGGACTACATATTGCCCAATGCCATAGAGCCTACAACATCAAGGGTACTGAGATTCAGATTAAGATGTTCGACGACCGACTGGTGTACGAGTCTCCAGGCAAACTGCCGGGCATGGTGAAGCCGGAGAACATTCGCCACACCCACTTCTCGCGCAATCCCAAAATTGCCGCGTTTCTGAAAGCTTATAACTACGTTAAAGAGTTTGGAGAGGGTGTTGATCGCATTTATCGTGAACTAGAAGCAAACGGTGCTAATGCACCAAGTTTCAATAACAATGACTTCATCTTGCGCATCACTGTCCCCAAGGTGACTGAAAACGAACTGAAAACAGGTAAGCGAACTGAAAACCGAACTGAAAAGTTACTAGAAAATGTCCCAGAAACGCCCCAGAAAACGTCCCAGAAAACGTCCCAGAAAACGTCCCAGAAAACGTCCCAGATTATTATTGACTTGATAAAGGAAGACCCCTATATCACAACCGCTAAAATGGCTGAAATTATAGGTGTTGATCGGAGAAACATTACAAGAAACATAAAAAAACTACACGACCAAGGAGTCGTTCGTCGTGTCGGTCCCGACAAAGGCGGCTTTTGGGAAATAATTGTGTGACACATAAAATAAAGATTGATATGCATAAAATTTATCAAACATTAATATTGGTGCTGGTTTTGTTTGTGCTTCCGTTCAATTCAGATGCCCAAACAAAGCGCGCTTTGCTTGTTGGAATCTCTAATTATTCCTCAAATAGTGCCACACAATGGACCGACATCCATGGTGCTAATGATGTGGAGTTGATTGCCACAACTTTGAAATCACAAAAGTTCAAAATCACAAAAGTAACTAACCAGCAAGCGACTGCCAAACGCATAAGGAAAGAACTAAAATCTCGGGACACCTGCAAAACCCTGTGTGTTAAATTTTGTTTAGTTGCATCGTTTTGC
>CALDIG010000232.1 GCA_937904375.1 uncultured Prevotellaceae bacterium
GCAGCTCAAGGCCTTGGCTGAGCAGCGGACCTACCATGAGCAGTGCTGAGATGAGCGTGAAAGACGACACTACAATCATAAGAGCGAGAATAATGATGACGTTCATGTCGAGCATGCTCAACCATGTGAAGTAAGAAAGATTGTTACGTTTAGTGTTGGTAACATTATAGAGAGTGGTATTGTTAGGGGCATCGTAAGACTGTAATGCCAGATTGCTGAATAACCTGTAGGCAAAAGCTTCGGCGTTGTCAAGATTGTCGATGTTATCGATGTTGATGCCCACATAGTTGCCAATGTGAGGCTTCCATCCGTTGACACTCTGTAATAAAGCTATGTTGCCCACAATAAACGATTTGTCGAAGGCATCAAAGTCGGTGTTGAAAATTCCCACAATGTGGCATTTTCTCACTTTCACTTTCTCGTCGATGAAATAAGTGAAAACGCGGTCGTCAACATCAAGCATGAGCTGCTTGGCGATGACGCTTGAAATGATAATCTCTTGAGTGCTGTCGGTGTTCTCAATTTTGGGGACTCGACCTTCCACAAGGTGCTTCTCTAGGAACGAGAAGTCATAACTGGCATCCACACCGCGGAACTGAAGCCCCTTGAAGTTGTCGTCGGTTTTGAGAATCGCTGGTTTCTCGGCGATTAACGAGACGCTGGTAAAATGCTCCTTGAGAGAAGGGTCGCTGTTTATTCCATTTGCTATCTCCCTGTAATCAACAATGGCAAAATTGTTGTCAAGTCCTATGGCACCATTAAAGACCTTGATGTGTGGGTCGAGGCTGGTGACTTTCGACGTGATTTCTTTCTTAAATCCCATCACAATCACCACCGAGAGTGTCATGATGACAATGGCGAGAATGATGCCCACAACAGCGACATTGAGGCTTCGGGAGTTGGCTCCGCCTTTGTTTCCGAGTTTCAGTCTTGACGCTATGAAAAGTTCGTGTTTCATCCTTGATGCCGAGTATTAAAGTGCAAAATTACTTATTTTTTTCTCTAATGAGTCATTTTTAGTTTTATTTTATTTGTCATTTTATTAATTTTGCACCCTCAAAGCTCTTTGCGCAGTTTTCTAGTTTAGAGTTTAGAGGTTAAGTGCCATTCGACCGATTCCCGATTTTTGATAAACGATAAACGAATTACACTGAAATATCTCCAACTTATGATAAGAAATTTTTTAGTATTATTAATATCACCCAAGGTAGGGTGGCAGTACATCGACGACCGATGTCACTCGGCACAGAGAGTACTTGGCACCTTTTTCTTCCCGTTGCTGGGGCTGCTGGCTATCTCGTCGTTTGTACCCATGATTTATGACAGTGCCTCTCACACATTGTCCTCATCGTTGATGGATGCAATAGTTTCATTCTCAATGTTTATGCTTTCTTACTACCTTTGTGTATATCTTTTGTCGGGCTTCTATCCTCAGTTCACGCGTAGCAGCTTGGCGATGTCGAAGTTGAGCAATTATGTTATCTATAACCTCTCTTTTTTAGTATTGTTGATGATATTGAGAAACGTTCTTAGCGGCGAGTTCTCTCCGTTGTTTTTTCTTGTGCTTTACATGCCTTACATCGCTTACCGTGACATTGATTTCTTGTGCGTAGATAGCAATAAATCGGTGAAGTTTGTTGTAATATCATCAATTATGATGTTGGCTTTTCCTGGTATTATATGGTATATTTTAGGATCTTTGATAAATCGTTAATTCCCATCTTTTGATAAAATGGCAACCAAT
The DNA here is from genome assembly GCA_937904375.1 of uncultured Prevotellaceae bacterium. GTDB lineage: Bacteria > Bacteroidota > Bacteroidia > Bacteroidales > Muribaculaceae > Sodaliphilus. Next base: position 1,745 of record CALDIG010000232.1, read on the forward strand.
AACATAAATATAAAGAACCGTCGAGCCTCTTTTGACTACGAGATAATGGAGACTTTCACCGCCGGCATAGTGCTGACGGGTACTGAGATAAAATCAATAAGACAAGGTAAAGCAGGACTCACCGACACTTATTGCATGGTCGAAAACCGTGAGGTGTGGATGAAGGGGATGTACATCGCCGAGTATTCCTATGGCTCCTATAATAACCATGCCACTCATCGCGACCGCAAGCTGCTGCTTACTCGCAAGGAAATCAACAAGATATCTAAGGCTTGTGTGTTGCCAGGATATTCCATTATTCCGTTGCGTGTATTCATTAATGATGATGGCTTTGCTAAGGTTGACATTGCCATAGCTCGTGGCAAGAAGCAATATGACAAACGTCAATCAATCAAGGCACGCGAAGACAAGCGTTCGATGGAGCGAATGATGAAACATTGAAAAACGTTAAAAAAGAGTAGGGGAGTAGTCTGTAAGTTATTAAAACACAGCAAATACCGACACGCTAAGAGCCTTTTCTGCGACATTATAGGCTGGGGTTATAGCAATAGTTGAACTTTTGTTGTTTTTATTGTTGATTTTGAAGAAATTACGTTCAAAAGGAAGTAGCCAATATCCAATTCGTGCACTCAAGATGCCGATTCCTGCGCCCATCAGCACATCGTTAAACCAGTGTTTATTGTTGTAAAGTCGCAATATAGCCACACTGGTTGCTACCGTGTAACCAGCTATGCCATAAATAGTTCCATATTCTTGACGCAGAAGTTCGGCTCCAGTGAAAGCCAATGCCACATGACCGCTGGGAAACGAATGATTATTGCTGATGTCGGGACGTTGCTCTTTAATTATGAATTTAGAGCCATAACCCATAATCAGCATGGCGGCATGAGAAGTCGCTGAGATGAGCAATCTTTCCTTGAAATTGTGTTTTGACTTCACACCAATGCTGCCAAGCACCAAGTGTGATGTTGAAGGTAGAAAGCGCAAATAATCATCTATTTTACAAGTCTTGCCATCGCTCAAATCATTGAAGGCATCATTAACCGAGCGGTTAAGGCTATTGTTATAGTCGATAGCTCCCACAAGACCAGAAACCATAAAAATGCCTGGCACAATTAGTTGCTTAGAATTGAATTTTTCACATAATGTGTCGCATGATGATGGAATATCAGATTCTCGTTGACATATTTCCAAAGTGTCATTCATGGGGGTAGAACACAATGCTTGGAATGGTGTGGCTGACGATAATAGGGTGATTATCGAAAAAATGAGATATGTATCAAATCGAAATTTCATTACTAATTTTAATTCTAAGGCAAAATTAATTTATTATCGCTTATCAACAAAATTTTCAAGGAGTTTTTTGTGTTTTAATCATCTCAATATTTTTGAAGCTCTCTCGAAGAATAATAGTAGTGCTATTGAGTTTGTTGTATGTACTTTTGTTTTATAATCAGTATTATGTTAAATAAACACTGATAAAATTTTAGTTTAACTAAATAAGCCACTCCCCTGACATGATTAATGAAAAAAAAGTGGTACTTTTGCAATATCGAAAAAACAGAGCAATGAAAGACAATCTTCTTGACAACATATCACCATTGGCGTTTATGTTGAGTAACAGTTCAACTCCATTAGTAATAGCCGGTCCATGCAGTGCCGAGAGTTTTGATCAGACACTTGAAACAGCAAAACAATTAAAATCAATTGGTATTTCGGTTTTTCGTGCCGGATTATGGAAGCCCCGCACCCTACCGAGCAGTTTTGAGGGTGTGGGAGTCAATGGTTTGGAATGGCTCAATGCTGTAAAACAAGAAACTGGGATGAGGGTTGCCACCGAGGTCGCCACTCGCGAGCATGTTGAGGCAGTGATTGATGCGGGTATCGATGTGCTGTGGATAGGTGCCCGCACTTGCACCAACCCTTTTGCGGTGCAAGAGATTGCAGATGCGGTTAAAGGTCATGACGACATTTCGGTATTGGTGAAAAATCCCGTTAATCCCGACCTCGATTTGTGGATTGGAGCCATGCAACGTATTGTCAATGCCGGGATAACTATGGTTGGTGCCATATTGCGCGGATTCAGCTACTACGGCAACAACTATTATCGTAATGTTCCTGAATGGCAACTCGCAATAGAATTGCATAGACGTTATCCACATTTACCCATCTTCTGCGACCCGTCTCACATGGGAGGAAAACGGGAACTCATCGCTCCCCTATCGCAACAAGCCATAGACATGGGTCTTGACGGACTGTTCATAGAATCACACTGTAACCCTAGCGAGGCACTGAGCGATAAAGACCAGCAAGTGACTCCCGATGAGCTAAAAGCTATCATCAACTCACTGATAATAAGAGATAAAAGCGAGAATACCGAAAACCTGGATATGCTTCGACGCCAAATTGATGCCTGCGACAACGAGTTGCTTAACATCCTGAGCAAGAGAATGAATGTGTGCCGCATGATTGGTGCTTATAAGAAAGAAAAAGCCATGCAAGTCGTTCAGACCGACAGATATGATACGATTCTACAGAGATGTATCAATGAAGCTGACAAACTGGGGCTTAGCACCAAGTTCTTAAAGACAATAATGAGTGCGGTTCATCAAGAATCGGTGAGACAACAAATTGAGATAATGAATTCAGGTTCATAATTTATATTGAGGTATTGTGTTAGTCGTTATTTACCCAGATAAAAATGGTCTTTTTATTTCGTTTTTACTTTAATGTTGGTCTATAGGGTGGTTTTTATGTTAATTTTTCCATATAGACTTTGCCATATCGCCGTTTTTTCGCAACTTTGCAGGTTAATTTCAAGATAATAATATTTTTAGATAATAATTATGAGAATATCAGTTGAGCAATTAGCGTCGATTGTCAACGGAACCGTTGAGGGAGATGCTAAAGCTTATATCGAGAATTACTCTAAGATTGAAGAAGCTACAGATGGTTGCCTGACATTCTTGGCAAACCCCAAATACACACATTATATCTATTCAACCAAAGCCACCGCCGTACTTGTACGCAAGGATTTCAAACCCGAGCATGAGTTATCGACCACGCTAATCAGGGTTGATGACCCTTACGAGACATTGGCCATGCTCCTCAACATGGTGAGCAGCCAAGAGCCTGTAAAGAAAGGCCTTGAGCAGCCTTGCCACATCGCCCAGGGCGTGAATGTTCCTGATGATGCTTATGTGGGCGCCTTTGCCTACATTGGCCGCAATGTCACTATTGGGAAGAATGTGAAAATTTATCCGCAAGTGTATGTTGGCGATGATGTTACCATTGGCGATGATGTGATACTATATCCTGGCGTTAAGGTTTATCACGGCTGCAAGATTGGCAACAGATGCATCGTGCAGTCGGGTGCAGTGATAGGAGCCGACGGATTTGGCTTCGCGCCTAAGGAGGATGGCACCTACGAGAAAATCGCACAGATTGGAATTGTGATCCTTGAAGATGATGTGGAAATAGGCGCCAACACCACTATCGACCGTGCCACAATGGGTTCTACGATAGTGAGAAGAGGTGCTAAGCTTGATAATCTCATCCAAGTAGCTCACAATGTGGAGATTGGCGAGAACACCGTTATGGCAGCACAAGTGGGAGTTGCTGGCTCCACCAAGATTGGCAAGAACAACATGGTGGGAGGCCAAGTGGGCTTTGCCGGCCACATCACCGTGGGTGACAATAATGGCATTGGCGCTCAATCGGGCATCCCCAACAACCTTGGCAGCAATCTACGAGTGATAGGCTCACCTGCCATCAACGCACTTGATTTCGCAAGAAACCAAGTATATATAAAGCGTGTCCCACAAATGGCACAAGACATAAAGCAACTGAAACAATTAATTGACGAACTGAAAAAAGAAATAACAAGTTAACTAGTAAACAAGTAAACAAGCAAAATGTTTTTTCAAACTGTTCATCAACTTGTAAACTTGTCAACTAGTAAACTGAAAAAAGAAAAACAATAACACATTTCTATAATGAAACAACTCACTCTCAAAGCCGATTTCTCGGTCAGCGGAAAGGGACTTCACACTGGTGTGCAAGTTGAGGCGACTTTCAAGCCCGCTCCAGAGAACACTGGTTACATCTTCAAGAGAATTGATCTTGAAGGAAATCCTACTATCGAGGCTCTTGCCGAGAATGTGGTGGCGACCAACAGGGGGACTGTTATTGCCTGCCGTACCGATAAAGACATAAGAATAGCCACTATCGAGCACGCAATGGCGGCACTTTATGCTGCGGGTATCGACAACTGCATTATCGAGGTTAATGGTCCCGAGCTTCCCATCCTTGATGGCAGCGCAATAGAATATAGCACTAAGATTGAAGAAGCTGGCTTAGTTGAACAAAATGCCGATAAAGAGTATTATGTTGTGAAACAACGCATCAAAGTGGTTGACGAGAATACTGGCGCAGCCCTTATTGTGCTGCCCGATGAGGACTTCTCTATCGACACTATGGTTGAATATAACTCAACTGTTCTTAACAACCAGTTTGCTTCTCTCACCTCGATGAGCAATTTCAAAGATGAGATAGCTGGAAGCCGCACTTTCGTTTTCGTGAGAGAAATTATGCCTCTCGTGCAAAACAATCTCATCAAAGGCGGCGACCTAGACAATGCCATTGTCATCTACGACGTGGAAATGCCGCAAGAAGAACTTGACAAGATTGCCGACCTAGTGGGAGTTGATCGCACTAATGCCAACAAGCTTGGCTACATCAACCACAAACCTCTCACCCACCCCAATGAGCCGGCTCGCCACAAGCTCCTGGATGTGCTGGGTGACTTGGCACTGATTGGCCGACCTCTGAAAGGCCGTATCATAGCAACCCGTCCTGGTCACACCATCAATACCAAGCTTGCTAACCAAATTCGCAAGGAGCTGAGATACCAGAATGTGCAGGCACCGCTCTATGATCCAAATAAGCCACCCGTGATGGAGATAAACCGAATCAGAGAGCTGTTGCCGCACCGCTATCCCATGCAGCTTGTTGACAAGGTGATAGAGATTGGCGAGAACTACATTGTGGGAGTGAAGAATGTTACCAGCAACGAGCCGTTCTTCCTAGGTCACTTCCCTCAGGAACCTGTAATGCCTGGTGTGCTTCAAATCGAGGCGATGGCGCAAGTGGGCGGTCTGCTGGTGCTTAGTGGCGTTGACGAGCCAGAGCGCTATTCCACCTATTTCATGAAGATTGACAATGTGAAATTCCGCCAAAAGGTAGTGCCTGGTGATACCCTCATTTTCCACATCTCGTTTATGACCCCGCTGCGCCGTGGCTGTGCCGTAATGAAGGGTTATGCGTTTGTTGGCGAGAAGATTGTTAGCGAAGTTGAGTTTATGGCTCAGATTATTAAGAACAAATAAAGATGTCAGATTTCAGAGAATATAGCTTACAAGCTGACAAGGAACAAGCTGACAAGACAATGGTAGTTGTCGCAACATTACATTACACTTGTCTAGTCAGCTCGTTCTCTCGTCAGCTAAAAACGATAAACGAATAATCAATAACCAATAGCATATATGAACATTTCGCCTCTTGCATGTGTTAGTGAAAACGCATTAATAGGAAAAGATGTGACAATAGGTCCTTTCGTCACTATCGATGAGAACGTAGTGATTGGCGACGGCACAATTATCGACAGTAACGCGGTAATACACTCTGGCGCGAGAATTGGAAACAACTGCCACATTCACTCAGGAGCCGTAGTAAGCGATATTCCTCAAGACCTTAAGTTTAAGGGTGAGGACAGCTTGACAATTATCGGCGACAACACCAGCATCCGTGAGTTCGTAACCATACATCGTGGCACCGCGTCGAAAGGTAAAACTGTGATTGGCAATAATTGTCTTATAATGGCCTATTGCCACGTCGCACACGATTGTGAGCTCGCCGACAATGTAATCATGTCCAATCAAGTGCAGCTCGCCGGTGAGGTGGTTGTTGGTGACTATGCTGTTCTTGGAGGAGGAGCATTGGTCCATCAGTTCACTCGCATTGGTAAACATGTGATGCTGCAAGGCGGTTCGCTGGTAAACAAAGACTTGCCGCCTTATACAATGGTAGGTCGCTACCCTATTTCATACGAGGGAGTGAACTCTATAGGTCTGCACCGCCGAGGATTCACCGAGGAACAGATTAACAAGATCCAACAGGTTTACCGTGTTCTTTACCTCTCTCGCCTTAACAATAGCGAGGCTCTTGCTAAAGTTATTGCCGAAGTGCCACAATCGCCAGAACGCGACGAAATTGTCAACTTCGTGAAAGCTTCAAAACGCGGTGTTGTTAGAATGGGAATTTAAACCCAATTTAAGGCTGACAAGCAAACGAGCTGACGAGACAAATGTGGAGTCAAACGACCAGAAACGCCAATGCTCTTGTTTTCATTTTTAGACATAAGAAGATAAGTTCATATTTTTTACTTGGTTCTTAGTCCTCTAAACTCTCCACTTTATTCCCTTGCCTTGTTTGCTTGTCTTTTTCACAGTTCATCAATTTTTTTGCTGCCTGTGACGTAATATATTCGGCTTAGCACTTTTTTGGCGTTTTCATTATGAGGCATCAACTTATGTGCTTTCTCTAGATAGGGCAAGGCTTCTTCATAAAGTCTGAGGGCATCGTTAGACCTATGGTCATTGTTGACAATAGCTTTGTTGTATAGAGCATTACCGAGGTCAAACAATGCTATGCCTAAATCGGGGTTCAACTCTACAGCCTTTCTGTAAAATGGCAAAGCGGCATCTATATCCTCTTGTATTTCGGCGAGACGTCCTTTAAGGTCATAATACTCTGCTACTGTAGAGTCGCTTTTTATAACCTCATCAAGCAGCGAGTTGGCTTCATCATAATTCTTTGCCTTTAGATAATGATTTATTAATATTCTCACATATCTTGGGTCTTTAGCCCCAAGCATGTCGTGAGCCTCATGCGCCACACTCACAAGATAGATAGTGTCTTGCTGCTTGATAAGCGCGTCGATCCATGCGTCGTAGAGTGCTTTTTTCCTGTAGCCGAGGTTGCGGGCGTTAGCAAGTTGTTCTATCGCTTTCACATAATCCTTGTTTTGGTAGGCAGCCAAACCTTGATAGAAACGGTTGTAGCCAACAATCGAGTCGGGGTCATTCACCTTTTTCCTAATCGCCCAGGGGCATTTGGCGATAACGCAATAAATGTCCCAAGCCTTGTAGGCATTACTCCAGTCTCCTGCCAAATAGAAGTCACCGGCAACCGCACTATAGTCAACCACATGGTCAACAATTTTATTCATGATTTCTTGTGAATATTTGGTTTTAACCTTTGTTTTTCCTGTCTTCTTGTCGATAATGGGATTCCCTTTTTTGTCTAAAACTATTAGAGTGTCTATGTGCAATGCCGTTTGAAGTTTTTCATAACCATCAATTAGAGCCAAACCGGCTTCAGTAGAGTTTATTTTTTCCCCCACCGCCTTATTTGCCATCATCTTATCGTAAATAGAATATTGAATTTTTCCTGCAATCCACCAGGTCTCGGCCTTGTCCTTAGTCTCATCGCTCTCTAAGGCCTTATTGATTTTCTTCAACGAGTTCTTGTAGTTGTCAACGGTTAATGTCATCCCACTTATTTCCTTTTTTACCTCATTTACAAGCCGATTCTGCGCCAGTACCGAAATGCCACTCACGAAAAAAATCAACGATACAAGAACTGTTTTTTTCATCATTAAATTAATGGTTAAACGCTGTGCATAGAGTTATTTTGATAAGCTATGCACAGCGTTGACATTATTGCTTAAAAGAATTATCTATTATTTTGCCGGTCTAAGAATCTCAAGTTTGTATTCTAAGTCTTCAACAAAACGTCCTGCTTGAGGTGTTTTAGAGCCATCAACGTCAAGTTCTTTAGCTTTCTTGAACAAAGGCAGGGCCTTATCGTAAATAGGTAACAGTTTAGGAGCTAATTGAGCGTTTGTAGCAGACTGATTCTCATCGATGATTTTCTCTGCCCTTGCATATAGAACACGACCTAGGTCAAAAAATCCATTAGGGAAAGTCTGGTCAAGCTCCACAGCTTTCTCATAGTACTGCTCGGCTGCATCAAGTCCATCTTTCTGCTCTATGATATATCCCTTCATATCATACATGAGCGCACTTGATGGGTCACCGGCAATTGCCTTATCAACATAGGCAATAGCATCAGCATAGTTTTGGCTATCACAATAGTTTTGGATAATGTTTGCCAAGCAGGAATTTCTGAAGTCGACAACCTGGTTCTCGGTATATCCTTTGTCGATAGCACTCTTGAAGGCGTTATATGCCCCGTCAAAATCTTTTAATTGATAGGCTGAATAGCCCTCATAGAACGACACATCAGCAAGAGTTTGCGGGTCGAATTCCACACCCTCGGTGAGAGAAGAGCCCACCAAGGTTCTAAAGAATTTGAAAGCCTTGTAAGATGTCGCAAAATCATTACCCATAAGTCCTGCGTTACCCACATTCAGCACATCGTTGATGTGTCCAGAAAGCAGTGTGACAATATCCTTTGAGTATTTTGTCTTGAACTTTGGTTGTCCGGTTTTCTTGTCAATCTTTGGAGATCCATCCTTGTTGGTCTCAATAATAGTATCCAGTGGCAAAGCCTTTTGCAACAATTCAAAACCGTTCATCAGGGCGGCAGCGCGTTCCCCAATAGTAGGGTCTGGAGCATCGGGGTTCTGTCCATGAGCCAGAGTATATTCTCCGAAGAGTTTGTCATATTTAGCAAACTCGGCCTTGCCTGCGTTAAAGAGTTCCTCGGCGGTTTGAGCCTTTGTTCCCATCACCAAGAGTGATGCGCAAGCAACAAATAAGAAAAACTTTTTCATAATTCAAGAATGTTTATAGTTAGAAATTTGTGTGATTATATCATTGAAAAACACGATTATTATTCATTAAAAGGCAAAGTGCCTTCTTGTGCTTCTTGGTCATAAGACTGCGAATCACCGTTTTCGTTTAATTGGTCAGGCTCAATTTCTGCAATTTCATTGTCTTGCTCGAAGTTGAGGTCTTGTTGCAAGCCTTCGCCTTCGGGGATGTATTCCTCAATTTTTTCGGGGTCGGTATCGACCTTGCAAACCGAAGCTATCTCATCGTTCTTTTTCTCAAGATTGATGAGTCTCACACCCTGAGTGGCACGTCCTTGAACTCTCAATTCCGACACCTTCAAACGAATAGTTATACCCGACTTATTGATGATGACAATGTCGTTGCTGTCGTTCACATTGCGGATGGCGATAAGCTTGCCAGTTTTATCAGTTATGTTTATTGTCTTTACGCCTTTAGCACCACGGTTGGTGACACGGTAGTCCTCAAGCTTGGAGCGCTTGCCCATGCCTTGTTCAGAAAGCACAAGAACATCGTCTTGCGCAGTGGAGCGCATGCAAATCATGCCAACAACAGCATCGTCACCTCCATCGAGAGTCATGCCCTTCACGCCAGTTGCTGTGCGTCCCATTGCGCGAACCTTTGTTTCCGAGAAACGTATGGCACGTCCATTACGGTTGGCGAGAACAATCTCGCTGTCGCCCTCGGTGAGCACGGCACCAATGAGTTGGTCATCCTCACGGATATTCAGGGCGTTCACGCCATTGAAACGTGGTCGCGAGAACTCCGACAGTCGTGTACGTTTAACGATACCATTCTTAGTGCCAAAGACGATATAATGGTTTTGGTTATACTCCGGATCTTTGAGTTTTGTGGCACGGATGAAGGCATTAATGCGATTCTCCGGACCTAAGTTGAGCAAGTTTTGGATTGCGCGTCCCTTAGAGTTTTTGGCACCCTCGGGAATCTCAAACACTCGCAGCCAATAGCAACGTCCCAACTCAGTGAAGAAGAGCATGTAGTTATGGTTGGTGGCCTCATAGATATACTCAATGAAGTCCTCATCACGAGTAGCACTACCCTTCGCCCCTACTCCGCCTCGGTTCTGAGTACGGTACTCGCTTAGTGGTGTGCGCTTGATGTATCCAAAGTGCGAGATGGTAATAATCATCGGGTCATCGGGATAGAAGTCCTCGGCGTTCATCTCATCGGCAGAATACTCGATTTGCGTGCGTCGCTCGTCACCATATTTGTCACGAACCTCAATCAACTCATCCTCAATCACCTTGCGACACACATCGGGATTTGTCAATATCTCCTCAAGATGCTCAATGGTCTTCAACAGTTCTTCCATCTCGGCATGTAGCTTATCTTGCTCTAGGTTGGTGAGCTGGCGCAGGCGCATTTCCACGATAGCGCGGGTTTGAATGTCATCAAGACCAAACCTCTCTGCCAGACGCTGACGCGCCTCCTCGGCGTTCTTGCTGCTGCGAATTATCTGGATAACCTCATCGATATTGTCGCTGGCAATAATCAGACCTTCAAGGATGTGGGCACGTTCTTTCGCTTTCTTCAAATCAAATTCCGTTCGACGAATCACCACTTCGTGGCGATGCTCAAGGAAGTAGTGCAGCATGTCTCTCAGAGTTACCGTCTGCGGTCGTCCTTTAACAAGACACACGTTGTTGACACTAAACGACGACTGCAACTCAGTCATCTTATAGAGCTTGTTGAGCAGCACATTGGCATTGAAGTCTTTCTTCACATCAATGACGATGCGCATGCCATGACGGTCGCTTTCGTCGTTGATGTTTGAAATGCCGTCAATGCGCTTGTCTTCAACAAGTGAAGCAATGTTCTGGATAAGCTCGCTCTTGTTTACATTATAGGGAATCTCGGTGACCACAATCCTGTCGCGACCATTCTCACTCTCTATCTCGGCTTTTGAGCGTATTACAATGCGTCCTTTGCCAGTTTCAAAAGCGTCCCTAACACCCTGATATCCGTGAATGATACCTCCCGTGGGGAAATCAGGAGCAATGATGTGCTTCATCAGCCCATCGGTGTCGATGTCGGGATTCTCGAGCATCGCCAGGCAGGCGTTAATCGACTCGGTGAGGTTGTGCGGGGCCATATTGGTCGCCATACCCACCGCAATTCCCGAGCCTCCATTCACCAGCAGGTTTGGGAAGCGCGTCGGCAGCACTTCAGGCTCATCGATAGTGTTGTCAAAGTTTGGCACGAAATTCACGGTGTCCTTATCCATGTCGCGCATCATCTCTTCTCCCATCTTGCCTAGGCGCGCCTCGGTGTAACGCATAGCAGCAGGGCTGTCGCCGTCGATGGAGCCGAAGTTTCCCTGACCGTCAACTAGCGGATAACGCATTGCCCAGTCTTGAGCAAGTCGAACCATAGCCAGATACACCGATGAGTCGCCGTGTGGGTGGTATTTACCAAGCACGTCACCCACGATACGTGCCGATTTCTTGTAGGGGGCATTAGAGAAATTGCCCAGTTTTTCCATACCGAAAAGGACGCGCCTGTGCACTGGCTTGAAGCCGTCGCGCACGTCGGGCAGCGCTCTCGAAACGATTACCGACATCGAGTAGTCGATGTAACTGGAGATCGGAAGAGCACACGTCTGAACTCCAGTC
>CALDIG010000233.1 GCA_937904375.1 uncultured Prevotellaceae bacterium
TCTTCCGATCTCACAGCCGCGGCATGGAGCTGCACGCATGGATCAACCCCTACCGCGTTACCAGCGGCGAAAAAGACCAGCCCGCGCCTGGACACATCTACTACGAGCATCCCGAGTGGTTCCTCAAGTATGCCGACGGCAAGATATACTTCGACCCTGCGTTGCCCGAGAGCCGCGACTTCATCAACCTCGTGGTGCGCGACATGATTACGCGCTACGACCTCGACGCCATCCACATGGACGACTATTTCTACCCCTATCCCGTGAAAGGCGCGGAATTCCCCGACTCCACCTCCTTTGAGAAATACGGCAAAGGCTGGGGCGACAAGGGAGACTGGAGGCGACACAACGTAGATCTGCTCATCGAGCAGCTGCACAACACCATCCAGAGCGTCAAGCCGTGGGTGCGACTGGGCATCAGCCCCTTCGGCATCTGGCGCAACAAGAAGAGCGACCGCAACGGCAGCGAGACCAACGGACTGGAGTGCTACGACGCTCTCTACGCCGACTGCCCCAAGTGGACAGCGATGGGATGGGTCGATTACATGGTGCCGCAGCTCTACTGGGAGCTGGAGCATAAGGCGGCGAGCGACCTCGTGCTCAGCTACTGGTGGAACGACCACGCCAACGGTAGGCACATGTACTACGGTCAGGCGGTGCGCAATGTGATGGACCACCGTGATATCCCCGACACCCTCAACCCCACTCAGCTCAACCACAAGATTGAGTTGATGCGCTCGCTGCCCAATGTGCACGGCGTAACCTGGTGGCCCGGATATTCTGTAAGCGAGAACTATAAGGGCGTGCTCGACTCGTTGAGCAACCACCAGATGCACACTAAGGCGCTGTGCCCTGCCGTCACGTGGATTGACGATGTGCCACCTCCCGCCGTCACCAACCTGCGCGTCGATAGGAAGAAAGATGTGACAGTGCTCACCTGGGACGCTCCAGCGACCTCCGACCCTATGCAAGAGGCGGTAAAATATGTGGTATATGAATTCCAGGGGAGTTACGATTTCGACATCGACATGAACGACCCTTGGGCAATAGTAAAGGTCACCAACCAAACGTCAGTCACCGTGCCCAATCCTCTAGGACTCAAGCCGCTGGGAAAATCTAAACGCAGACCGCAAGGCACAATGTACATCGTTACCGCCCTCGACCGCTGCAACAACGAGAGCGCCCCATGCATCTCCGAAATCGTGTACTGACACCTCCATTGACGTTTTTTACCACTACATCTTTCCACGTTTCATGAATTATCACTACTTTTGCAGCCGAAAACTAACGGCAGGGAAGTATTTGTCGCGACAATACTATTGTCTTGTTAGCTTGTCAGCTCGTTAGCTTGTTTGCTATACAAAAACAAATAAAACAGAAAATTAAATGAAGTTATTAGAAGGAAAAGTGGCGCTGATTACTGGTGCCGCACGTGGAATAGGCAAGGCTATAGCCTTGAAGTTTGCCAGCGAAGGCGCTGACATCGCATTCACCGACCTCGTGATTGACGAGAGCGGAAAAGAGACCGAGCAGGAGATTGCTGCCTTTGGCGTTAAGACCAAAGGATATGCCAGCAATGCCGCCGACTTCGCCCAGACCGAAGAAGTGGTGAAACAGATTCATGAGGAGTTTGGCAAAATCGACATCCTCGTCAACAACGCCGGCATCACAAAAGACGGTCTCATGCTGCGCATGACCGAGGCACAGTGGGATGCCGTCATCGCCGTGAACCTTAAGAGCGCGTTCAACTTTATCCACGCCCTCACTCCCATCATGATGCGTCAGCGTGGAGGCTCAATCATCAACATGGCATCGGTGGTTGGCGTTCACGGCAACGCCGGGCAGAGCAACTACGCCGCCAGCAAGGCGGGCCTCATCGCCCTCGCCAAGAGCATAGCCCAGGAGATGGGCAGCCGTGGCATCCGTGCCAACGCCATCGCCCCAGGCTTCATCGAGACCGCCATGACCGCCGCCCTCCCCGAAGAGGTGCGCAAAGAGTGGGCACAGAGGATTCCTATGCGCCGCGGAGGCACTGTTGACGACATCGCCAACGTCGCCACCTTCCTCGCTAGCGACATGGCAAGCTACGTCACAGGCCAGGTCATCCAAGTAGATGGCGGAATGAATATGTAATTCTTATGGGAAAGGGACGCTAGAGTATTCAACTATTCGATTGCTCGACTGCTCGATTACTCGATTGCTCAATTGCTCGATTGCTCGAAAGTTCGATTGCTCGAAAGTTCCCTCCCTCTCAAAAATCACACAACGCATCAGGCAAACCACCTGATGCGTTTTTGCGTATTAATAAACTATAAAAAGAGATTGCACTAATTTATATTTGGAAAGTATTTTGTAACTTTGCAGGTTGAGAAGTGAGCGACGGCAAGCGTTATTGCAATTAGCTTGTCAACTTGTTTACTTGTCAACTTGTTTACTTTAAGAATAATGGCTCAAGAATTAGAACTACAAGATAACAATCAGCCACAGGGTAGCGACTTTGGTGGCTACGATGAACTTGTGACGCTCGACCCGCGTGAGCACATCAGGCTGCGTCCGGGCATGTACATTGGCAAGCTGGGCGACGGCTCGCAGAGCGACGACGGCATCTATGTGCTTATGAAGGAGGTGATTGACAACTCCATCGATGAGTTCAACACCGGCTTCGCCAAGCCACGCATCGACATCACGATGGTGGACGGCAAGGTCACCATCCGCGACTATGGCCGTGGCATCCCCCTCAACCAGGTGAAGGACGCGTCGAGCAAGATGAACACTGGCGCTAAGTACGACACCAAGAACTACAAGCGCTCCGTTGGTCTCAACGGAGTGGGCATCAAGGCGGTGAACGCCCTGTCGTCGCATTTCTTCATCCGCTCGGTGCGCGATGGGCAGTGCTCGGCAGTGACCTACAAGGAAGGGCTTGTCGAGAATGAGACCGGCATTATCGCCGCTCAGCCCGATGACGAGAACGGCACCGTTGTGGAGTTCACCCCCGACAACACCATCTTCAAGAACTACGAGTACCGCGAGGACATCATCGAGGTAATGATCAAGAACTACTCGTTCCTCAACACCGGCCTCTCGATATACTATAACGGCAAGCGCTACCACTCACGCAACGGCCTGAGCGACCTGGTGAACGAGAATATGACCAACGACCCGCTCTATCCGCTCATTCACTTAACCGACAACGATATAGAGGTCGTTATCACCCATGCGGCGCAGATGGGAGAGGAGTTCTACTCCTTTGTCAACGGTCAGCACACCACGCAGGGCGGTACGCACCAGAGCGCGTTCCGCGAGGCGTTGTCACGCACTATCAAGGACTTCTACGGCAAGAACTTCGAGTACAGCGACATTCGCAACGGCATCGTCGCAGCTATCAGCATCAAGGTTGAGGAGCCGGTGTTTGAGTCGCAGACCAAAATCAAGCTCGGCTCGAGCGTGATGTGGAAAGACGGTCCCACGATTTATAAGTTCATCAACGACTTCATCAAGAAGGAGCTCGACAACTATCTGCACAAGACTCCTGCCACCGCCGACGTGCTGCTCAAGAAGATTCAGGAGAACGAGAAGGAGCGCAAGGCGATTGCCGGCGTGACCAAGGTGACCCGCGAGCGCATGAAGAAAGCTGCACTGCACAACGACAAGCTGCGCGACTGCCGCGTGCACTACAACGACAACCGTGGCGACCGACGCGAGGAGACATGCCTCTTCATTACCGAGGGACTCTCGGCGAGCGGCTCCATCACCAAGATTCGTGACGTGCAGACCCAGGCAGTGTTCTCATTGCGAGGCAAGCCGCTCAACACCTTTGGCGTGGCACCAGCTGAGGTTTATAAGAATGTGGAATTCGGACTGCTGCAAGCCGCGCTCAACATCGAGGACGGCATGGAGGGACTGCGTTACAACAAGGTGATTATCGCCACCGATGCCGATGTCGATGGCATGCACATACGTCTGCTGCTGCTCACCTATTTCTTGCAGTTCTATCCCGAGCTTGTCAAGAGCGGTCACCTCTACATCTTACAGACTCCGCTCTTCCGTGTGCTCAACCGCAAGGATGCCAAGCGCAAGAACCGCAGCGCCGGACGCGAAGCAAAGAAGAACAAGGTGGAGACCTACTACTGCTACACCGACGAGGAGCGCATCGCAGCCATCAACAAACTTGGCGACAACGCCGAGATAACACGATTTAAAGGTCTGGGAGAAATCTCGCCCGAGGAGTTTGTGGATTTCATAGGTCCCGAGATGCGTCTCGACAAGGTGAAACTGCGCAAGGAGGACAACGTGAAGCAGCTGCTCACCTTCTTCATGGGCAAGAACACGATGGAACGCCAGAACTTTATTATTGACAACCTAGTAATTGAAGACGATGAAGACATCACAGTGCATTAATGGCAAGCGTGTTGCCATGTTTCAGGGGTCGTTCGACCCGTTCACCCGCGGCCATGAGTCGATAGTTCGCAGGGCGTTGCCGCTCTTCGACGAGATAGTGGTGGCGGTGGTGAGCAACATCGCCAAGAAGCCGTTTATGAGTCTCGACAACCGCCTGGAGTTTATCAAGCAGGTGTTCAAAGATGCGCCACGGGTGCGTGTGGTGGCAAGCGACGGACTCACCGTCGATGTCGCCCGCGAGGTGGGTGCCACCTGCCTGTTGCGCGGCGTGCGCATGATTCAGGACTTCGAGAACGAGATGCACATGGCAGAGATCAACCGCCGCTTGGGCGGCATCGAGACTGTGCTGCTCTACACCTTGCCCGAGTTTAGCCACATCAGCTCGACCATCGTGCGCGAACTTTACAACTATCACCAGGATGCGAGTGAATATCTGCCCGAAGGCGCACCTCTCTCGTTGCTTGGAAAATGAATTTATGAACTTAGGTTGACCTTCAAGCGAGTATCAACAATTGTATTGGCTTGTTAGCTTGTTTGCTCGTCAGCTTGTTTGCTATAATAATTATGAAAAAAATTGCAATTACATTAGTTTTATTAGTGGGAACTGTAGCTTTTGTGGGAGCACAGTTTGGACGTAGTGGCGATTCAATGCAGAAACTGCTTAACGCCCAGTATGCTATCAACAATTTCTATGTTGATACCGTCAACGAGGACAAACTCATCGAGGAAGCCATCAAGGGTATGCTCGAGAGCCTCGACCCACATTCCACCTATACCGATGCTAAGGAGACCAAAGAACTTGAGGAACCTTTGCAGGGCGAGTTCAGCGGCATCGGTATTCAGTTTAACATGAAACAAGACACGCTTTATGTTATTCAGACCATCGTTGGTGGACCATCGGAGAAGGTAGGTATCATGGCTGGTGACCGCATCATCACCGTCAACGACACCACTATTGCCGGCGTGAAGATGAAAAACAGCGATATAATGAAGCGCTTGCGCGGCAAGAAGGGCACTAAGGTTACCGTGCAGGTGAAGCGCGGCAACAGCCCCGAGCTCATCACCTTCCGCATCACCCGCGACAAAATTCCTCTCTACAGTGTTGACGCCACCTATATGATTGACGACAAGACTGGTTATATACAGATTTCACGCTTTGGTGCCAAGACTCACGAGGAGATGGTGGAGGCTATCCAGAAACTAGAGAAGCAGGGCATGAAGCAGCTTATCATAGACTTGGGCGACAATGGTGGAGGCTACCTCAATGCAGCTATCGATATGTGCAATGAGTTCTTGCAGCGTCGCCAGCTCATCGTCTATACTCAGGGCAACAACTCGCCGCGTCAGGAGGGCAATGCCGACGGCTCAGGACATTACAAAGACTTGAAGCTCGTGGTGCTCGTTGACCAGTTCTCGGCTTCGGCAAGCGAGATTTTCTCCGGTGCCATGCAAGACTGGGATCGCGCAGTAATCGTGGGGCGCCGCACCTACGGCAAAGGACTTGTACAACGTCCGTTCCGCTTCGACGACGGCTCTATGATGCGCCTCACTGTGGCACGCTACTACACTCCTTCGGGCCGCTGCATCCAGAAACCCTACACCAAGGGCGACAAGAAGCAGTATGAGGAAGACTTGCTCGACCGCTCTAAGGAGGGCGAGTATTACCACCTCGACAGCATCCAGTTCAACGACTCGCTGAGCTACAAGACCTTGAAGAACGGTCGCACCATCTACGGCGGTGGAGGTATTATGCCCGACGTGTTTGTGCCGCTCGACACCACCGAGAACAGCAAATACTACCGCGACTTGATGGCTAAGGGCATCATGAACCAGTTTGCCGTTGACTACGTTGACAAGCACCGCGCCGAGATTAAAGACACCTACAAGGATGTCTATGACTACGACAAGCGTTTCAATCTCACCGATGCCGACCTGAAGGCATTTATCGCTATGGGTGAGAAAGATAGTGTGAAGTACAACGAGACCGACTATGCCACCAGCGAGAACCTCTTCAAGGCAGTGCTCAAGGGACTCATCGCGCGCGACGTGTATGCTGACCCAGGGGCTTACACCATCATCATCAACCACCGTAACAAGGATGTGCAAGAGGCTCTGCGGGTAATCAACGACGACAAACTCTTTAACTCGCTGCTCACCCGTGGCAATCCCGAATATGACAGGCTAGCCCGCGAGCACAAGGAGAAGAAAAACAAGAAATAAGTGTCAAGTGTTAAGTGTTAAGTGTCAAGTATTAAGTGTTAAGTGGGTGCAAGGCGCGCCTTATGCTAGATAATCTAGAACCTCTAGAAAAAACTCAAAACTCAAAATTCTAAACTAATATGGCTGGCATGGGACCTGGAATGAGAGGCGGAGGAGGACACCGCAACCAGGGGACAGTGAAAATGCCTCCCGGTGGCATGAAGACTGTGGCGCGAATGCTCAGGATGTTGCTCAGCAACTACAAGTGGTCGCTGCTGCTGGTGGCGGTGTGTATTCTTGTCACCACAGCTACCACACTGACCTCCACACTTTTCACCCGCACCCTCATTGACGACTACATCGCTCCGCTGAGTGCAGCCGCCAATCCTGACTTTGGGCCATTGGCGGTGACGCTCTTCAAACTCGCCGCCGTGCTGCTGGTGGGCGTGGGCTGTTCCTACCTCAACAGCCGCCTGATGATTAATGTGAGTCAGGGCATGCTGCTCAAATTGCGTGAAGGCCTCTTCGAGCACATGGAGTCACTTCCCATCAAGTTCTTTGACCAGAACTCGCATGGCGATGTGATGAGCGTTTATACCAACGATGTCGATTCCCTGCGGCAGACAGTAGGTAACAGTCTGCCCAACGTGTTCAGCTCGCTCATCACTATCGTTGCCACGCTCACCAGTATGATAGTCCTCTGCTGGCAGCTCACCTTGCTCACAATCGCTCTCACTGGCGTGATGGTGTTCACCACCAAGTGGCTGGGCGGTCTCTCGACGAAATATTTCCGTCGCCAGCAGAACGACATGGGTACCATGAACGGATTTGTCGAGGAGATGCTTACCGGTCAGAAGGTTGTCAAGACCTTCTGCCATGAGGATGAGGCGATAGAGGAGTTTGAGAAACTCAACGAGAGTCTGCGCGACAGCGCCTGCAATGCCAATAAGGTCGCCAACATCGTCATGCCCATCAACGGCAACCTATCCAATCTTATCTATGTGACCTGTGCGGCAGTGGGTGCCATGGTGGCGCTCGGTGGGGGAGGACTCACCGTGGGAACGCTGGTGTCGTTCCTCACGCTCATCAAGAACTTCACCCAGCCGGTGTCGCAAATCAGCAACCAGGTCAACAGCGTGGTGGCTTCGCTGGCTGGAGCCGAACGCGTGTTCAATATCATGGATCAAGAGACTGAAATCGACGACTCGGCAAAAGTCCATCTCGTCAATGTGGAAGAAAATGCCGACGGCACACTCTCCGAGACACCACGACTCACCCACATCTGGGCTTGGAAAAAGCCGGTGGAGGGCGGCTATGAGCTGGTGAAACAGCAGGGTGAGGTGGATTTCTCGATGGTGGACTTCAGCTATGTGCCCGAGAAACAGGTGCTCTTCGACATCGACCTCGACACCGAGGCGGGGCAGAAGGTGGCGCTCGTGGGCGGCACAGGAGCCGGAAAGACCACTATCACCAACCTTATCAACCGTTTCTACGACATTCAGGACGGAACAATCCTCTATGACAATATCCCCATTACAGCTATCTGCAAGCCCGACCTAAGGCGCAGCCTCGGCATGGTGCTGCAAGAGACGCATCTCTTCACCGGCACGGTGATGGACAACATCCGCTACGGACGGCTCGATGCCACCGATGAAGAATGTATCGCGGCTGCCAAGCTGGTTCAGGCCCACGACTTTATCTCTCGCCTGGCGCAGGGCTATAACACCATGCTTAGTGCCGACGGCGGCAACCTCTCGCAGGGCGAGCGGCAGCTCATCGCCATAGCACGCGCCGCGGTAGCCAATCCTCCAGCTCTCATCCTCGATGAGGCAACCAGCAACATCGACACACGCACCGAGCGACTCATACAGCAAGGCATGGACTCGCTGATGAACGGACGCTCCACATTTGTCATCGCACACCGACTCAGCACCGTGCGCAATGCCGACATCATCGTCGTCATGGAACGCGGCCGCATCATCGAGCAAGGCACCCACGACGACCTCATAGCCCAGCAAGGCCGCTACTACCAACTCTACACAGGCAACGGCATCACCGATTGACTCCCCACCGCGATATGATGAGTTAATTGCAACAGTAGGCAAATCTGGCTTTTACACCCCTATGGCATCGTGTTACCTCTGTTTATTTCTTAGGCTTGACCTAAGTGGGGGACTGAATAGTTACGACATAAGTTCAGTTTGATAAAAATGCCGAATTTGTGGTGCTAGTGAAGCTCATTGGCTCACCAGTAATGGGATGGGTGAAGGAGAGTGTCATGGCGTGGAGATAGAGGCGGTCACTGGCGGTGCCGTAGAGCATATCGCCTGTGATGGGGCAGTTGAGACCCAGCGGGTGCGAGGCGTGGACGCGGAGTTGGTGGGTGCGGCCAGTGAGCGGCGTGAACTCCACTAGTGTTTTATCGCCACGATACTCCAGCACTCTATATTTTGTGATTGCCTGCTTTCCGTTCTCCATATCCACCACCTGTCGTGGTCGGTCGTCAGGGTCGGGGCGAAGCGGCAGCACTATCGTCCCCTGTTTCTCGGACGGCGTGCCGTCGAGCAGGGCGAGGTAGGTCTTGCTCACCGTGCGTTGTTCAAACTGCTGTCGCAAAAGCTTCTGCACTTCATGGGTCTTGGCAAAGACCACCAGTCCGCTTGTCGCCTGGTCGAGGCGGTGTACCTCAAAAACACCTACGGTACGGGGAACGAGAATCGAGGATTGGGAATCGGCTTCAGTTCTAGTATTTTCATTTTTTGGCATTCCGCTCACAATCTCTAAAGCCGAGACAGCCTCTTCGTCCTTTCCCGGCACGGTGAGCATCCCAGCTGGCTTGTTGATGACTATCAGCCACTTGTCTTCGTAGATGACTTTCACTTCGTTGTCATTGTACTTGGTGATAAGCGGATTAACCTCTACGTCAAGGCCTTGCAACATAAAAACCATGAGCGGAAGGCACTTGCTGCGGCAAGCAGGATAGTAATGACCGTGATGTCGCACCTCGCCATGCGGCGACTGTCCCACCCAGAACTCTGCCATGCACACTGGCTTTAGGTCGTGCAGGAAGGCATATTGCAGCAGCTTAGGTGCGCAACACTCGCCAGTGCCACCAGGTGGCAGACGGTTGAGGCGTCGCTCAAAGATAGTTGCCACATCCATGCTCTCGCCTCGTGCGTTACGCACCACAAAGAGGCGGAACAGCTGTTGTTGCAGCATCTCGCTCATGGCTTTGCGTTGCGCTTTGAGGTGGGCGACAGTTGAGTCTTGGTCACTAATGCGCTGGTCAATCTGCTCCAATTCCATGCGGTGACGCTTCTTGAGGCGACGCAACTCTGCTTTCTGGAACTGGCTCTCCTTGATAAGTTTCTGTTCCTGTTCGGGTGTTAGGTTCCCAGCTGCTCGCAACGCATCGCGGTGGGATTTCGCTTTCTCGTGAGCCACCGTCATCGCGCCAACTTCAATGCTTTGGTTCATCATTGTGTTGTGGCGCAGGTTTTCAAGTTCTTTCTTTTTGGTCGAGTTCTCCAGCGCCTCGATGCGGTGGTTTATCTCGGTGATTTGAGCCTCGCCAATGCGGAACATCCCTTGCGGTTCAAGCAGGTTGTAGATGTGCGGCACGAAGTAGGGGTTGTTGCCGTTGTGGGCAAGATTGCCCGAGTAGGCAGCGAGATAGCCCAGTTTATCGTTGCTGTCCCTCACCACCAGCACGCCGAGCATCTTGCCGGCAAGTAGCTCGTCGCGCCACAGCTCTTGATTTAGAGCGTAGTCCATAACCTCCTGAGCAGCAATCTTGCACAGCTCATGCGGAACATAGTACATGGGATAGGTAAATCGAGAAGGCAGCTCCACGCCACTCACGTCATGCAGGAATCTATGCAACTTGTCATCGCCCATAACCATGGCTTAAAGAAGAGTCCACGCTACACAGATGTCAACATCCCACCGGGATGTCATAACCTACAAGGCGGAAAGCCACTTTAAAGGGTGTGGCGCTCTTGCGGGGCTTGGGACCGGCGTAGTAGTAGAAAAGTCGCTGCACGTCGAAGGTCTTGATGGCGACAAGGCGCGTCTCTCCAGGCTTGAGGTCAACCTCTACTGTGGCGGTGCGCTCGTGGAGCATCTCACCGTTCATCAGCGAGTAGCGCATGAGCAGGCGTATGTGAGAGATGCGGTGGTTAGTATTGTTAGTGACGAAGAACGACTCGCGCGAGTCGCTCGCCTTCTTGCTGTAGCCTTTCAAGGTAACGGCATTAGGTTCTAGGTCGCGCAGCAGTGAGTCGGGCACTGCCACATCAGGAATCTGCTCCACAAGCAGCGAGTTGTTCTTGAGTTGATTCTGTGTGGTGCGAGTGCGAGCCATCGACAAGAAGGCCACTACAACCGTGACAGTTATCAAAATTGCAATCTTGATTTTCATCATAATTGATAGAAACTAAAACTTAACATTTTGGCTGACAAGGCACGCCTTGTCCCCCACTTAACACTTAACATTTATCACTTAACACTTATCACAGGTATCTCACTTTGTTGAACTTGTTTCCGTTTCCGTCGGCGGGGAATATTTTCCTGAAGCCCACGGGGAGCTTCTCTTTCTCGACATCGGGAATTACCGAGATGCCCTTGAAGAGGCTTGGCAGGAAGCGGGCGAAGTTCACTCTCACCTTCACCTCCCAGTGCGGAGGGTCGAAGGTGAGCGACGTGGCGTCCTTGTTGAGCGTGGCGACACATTCCATGGGACCGCACAGCGTCACCTTGTTGCGCTCGCTATAGAGCCACAGGTGATACTTGCTATCGACCGCGCTCGCCTCGATGTAGCCTATCACCGTGCCGGGCAGCAGCTCCAGGTCGTCGCTGGCGACCAGCAGCAGCCGGTAGCCTATCTTGTGCGACGGCTCGGGCTGCCACCGCTCGATGGCGATGGTCATGTCCTCGTTGGGATAATACCAGATGCCCTCTAGCGGCTGCAAGTCGCTATCCAGCAGCCGCTCTCGCGCCACCTGCTCATTGAATCCCGGCACAATCACCGACTGCTCAGGCAAATCAGTTTTTGCCTGCACCACAGCAAGGCTTATCAGCATTAATATCGCAAAAGAGATACGTTTCATAATTATGTTTTTATAGTTCCATCTCTGTAGGGACAAGGTCTGCCTTGTCCGCCGAAGTTAGATTTGGTGTCATCAACGACGGCGATTGCGTTTCTTTGTCCCTTTATTGCCCTTTTGAGTGGTTGAAGTTCCCGTCTCAGCTTTTATATTTTTAAAATCGCTCCATTGTTCTGCATTTTTGTATAAATTAACAGACTTTTTGGGAACATAGAGTGTGCATTTCTCCTTGTCAACACCTTTAAAGACTGCAAAAGTCACAGAATTCAGCATCTCACAATTGGAAGGATTCTCAATTTGACTGTGAATTGATGTCAAACCAATGCAACCATCAAATGCACTTAAGCCAATATTTGTTACTGATTTGGGGATAATTATGCTCGTCAAGCCTGTGCAATCAGCAAATGCACTAGCTTCGATTGATGTAACAGAAGGGGGAATGATTGTATTTTTGCAACCTGCAATAAGAGTGTTGCTATATGTTTTTATTATAGCATTACAGTTGTTACGTGAATCATATTCTTTGTTACCTTTCTCTACAATTATGCTTATTAAGTTTGTACAACCACGAAATGCATCGCTTTTGATTGACTCAACATTTTTGGGTATGGTGATGCTCGTCAAGCCCGTACAATGAGAAAAAGCTAAATCACTAATTTTTCTAACAGATTGGGGAATTGTGATGTTGGTCAAACTAGCACAGTTTGAGAATGCCCATGAGCCGATATTTATCACTGATGGGGGGATTGTTGTATTTTTGCATCCTGCTATTAAGGTATTGCTGTATGTTTCTATAATAGCATTGCAATTTTCACGCGAGTCATATACATTGTTTCCATCCTCAACAATGATGCTTGTCAATCCAGAGCAAGCAACAAAAGCCCAAAGTTTAATTTCTGTAACCGATTTTGGTATTGTAATGCTCATCAAGCCTGCACAACCATCAAAAGCACCAATATCGATTGTCTTCACAGAGTTAGGGATGGTTGTATTATTACAACCAGCAATAAGAGTATTGTCTGCTGTTTTAATAATGGCGTTACAGTTATTTCGTGAATCATATACCTCATTGGTTTCCTCAACAATGATACTTGACAAATCTGTGCATCCACGAAACGCACCTCCATCAATTGATGTTATTGAACTTGGAATAGTAATCTTCGTAAGACCTGTACAGCCATCGAAAGCATTACCACCTAATGCTGTTACAGATGAAGGTATTATTGTGTTTTTACATCCTTTTAAAAGTGCATTATCGGCTGTTCTTATGATAGCATTACAGTTATCACGTGAATCAAACACTTTGTTCTCAGGCTCTACAGTGATACTCGTTATGCCATCACATCCATAAAAAGCCTTTCTTTGTATTTCTTCTATTGATTTGGAAATAGTAATTCCTGTTAAGCGAGAACAACCTTCAAACGCCCCAACGCCTATTGTAGTCACAAAATATCGTTTGCCATTGAAAGATACTGATGAAGGAATAACAATTTCGCCTATCAAGTTTCCTTTTTCATGCTCATCATACGTCAGTGTCACACTTTTGCCATCTTCGTTAATTTGGTAGCAAAAGTTGCTATCTTTAAAATCATAAGCAGTTGCCACTTGTGGTGGAAGCAGTGCCATAAGCAGCATGATTGTCAATTTCGACAACGGATGTTTAAAATGTCTTTTTATTTCCATAATTACAACAATTTAGTCTTTTATTTCAGATTTAATTAAATTATATATCCATCCTATTAGTGTGACAAATTACTTCGTAGCAAACTTATAGGTAAGTCCAAAGCTCAGGATTTCTTTGAACTGCCAGTATTTCCAGTCTTCGACCCAAGGGCGCGACTTGTCATAGCGCAGATGGGTGAAAATCTGGGTGTTGAGGAAGCTGTTGACAGCAAACGAGAGGGTGTTTTCCCAGTCGCCCTGCACATAATGGTAGTCGGTAAAGGCATAGAACCTCGTCTTCCAAGTGATGCTCGGCGTGATTTTCCACTCAAATTTCGCCTCTACATTCGAACCAAAGTTGTGCTTGGTGTGGTGACCGGCATCGATGCCAAACTTCGTTGGGTCGAGCCTCACGATGTCGCGGCAAATCTTAATATTGTAAGACAGCGGAGCTATCGAGAGCGTGAAGACCTTGTAGCCGTCTTTGTCCTTGTAATTATAGGTCATACCAAGACCCACGTTAAGCTCACCCGATGAGAGGAACGATGCCGCCAAGTCGCGGCTGTTGGTGACGTAGGAGTTGAGCAGCTGCGTCTTGAAGAGCAGCGTCGCCGAGTAGTACCAGTTCTTTACCGCCTTGTAGCCGAGCTGCGAGTTGAACTCGAAATTATCCTCGTTGATGCTGTAGCTACGCAGACTGTCGCCCTTAGCCGTCGCCACACCCAAGCGGTAGTGCAGGGTGTTGTTGAAGAGCCATTTGGGATGAAGAGTCTGGTTGAGGTTGCAATCCCACTGCACATCACCGAGAAGGTTGAGGTTGTTCTCTCCACCCTGATACCAGTTGTTGCTGATATAGGCCTGTGTGCCGTGCAGGCTCCCCACAAAAGTGTGAAGCCAGTTGTGCATCCTAACCTCGCGCCGATCAACAGGCTTGAACTTCTCGCTGTCGATATCCTTAGTATCTACTTGCAGCTCGGTCTTAGAGGGGTCGGCCTCCACCACCACCTCCTTAGGAGGCTTTGGCAGCAAGTCCTCGTTATAGCGCACCAGTTCAGGATTGTCAATCATCAGGCTGTAGCGGGTGTCGTGTACCCTACCCCACCGCTGCCGAGCCTTGTTGAGCCAGCCGTCATCAAGCTGCAGCCCTTGTTGAGAGGTGCCTGCCGCTAGTGGCAAGAGCGGCGACTGCGGTGACTGCTGCCTGTCAAAGACCAGCGGCATGAGGAGATAATTATTGGCAGTATCGCTTTGTGCTATAGCTTGCTGCGGCATCAATACCACAAACGAGAGCATAAAAAAAGAATATATGGCATGAAAACATTTCATAAATTGCGGTTTTTTTGCAAAAATACACAGAATTTCGGTTGAATATCACAATTATACCAAAAAAAATCAATATTTTTGCAGATTATTATGAAGCCTTATCGATTTCTACATATCATTATGCTGTGCCTTCTTGTCTTGCCAGGATGGGCACAGAGCTATGACGACATGGTGGCAGACATGAGCGAGTTATCGCTGCCACTGGTCAACATGGAGGTGGAAATAGGCCAAGTTAACAGCAACAATTATGTGCCCGGAAAAATCTATCTTTCAGAGTACAAAGACAATACTGTAGAAACAACCAGCTACAACTGCCAGGTGAGATATAGAGGAATGCTCGCGCTCACCAATCCCAAGAAATCCTTCAACGTTAAGCTCGTTGACGACGAGGGTGAGAAACTCGATGCTAACATAATGGGACTTCGCACCGACAACTCCTGGATTCTCGACGCTATGGCCTACGACAAGATGAGGATGCGCAACCGTGTGTGCTTCGACATCTGGAACGAGTTCAGCCACACGATGTGGGACACAAAACACGGCAATCGCAATGGTACAGTGGGCACGATGGTAGAAGTTTTTATAAACGGCAACTACAACGGCATCTACTGCCTTAGCGACAAGATTAACCGCCAGCTGCTCAACCTGCGCAAAGCCAAAGAGGTGGAGGACTCTGTGACTGTGAAGGGACTTCTCTACAAGGGAAATGGCACCAGCACGACCAACACGCTCCTTGATTACAACGAGGACGACACCGACGATGTGGAATGGAACTGTTTTGAACTCCAGTATCCCGACGATTATCCATCGCTCCAAGCGTGGCAACCGCTGATGAACCTTATCGACTTCAACAGCAAGAGCGACCTAGAATACTTCAAGGCACACTACAACGAGTGGTACTATGTTGACAATCTTGTCGATTACTGGGTGCTTATCGCAGCTCTGGGACTCTCGGACATGCCCTATAAAAACACCTTCCTCTCCACACCCGACATCAACTTCGAGCATCGGTTCATGATCACACCCTGGGATCTCGACGCATGCCTCGGGAGGGAATGGAGCGGCTTAGAAGCTCCTGACTATACTCCTTTGGGGCGCCTCGACAGATATGGACCCTTTAACCGCCTCTCAGTACAGAACATTGACGGTTTCAGGCAAAAAGTGGCGCAACGATGGTTTGAACTCATAGAGTCATCACTCTCGCCCACCAACATTGAGAACCACATAAACTCCATAGCACAGCGTTTTGTGGAGAGCGGAGCCTGGCAACGAGAGTACGAGCGGTGGAATTATTCTTATATGACAATGGTAAGACCCAATGTATATTCCGAAGTGCAGTATGCGCTCACCTGGTACAGAGCCAACCTCGCCTTCGTCAATGTGCGCATTGACTCTTGGCGCGAGGACTATGTGGAAATCAACACGTCAACAATAACCCAAATGTATAACTACATGCTCGGTTTTGATGCTACCTTTGACGAAAAAATAGACCTCAACAAAGACGGATTCATAAACGCCACCGACGTGACCGAGGCCTATAACTTCATTTTAGGCATTGAAAACCAGTAACATTATCCTCTCATTGATGAAGAAGCGATTACTACATATTATTTTGCTGTGTTCTATTTCTCTGCAGGGATGGAGCCAAAACTTCGATGACATGGTAGCGTGCATGAGCGATAAGTCGCTGCCGTTGGTCAATGTGGAAGTGGACATCGACTCGGTGGGATTTCTGTACTTCATGCCGGGAAGGTTCACTCTCTTTGAACACAAAGACGGGGCGACAACATCGCAGACCTACAGTTGCCTGGTGCGTCAGCGTGGCAAGACGGCACTGTTCTTGCAAAAGTGGTCATTTGCCATCAAGCTCGTTGACGAAGTAGGCGAGAAGCTCGACGCCAACCTGCTAGGACTGCGCACCGACAACTCCTGGATTCTCGACGCCATGGGCATCGACAAGCTAAGGATGCGTAACCGTGTGTGCTTCGACATCTGGAATGAATACAGCCACACTATGTGGGACACCAAATTTGGCAATCGCAACGGCACAGTGGGAACGATGGTTGAGGTGTTTATAAATGGGGATTATGCCGGCATCTACCACTTGAGCGACAAAATCAACCGCCAGCTGCTCAACCTGCGCAAAGCTAAGGTGAATGACGACGGCTCAGTGACAGTGAAGGGAGTGCTCTACAAGGGAAAGGGCAGCGGAGTGTCGAATGCCCTGCTCGACTACGAGGAAGACCGCACCGACACCACCAAATGGAACACCTTTGAGCTTCAATACCCCGAAGACTACCCATCGCTTGAGAGCTGGCAGCCATTGATGGAACTTATCGACTTTAACGGCAAGACCCAACTTGACTACTTCACGGCTCACTTATACGAGTGGTATTACACCGACAATCTGGTAGATTATTTTATCTTGCTGGTAGCTCTTGGTATTGACGATATGCCCTACAAGAACACTTTTCTCTCCACTCCCGATATCAATTTTGAACACCGCTACATGATTACGCCATGGGACATGGATGCCTGCCTGGGGCGCAACTGCAACGGAAACCCGCAGTTCTACACATCGCTGCTAAACCGCCTCAACGCATTTGGACCATTCAACCGCATCGTTGCCTACAATATCGATGACTTCAGGTACCGCGTAGCAGATAGATGGGACGAACTTAAAGACTCGGTATTCTCACCTGAAAACATCAGGAGCCACATCACAGCCATTGCTCAGCGATTCGTGGATAGCGGAGCTTGGCAACGTGAATATGACCTCTGGAAAGATATAGCTGAAAGTGTGGAAGAGGGTGAGGACTATGACGAGAGAATCATCATCACCGAAGACATTAACCAAGAAGTGGAATACGTAATGAATTGGTATCAAAGAAATTATAATAGCATAACATCTCAAATCAATCGTTGGCACAAAGGATATGTCGATCCATTCACTATAAGTGCCGCAACAATAACCCAAATCTACAACTATATGCTAGGCACTGACCTAGAATATAACGAGGAGCAACTCGACCTTAATGGAGACGGAATAATAAACTCTTCAGACATCACCTACGGCTACAACGTGATGCTCGGTATTGAACAATAAACCCAAATCGTTAAACAATCTCCGACAAAGGAACAAGCATTTTTACGTTTATTTATTTTATAAATCCATTAATGTGATTAACCACTTTGTAATAGAATTTTTTCAACAAGGGACAATTGTTTAGGCATGTTGAAACTATATCTAAATGCTTGATCAAATAAAAAACAGTAACTTGAATTAATAGTTACTCATCTTCCTCGTCATCCTCGAGCAGTTCGGGGTTGAGCATGTCATCATCGCCCTGAAGGAAGAGGGTGCGTTTTTGCATCGCCTCGGGGTCGAGCTCGCACTCGAGCTGCATGGCGCGGTAGCGTGGACGAAGCACAAATAGCTCCACTAGATAGGCAAGCACATAATATATTCCTACCAGCACCCACAACGCTATGTAGATATCGCTCATCTGCGAGAGGGAGGCACCGCCCACCTGCATCTGCACATAGGCTGTTGCCGCCCAATAGCCGGGTATCATTCTGCTCAAGACATCCCAATAAGGCGCTATCTGGTAATGAGGCCACGACACACCGGTAAGGAACACAAAAATCAGCGATGTAAAGGCAAGCACTAAGAACACTCCCTCGCGGTTGTTGACAAACACACGCATCACCTGCCCGAAAAGCGACGAGGCAATCAGGAAGGGGAACATGAGCATGGCAATCTCCAAGAAATTGCCGTTCATCGGGAACTTGAAAATGATAGGCACAATGTGCAAAGCAAATATCGCCGGCAGCAGATAGTAGAACAGGTGAACCAACGTCTTGCCTATGAGCATTGCGCCAGGAGTGGCCTTTACCTCGTCGAGGCGGTCGATGCCACGGTTGCGGCGACGGCGACCCATGCTGCCGGCATGGAGCATGGCGATACCCAATAACATTCCTTGCTGAAGCACATACACCAAAATGAAAGGCAGCACAGCCGACGCGATGCCCATCGCCGTGTTGCCAAGCGGCACTTGGCGGTTATCTACCAATCCACCGTCAAGGCTGATTATTCTGAACGACTTTTCGCCCTGCAACCGCGAGCAGGTCTCCATCTGAACGTTAGTCAATGCCGTGAGCATCGCCTTGTAGCGCATCATCACGCTCATGTCGCAGTAGAGCGACACATGGCCCTGATTGCCACGCATCACTTCAGTCTCGAAGTCGGCAGGGAAATACACAATACCATAACATTTCTTTTTCGCCATCAACTCGCGGGCCTCGTCCATGTCGTGGGCGTATGCGATGACGCTCACGTCGGGGCTGGCGTCAAGGTCGCGAGCAAATTGGCGACTCAGTGCCGAGTGGCTGTCGTCAACCACTACCACCGCCTCATCGCGTGCCACCTCGGGGTTATAGATGAGCGAGTAGAGAGGGGGATAGACTATCGCCAGCACGACGAAGAAAATCACCACAGCCTCGTCGCGGAAGATGTGCTTGAACTCCTGCTTCATCGTGAGCACTATGCTGTGCAACCACCCTAATATTTTACTATCGCGTTTCATCGTCATCAAGGTATATAGAATGGGTCAAGGCAATGCTTCCTCAGTTTCCACAGCATGGTCACAGGCAGGAGGCTGTAAAGGATTAATATCACATAGTAGAGGCGAGAATAGTGCAAATCGATGCCGTTCAACGCCTGATCGGCATTTATCAAGAAATAATACTTGATAGGCATCAGGTAGCCTAACGGCGACACCCAAGAGTACATCGCCTCCTCGGGCAGCGAGAATCCGCAGAACGAGAACGATAGCATTCCGAATAAAGTGCATATCGTGGAGGCATAACGGAAATTGGGCACCAAGCTGATGATGAACAGCGCAAACCCTTGACAAGCAAGCACCAGCAACGCCATCGCAGCTATCATGTTCCAGGGGTTGCAGTTCAGCGGGAAACCATATTTCACATACATCATGTACTGTATCGCCAGTCCCACATTGATAAAAATGAAGGATTGAGGGAACAGTTTGGTAAAGGTAGCGAGAACTATCGAGTTGTCGGCGGTGCGAAGCCAGTTGCGGCTTGTGCCGGCATGCCACTCCATACCTATGCTGAACACCGTGATAAGCATCACTATCAGTGCCAGCAAGCAAGGCACAAACGAGCTACTCAAGTAGTAGTTATAACTCAGCCACGGGTTCTTGAGGGGATGGACATGGGTCACCACTGGTTGAAGGGTGGCACTGACCATCTCCTTAGGCATGCCAGCGGTGGTGAGTACACTGCTCACGATGCCGCCATTGGCAAGCACTGTAATAGTCTTGAAACCTTTATACTGCATCGACGCTGGCGCATAGTAAGAGTAGTTGATATAATAACTCAACGTCGGCTTATGGCCACTCAATGCCTTGGTAGAGAAGTCACTGGGAATAAAGAAGAAACCAAACACCTCGCCGCGCTGCACAGCATCTAATGCCTCTTGATAGGAACCGTAGGTGTTTTTTATCTCCACCTGCTGCAAGGTGTTGAGGTTGCGGGTCAATTTGCGAGACATGTCGCTCTTGTCAAGGTCAACAATCCCCACGGGAGTGCGTTTCACAACGCCATCCTCCATAAGGTCGAAGAAGAACCATGCGCTCAAAAGCGGCACGATGACCATCATACAAATGTACAACGGCCGCCGAGCTAGCTGCTTCCAACCACGGATTATTGAATTGACTAAAATGCGTAGCACAATCTTCTAAGTGTTAAGTGTTAAGTGATAAGTGATAAGTGTTAAGTGTTAAGTGATAAGTGTTATGTGTTCTTCTTTTGTTTCATTGAGTTAATAATTGACTTTAATATTTTTATCAGCTCAACACAATCATTATTAAGTGACTCATATTGTTGTATTGTGATTAAGTCAGACCTCCACAATAAGTCTAACCAATATTCTGTTTCATTTGCTTCTTTTAGGGCTATCGCAAGTTTGTGAATAAAGTCGCTATCACTTTCAGAACATTCTGCCTCTGCCACATTAGCTCCTATTGAAGTTCCACAACGCAAAATTTGTTTAGCAATGTCATAAACTCTATTATCTATTAAGAAACGATATAACTTTATTATTCTCAGAGCAAAATTCCTTGACTTTATGCGTTTAATATCGTCCATTTTTCGAAGAAAAATCTACTTAAAACTTAACACTTAGAGCTTAACACTTATTTTAGAATTACTGACATTCCAGGGCGGAAATTCGGTATTGGCGACACTGGCCGGGCTTTCACTTCAAATGTCTTGCTGTCGTAATCGCCATAGGCTTTTGTAGCGCTCCAGGTGGCATAGCTGCCCATGTCGTGAACGTAGAACACCTGCATTTTCGCCTTTGTGTTGCCCAAAGCGGGAATCTCAACGTCAATTTCCTTGCCCATGGGCAGGTCGTTGAGTTTCTCCTCGCGCACGCTGAAGGCAGCCCACATATCATCGATATTGGCGATAGTCATGATGGGAGAACCCATTATCACAAGTTCGCCCACATGGGGATAGATGCTTGTAATCTCTCCGTCACACGGTGCTATCAGGTATTCGTCTTCGAGAAGTGCCTCCACCTCACGCACCGATGCCTGAGCCACATTCTCCATGCCACGTGATGCCGCCTTGTCCTCGGCCTGAGCACCATTCTGAGCCATCTGTAACTGGGCTTCGGCGGCCTCGACCGCAGCGTTAGCAGTTCCCACAGCGGCAGTGGCGGCATCAAGAGCCGCCTTTGCCTCATCACGCTTTTGCTCGGTGACTACACCTTCTTTATAAAGGTTATTGGTGCGTTCGTATGTTTTACGGGTAATCTCCTCGGCGGCAATCGCTTGCTGACGCACCGACTTTGCTTGATCAACCATTTTGCGTGCCGACTCAACAATCTCATAGCGAGTACCCCTCTCAACCTTCTGGTTCTGACTCGCTGCCACGTTTTTCATCTCTTTAGCTTTAGAGTAAGTGGCATCGGTGGTCGAAGAATAGATTTTTGCTAAACGTTGTCCCTTGTGAACATAGTCGCCTTCCTTGACGTAAAGCTCTACCAAGCGTCCGGCAAGTTTGCCCGACACACGCACCACCTCACAGTCGGCCTGCCCTTGGATAGACTTGTCGCTGGGTCGCAGGTGCATGATGCCCCAAATCGCCATGCTGGCGACCACGGCCACAAGAATGAGCATAGAGGCGATAAGCGCCAAGCGTTTAGCCTGCCTTATCTTGCGGCGCTTGGCTTTCTCCTCCTGCTCGGTGAGCGGTTTTGTGACGGCGTTGTCGTCTTCTTTAGCCTCCACGTCAGCAGTTTCTTTCGCATGAGTTTGTTTTTTCACCTCCTCAGCAGTTCCCTTATTCTCATCAAAAGTGGGAAACCCCTCGGTCTGGGTGCCTTCATCGCATTTTTTATCGTTAATATTCTTTCCCATAATTATAAGTTATCTGTTGTCAGTTATCTGTTGTCAGTTATCTGTTGTCAGTTATCTGTTGTCAGTTTTGTAGGGACGAGGCCTGCCTCGTCCGTAAGCATCAAGTGAGAGTTGGATATTGCAATTGCCTTGTTTGCTTGTCAGCTCGTCAGCTTAATAATTCAAATTTCCGGTTACCTTCGAGAGATATACATCGCACATCATCACCTCAATTTCGGCGTCAATCTTCTCGCTGTGAGCCATGAGCCAGGCGGTCTGCGCGGTGAGCACCTCGTCGCTGGTAGCCATGCCCTCACGGAACGCCAGCTGGGCGATGCGCAGGTTCTCGTCGGCCTTAGCGAGATTGGCTTTGGTTGCCTCGTAGGTCTTATATGCCTCCTGATATTTGAAGTTGGCTTGCGTCACCTGAAGCTCAATCTTTTCCTTGACCTCTTCCATCTCCAGATGCTTGATCTTGGCATCGACAAGTGCAGCCTTGTATTTGTTGCTCAACCCTCCCCAATGCCACAGCGGAATCTTGACCACCGCACCAATGGCGTAGTTGAAACCAAACTCCTTCTTGAAGCCATTGTAAACATGAGGATTGGAGGTGAATAGCGTACCCACGGCGGCTATCGTTGGAAGCATCTCGCTGCGCGCCACCTTGGCCTTCTCGTCATAGACCTTAACACCTAGCTCCAGAGCGTTATAGTCGTTGCGGCGGTTATACACCTCGCTCATATTGATAGTGCTCGGATGCAGCGACACGTCAAGGTCGGTGCGCAGCTCGTCGGCAAGAATCATTGGTTCATCAAGTGGCTCGCCGCATATCTGTGCCAGTGCCATGCGTGAGAGCACCAGGCCATTACGAACCTTTGTAAGCGCCACATTGGCCTCATTTACCTTCACATCCACGCTGAGCAGTGTGGCGCGTGTTGCCACGCCCTGCTCCATCATCTTTTTCACGTCGTTGTCGAGACTAGTGACCAAGTCAAGATAGCTCTCGGCTAGACGCTCCTTCGACTTTAGCGACACCACCAGCCAGTAAGCCTGGTCAACTTCGCATATCACATCCTCGGCCTTGTTGTCACGGAGAAGTTGAGCTATCTGCTCGGCATACCTCGTGATTTGGTTCATCGCCTTGATTTTTCCACCCATATAGATGGGCTGCGTCACCAGCACGCCGGCGGCAAACACGTTCTTGGCATCGAAGGTGAGGGCGTCTTTCACCCGCTGCGTGGCAGCATTCACATACTTGCCGTCAACCGAGATGCCTAGTCCTCCCAGCGCTTCGAGCGTGAAATCATAATTGCCAGTGGAGGGGTTAAGGAACTGTGTGGGAGTGATATTGTTGATATCCACAAGCGAGATGTTGCGGCCCGTGTGGAGATAGGTGCCGGCAAAGTCAATAGAGGGCTTGTAGGCCGCCTCGGCCTGCTTGCGCTGGTAGCCAGCTTGCTCAATCTTGAGCTGCTCCACGGCCATCTGCTTGTTGTTGCGCAGTGCCATGTGCCTGCATGAGTCGAGCGTCACCTGAGCTACTGCCGTGAGCGCTAACCACATTGTAAACAGGAATGTTAATGCCTTTCTCATTTCACTTAGTAGCAGATAATTATAAATATAGCACTATTATAAAGGTGCAAAATTACCACTTTTTGAACACTATTCCAAATATACAATTATAAAAAATCATTAGTGTCCGATAAAAAAAATGAGAGGAGGAAAAAAATAGAGGGCGTGTCAAAATTCGAACTCAAAATTATAAACAACTGAAACTTCTGAATGGGCAGATATCAAATTCAGCTTCTCAATGCTAGTTGTTCAGTTCTTTCTCAAAGAGTTTGTCTATTTGCTCTTGAATATTTGATGCAAGTGGGGGAATCTTGTTGTTTTTCTCAAATTGTCGCAGTTCGAGAATATTCATCTCCACCTTGTTGTCATTGCGCATTTGCTTATAATCTTTCTTGTCGATGTAGGCATAGTCGGTGGCAAAGGCTTGGACTTGAATAATGTATTCTTTGTCAGAATGACGGTGGCGTCCAATATCTGTGTACTGCGTCATTAAAAAGTCGTCGGTAGTTGAATTCCCTATTGAGTCGGTGCGATACACCTGATAGAATGTCACCTTATGGCGCTGTTGCTTTACGGTGTCGGGGACAAATGTTTTACCTTTTTTGGCAGCTTCCTCTTCTTTCTCTTTATTCTCACGATGATTAATGTAGGTGCTTATGTCGAACGACACAGTGCGAGTGCGTTCTTTTTTATCCCAGTAGATATAGCCTAGTTGGCTTAGGCTGTCAGCAATAATTTGACGTCCATCTCCAGCATCGGTTATGGTGATTGTGCCTTGCTGCTGAAGTTTGCACAATTTATTGTAATATGATTCTTCAGGCAATTTTGTATATCTGTCATACCTCCCTGACGTGCTGCTGTAAAGGGCACGCCAGAAAGCGCTTTGAGCCTTGGAGAGATGGCGAGACTTGGCATCTACTTTTTTCTTGGCAATATTATAAGAGTTGTCAACTACTCCACCACGAAAATAGTTGGGACCATCATCATCGATATAGACTGTGCGGAAATAGGTCTGGCAATACAGCAGCTCCTTGGGTTTGACAACAACCTCGGGCAAGTTGTAGTTCGCGTCATCGAGGACGATTGTGTTGCCTTTAATGTTGGCTACATCAATCGTCAGCGGCTTGTAAGACACTTGAGACAGATGGATGGTTTTGTTTCCGCTTAAATCATCAAACCAACCATTGGCATCGGTGCTGGCGATGTATTTGCCATCGGGTGTGGTTGCCGCCACAAATGGAACAGGCAAGCCGTCATTGTCAAGCACCTGGACACGTTGTGCACGCAGCGACAACGCACATAACAACATCAATGATAAAGAAATGAGAACGTTTTTCATATTTTTATTATTTAAAAAATTAATACTTAATGCAAAGGCACAAAAACTTTGTCTTTTATCGGTGCTTTTTTCAAAGATAATTTTGCCGAGGGTGTTTTTTGCCCATTACTGATTTTTATCGGACACTAATATAAAAAAATGAAACGAGCATACATCAAGACAGAACATGAGGACAGTGCACAGCGAGCAACGAGCGTAACAGCAATGCTCCACTCAAATCTCAAAACAATGGTGTATCAAAATGTAGAATCTAATGAGAACACGACTCTAAGATAACGATTTTTTGGTACCCCGTGCCACTCTTAACTGAGTAAACTGTGCGCCTACGGCGCGTGGAACGAGGAACGTGCATTCGTGCATTATGAATTATGCATTTTATTGGTCAACTCTTAACTGATGCACTAAAACTTAGAACCTTATTCCAGCCAGTGCGGTTAATTCTATCATGGAGTTATAGAGGCGACTGTCTTTCACCTTGTAGCGGTGGTGGTCGGCATAGCCTTGCAGCCCCATGAAGAATTTCTTGTGGTTATACACCAGGCCTATGCGACCACGCAGGTTGAGCGAGATGTCGCTACGCTTCTGGCCTGGCTCCACCGTGATGTTGTAGCGATAGCCTATATAGGGTGTCAAGGTGAGGTTCAGCAGCCACTTGCGCCCGAGCACAAAGTTGTAGCCATAGCCCACAAGCAAGCAGTAGTCGTTGTAGAGGATGCCTGGGATTTCGGTCTGCTCGGGTAGAACCTCTTTGGCCTCATCAGTGAACAGGTCAGCATTATGCTTCACGTCAAAATGCTGGAGGCTGAAACCCGCCAGGAAAGAGCCGGCGCTGCGCTTCTGATACTTCGAGAAGCAATAGGCTGCCGCCTGTGCGTAACGGCGGTTGTTGAAGAAATAATAGGCTGTAAGTCCCATTGCTTTGCGTTTCACGCCGGGCAGCCTGAACTTGTGCTTTTGGTCATCAATGTTCTTGTCGCTATAGGTGACATTAATCTCATTACTGTTCTCCCAGTAAAAGGCATCGGCAGCAAAGCGTGCGCAGGTAAAGGAGAAATCCACTTTGTTAGACAACTTGCCCCCGTGCACCAAGTTGCTGATGCTCACAGAATAACCCACACTCACTGCCATGAAAGACAGCGACACACCTATGTTTGACACCAGATTGCTGTTAATCATCATGCTAGCACCCTTAAATGGCGTGCCGGTGTAGCTGTCTATCCAGTTGTCGCTCTTGAGAATGAGTTTCCAATTCTTGCCGGTACCCACCACGTAGGCGCTGTCGTAGCTGTTAAAGGCCTTGTCGCCCCACTTGTAGGTCTTGTAGCAAAACATGAGAAACTTGGGATAACGCATAGAGCTGTCATTGAAGTTGACCTTGCCATGTTTCATGGCGCGCCACCAGTAGCGGTTGTCGCGAGTGGTGTCGTAAGGTTCATTGAGCTTGTCGTTGATGCGCTTGGTGATGCTCTGCTTAAACTGTTGAAACTTGCTTAGCTGCTGCACGGTGTCGAGAGCCACGGTGTCGAGAGCCACGGTGTCGCGCCGCTCGGGCAGAACATGTTGCACTGCTGCTTGCTGCCCCCATGACAGCACCGGCAAAGCCAACACAATCATCAATGTCAAGAAATAGCGTCTCATTATCTATATAGGCAAAAGGAGTTAAGTTTAATTGTTAAGTGTTATGTAGGGACAAGGCGTGCCTTGTCCGTGGATCGGGGATCGAATTTCGTTTATCGTTTATGGTTTATCGTTTATGGAAGACAGTGATTTTTATTTAAGTAAGAAGTAAGAAGTGCGACG
The DNA here is from genome assembly GCA_937904375.1 of uncultured Prevotellaceae bacterium. Taxonomy (GTDB): domain Bacteria; phylum Bacteroidota; class Bacteroidia; order Bacteroidales; family Muribaculaceae; genus Sodaliphilus. The sequence continues at coordinate 26,826 of CALDIG010000233.1, forward strand.
GCTACTATTGCCTTGTTAGCTTGTTACTTGTCGGCTCGTTGGCCTAGAAGTCGCTGAAGAAAGAGGGCCTGATGAGCAGTCCCAGGCGCAGACGGCAGTGATACTTATTGTAGTCGAGCATGTTCTCGCCATAGCCGTCATAGAAGTGCAGCATCAGGAACTGGTTGTCCTTCTCGCGGATGCGGAAGCCCACGTTGATGATAGTGTTGAAGCTAAAATTCCAGCCCTGCCGCTTGACGAAGGTCACATCGGCAACCCAGCGCCTGTTGTTAGAGATGAACTGGGCTCCACCCTGGAAAATGCCGCTGTACTTTAAGATGTCCTTGTTGTTCTGACCATCAATGATGGGTATCCACGCCTTGGCATGCAGCATCAAGTTGCGGTTCATATATGCCGAACCAGCAAATGAGATTTTGTTCCAGCTGCGTGAGGCCTCACCGTCACGGCCATTGGACTCATGCTCAATCATGATCAGGGTGCTCCCCACTAGGCGACCTTTAACGAAAATGGGGGTTAGCACACCAATTCCCGGGTTGAAGTTCAGGTCGTGGAAGGGCATCGACTCCTCAAAGATGTTCCACATGGCCTTCTGCGAGTAGCTCAAGAAAATGTGGCTGTGCAGTGGAAGTATCGACTTGGTGAGGCGCTGGCGAAAGCTGATCTGGAACTTCACGTCGCTGTTATACTCGCTAGGCTGGTGATTCAGTGCCGTACCAACCGCAAAATAGTTGTCCTTGAAGATGCCAAAAAAAGGACGGTTATCAAAATCGTGAATGAGGCTATCGACATTGAATTGTTGTTGCTCTTTGCCCAACATCTTTGTAACAATTTGTGCCTGAGAAGGGCTAGCAACACCTGCAAGAACCAATACTATTATAATTCTAAAAAATCTCATATACATTTACGTGTTTTTTTTAAGTGTCAAGTGATAAGTAAACTGTGCGCCTACGGCGCGTGGAACGTGGAACGTGGAACAAAACTGATAACTGTGAACTATGAACTGTGAACTGTGAACTATGAACTGTGAACTATGAACTTACCTCATACCACAGTGAAATTAACGATATCAATGCCATTGTACTTGGCAATTACCCTATCGTTCATCCAAATCAGGATATCAATTTCAGTATCGTTCTCTCCATCAGAAGAAACCGTATCGTAACACTCAAAAGTGAGCATATACAAGTCATCGCCATAGGCAATCAACTCCTCGGCAAAGGACCACCGCACATTCTGCTGGCGGGGTGTCATCGGGTGCTGTGGCACTCCGTCAACCCATAGAATGGCATGCATATTGTGATCCTCATCTTCCTCATAGCCACAGGCATAGATGTGACCATTAAGATAAGTCGTCGAGCTCACATGACCTACGGGAACGTCGGCATCATAAAAAGGCGCGTTAAAAGTGCGAGGAAGTATCTGTAACACCTGGTCAACCCATATACATGGCTCGGTTCCCACATGCCCTCCCACAATGGTATGGTCGGCGTCGTAAGCATAGATTGTAGTGGCGTGGCCGCTCACATCGGGGCCGGGCTTGGGAAGGACTGCCTTGGCATAGCGACCCTTGTGCTCATAGTAAAGCACCGCATCGTTGGGCTCATCACCTTCATGCCATTCAACTCCCGCTAGATAGCATTTGCCATTGCTCACGGCAATGCACTGGCTTGAGGGGCTGAAATACTCACAGTCATCAAGGGGGAAGATTCCACTGTTTTTCAAGATGTAGGGATAGTCAAAGAGGTAGATGTAATAGTCCCACTTGGCTATACCTTGCGTCTCGTGGCTCACATTATCGATAAAATCGATGTGCAGCGTGTTCCACTTGCCGTTTTTCCAGTATCCCACCTTGTCCTTGGTACTCTTTCCCGAAACGAAATAGTCATCTCCATCGCTAATTATCTCACTTGCATACTCGCAGTTGGGGAGTTCCATAATTCTGTCGCCCATAAGGTCATAGATGTGACCTTCGCTGGTGAGCACATAAATCTGTCGCTCGCCACGGCGCTTGACCTGGTTAGGCTCATCGTGTTCACACGACGTGAGCAAAAACAAAGCACTGATTATCAGCAGTAAGTAAAAATTCACGGTTCGCATATCTCCAAAATTTTCGGCAAAGATAAGAAAAAATCCTAATACAGCAGCTTTTTATCGTTAAAATGCCGCTACTGTCCTTTCACAAACAATTTGTCAATTTGTGTTCTCAAGTGCGGAGCAAGCGGTGGGATGTTGTGTGCCTTCTCATAGCGCAGCATGTCCTCATAGCTCTTGTCCACATCGTTGTCCTTGCGGGTCTGCTTGAACTCTTTTTTGTCGATATAAGCCTTCTCGGTGGCAAACGACTCTATAATAAGGATGTATTTCTTCTTTGTGCGCTTGAGCTCGCCTCTGTGGAGCGACTGCTGCATCACGAAATCGCCTATCGATGAATGCCCATTCTCGTCGATGCGATAGACCTCAAAGAAGCTATGCTCGCTGTTTTGCTCGGTCACCTCAAGCTCGGCTTGCTTTTTGTCTTTCTTCTTCTCATTTTTCTCATTGGCAATATCACGATGCTTGTTAAGGAGCCACAGGTTGAGCGAGACGGTGCGTGTGCCGCCGGGCTTGTCCTCATCGATATACCCCAGCACCGATTCAGAGTCGCTAATCACTTGCCTGCCGGTGGAGTCAGGGGTGACGCTCACATGTGCCCACTTGCCATCGTTGCTGGTCACCTTTTGATAGGTCGATTGCTTATGCAACTTGCACAGGTCTTTTATCATGCCTCCCACCAGCGTGTTGAGAGTGAATTTAAGCAAACCGCTCTCGGCAGCCGAGATGCTTTTCTCCTTGATGCTTAACTTATCCTTTGCACGCTCGTAGGTGTTGTCAATGATGCCGGCCCTGTAATAGACGGGACCATCCTCATCGATTTGAGTAACACGATAGTAGGTCTGCACATACAGCAATTCTTTGGGCTTGACGACCATGTCAGGAAGCACATACTCGGCATCTTCCATAGTAATCACGCCATCAACCACCTCGGCAAGATTTACCGTGAGTGGCTTATAAGCCACTTGCGACAAGGTGATGGTGGTGTGCCCGGCAAGATTCTCTATCCAGCCGTCGATGTCGGTGCTGGCGACATACTTGCCATCGGGAGTGGTTACTGTGACATATGGTATGGGCATGCCATCACTGTCTATCACAAGAACACGTTGCGCCTTGATTGACACAACCGACAATAATACTATAAAACAAGTTAAGAATAATTTTTTTAACATAATACTGTGTTTTTTGGTTATTGGTTATTGATTATCGGGGATCGGGAATCGGAGATCGGGGATCGTTTTTTGTTTATCGGGGATCGGGGAACTAGTGAAACGGCTAACTAGCGAGCAACGCGAGCTGCTAACTAGCGAAGCGCAGCGAGCGGCAAACTAGCGAAGCGCTAAACCATAAGCTATCTTGTTGCTCCGCCGAGGGCGATATATAGCGCGATGACGGCTTGGGCGGCGTCATACATGTTCACCGCCTCATTAAGCTGCGCGCTGAGCAGCGATTCCTGCGCGGTGAGCACCTCTAGATAGCTCGCCTTGCCGTTGTCCATAAGCTCGTGGGTGCCATTGTAGGCATCGTGGAGCACTTCCACCTGGCGGCGATAGTAGCCATATTTCTCGCTCGCGTTCTGGCAGTCGGCAAGAGCCTCATTCACCTGGTTACTGGCATCGATGATGGTCTGCACATAGCGGTTGCGCAGGTTTTCCTGCGTGAGCTGGGCAATCTTCAGATTGCCTTTGAGCTGCCCACGCGCAAAGATGGGTTGAGCTATTGAGCCGACGATGCTGGTCAATATCTTGCCTGGGTTGATGACAGCACCACCGGCACTGTTGGTCCACCCTAGCGAGCCCGAGAGCGAAAGACCGGGATAGAATGCCGAGCGGGCAGTCTGCATATTGTAGAACGCTTCCTCCATGGCATAGTCGGCGAGACGTATGTCGGGACGATACATCAGCATTTGCGCCGAGATGCCCTCGGCGACCATCTGCGGCATCGTGAAGCTGCCCCAACTGTTACGCTCGATGTGCTGTGGCGGCAACGCCAATATTCGACAGATGGCATTCTCCACGCCACGTATGTCGCGCTTGGCGTCCACAATCTGCGTCTTCACGCTCAAGCACGACGACTCAAGCTGATTGACAGCGGTAGAATATATCTTGCCGTTCTCCCACAACACCTTCTGGGTCTCTAACGACACGGTCCACAGACTGTCGGTTTGGTATAAAATCTCTAACTGGCGGTCAAGCAACTGCAGCAGGCAATATTGCTGTGCCACGGTAGATATCAGATTGGCGCGCACGGCCTCCTCATGGGCACGATTTTGCAGCAGCACGGCGTTGGCGGCGCGCTTTTTATTGGTGTAAGACCCTAAAGAGCCCATGTCCCAATTGACCTGCAACGGCACATTGTAAGTCTTTGACGTGGCGCTGTTGAAATTGGCGATAGTCCCCGATGGCGAGAAAAACAGTGACGGCAGAATCGACTTCTTCGACATCTCCAATGATGTCTCGCTCTGCTCAATGGCGATGCGTGCCGAGTTGAGATCGGTGTTGCGAACCAGTGCCGAGTCGATGAGCCGCTGCAAAAGCGGGTCGGCGAAAAACTCCCTCCACGATAGCGGAGCGGTCACATCAGCAAGCGAGCCGCCAGCGTCGATACCTAACACATCGGCAGGAATCTGGGTGTTAGGCTCATATTTGTCATACAGACTTTTAAACGACTTGCAGCCTGCAGCCATGAGGCACAACACGCCAATACTTACTATTATTGTTAATTTTTTCATTTTATTCGGTTTTTTTCGTGTCATCAATTGGTTTCTCCTCTTCAATAACCGCTTTAACATTCTCAGCCTCGGCATTCGTCTCTTCTACTGTCTCTTTCACCGATTCTTCTGTTTCTTGCATCGGTTCTTCTGTCTCTTTCTTATCTTCAACCGCTTCTTGCGCGGGTTCTGAAGTTTCTTGCGCGGGATCTGACGTTTCGGTCACAGCTTGACCCTGGAATTTCTCATGCAGCTTCTGGAACACTATGAAGAACGCCGGAACGACAAAGAGCAGGGCAAGCGTGCCCACCGCCATACCGGCGGTTACACCAAGAGCAAGGACACGGTTGCCGTTGGCACCGGCTCCACCGGCGATGATGAGCGGTATCATACCCGCTATCATCGTGACAACTGTCATCAAGATGGGGCGCAGACGCTCCTCGCAGGCGGCGAAGGCGGCGTCGCGGATGCTAAGACCCTGAGCGCGGCGCTCGGCAGCAAACTCGGTGATGAGGATTGCCGTCTTAGCCAGCAGACCAATGAGCATGATAACACCCGTCTGCAAGTATATATTGTTCTCCATGCCTGGCAGGTGGAGCAGCGACACGAGCCACACCGCGCCAAACGACCCCATAAGACCGAAGGGCACGCTCAGCAGCACCGCCCAGGGCGTGAACCAGGAGTTGTAAAGTGACGCCAGAATCAAGTAGATGAGAATGACGCAAATAACGTAGATGAGAGCCGTAGCGTTAGAACCCGAGGTCTCTGCCACCTCGCGCGACATGCCGCTATACTCATAGCTGTAACCGTTAGGCATCACTTCCTTAAACACTTCGGCAATAGCCTTTTGAGCATCACCCTCCGAGTAGCCGTTGGCGGTCATTATACCACAAGTAATGCTCTGATATAGATTGAAATGATCGACCGATGCCGACCCCACAATATCCTTGAGCGTGACGAACTCTGAGATGGGCGCCATCTTGCCGCCTTGCACCCGCACAAAGATGTTATTGAGCGACGAGGGGTCGAGGCGATACTCGGGCGAGGCATTGGCAATGATGCGGTACACCTTGCCAAACTGGTTGAAGTTGCCCACGTAAGAGCCGCCACAATAGGCCCCCAGAGTGCTTAAGACCGCTGCCGGTGTAACACCCGCACGGTCGCACTGCGTGGCATCTACATCTATTTGATATTTTGGAAATCGCTCAGAATAGGCCGACATCGCCATCATTATCTCGGGGCGCTCATTGAGCTTGGCGATGAACTTAGTGGCCTCGACATTAAATTCTGTCATTGGGCGGTCTTGGAGGTCTTGCAGCACAAGACTCACACCGTTGTTAGAGCCATAGCCCGGCACTTGAGGCATCTGGAACGGGATGACCTGAGCATTCTTTATGTCTTTACAGTCCATTGCGAAACGACCATAGACGAGCATGATATTATGGTTCATGCCTGGGCGGTCGTCCCAGTTTTTCAGGCGAATGATGAGTGTGGCATAGCAACTGCCCGAGCGGCCTGCCATCATACCATAACCACTCACCACAGCATAGTTCTCCAGTTCGGGAATTTTCTTCACCTTCTCTTCAACTTTCTTGACTATTTCTTGAGTCTCATGAAGAGTGCAGCCCTCGGGAGCGCGCACCTCGGCGAAGAACACACCCTGATCCTCCTGAGGCACAAGTCCCGACGGCAAGCCACGCATGAAAATAATCAACAGCACAGCAGCCACCGCGAGCAGAGCCCAAGAGATTACCGGGCGCTTAATAAAGCCACTTACGCTCTTTTTATATTTCTTTAGGATGGCATTATAGCTTACCTTGTAGGCCTTGGTCACATAGTAGTTGAGGTTCTTCTTCTCCTTTCCGTCGTTGGAATAGCGCATCATGATAGCACACAGCGCAGGGCATATAGTCAGTGCCGACACACACGACAAGCCCACTGCCGACGCCAGCGTGACACCAAACTGTGTGAAGAACGCCCCTGAGGTGCCCGGCATGAAAGCCACGGGGATGAACACCGCCATAAACACCAGGGTACACGAGATTACGGCTATCGACACTTCGCTCATGGCTTCGCGGGTGGCTTGCTTGGGGTCGGTGACACCACCCTCTATCTTCGCCATCACCGCCTCGACGACGACGATGGCATCATCTACCACAGTTCCAATGGCGAGCACTAGAGCAAATAGCGTCAGGATATTAAGCGAGAACCCAGCAAGCGACACGATGGCAAACGTTCCCAGCAACGACACGATAATCGAAATTGACGGGATGACCGTCGCCTTGAAGCTCTGCAAGAAGAAATACACCACAAGAATCACGAGGATAATGGCGATGACCAGCGTCTCAACCACGTTGTGGATGGCGGCAAAGAGGAAGTCGTCGCTGGTCTCCAATATCTCAAATTCCAAGCCGGCGGGCATCGTAGGTTTAAGTTCCTCATAGAGCTTGTTGATGCGGGCATTTACCTCGGTGGCATTAGCGCCTGGTGCCTGGAACACCATGTAGATGGTGCCTGGCTTGCCGTCGATGTTTGAAGTGAAGTTGTGGCTCACGGCACCTATCTCCACCTTTGCCACATCGCTTAGATGCAGCAGGTTGCCACCATTGCTGGAGCGTAACACAATGTCGTTAAACTCCTCTACTGTCTTCAACGTTCCCTTATATTCCATGGAATATTGGTAGGCATTTTCAGACTGCTCACCAAGCGAGCCGGTAGCGGCAACGAAACTCTGACCGCCAATGGCAGCAAACACATCGTTGGGGTCCAATCCATACTGAGCCATCACATCGGGCTTGAGCCAGATGCGCAGAGCGTAGGTGTTGCCCAGCGACATCACGTCGCCCACACCAGTAATGCGCATCAATCGGGGACGCACATTGATGTCGATATAGTTGGCTATGAAATCGGTATCATACTTGCCGTCAACGCTTTTCAGCGCGCCAATGTGCAAGATGTTGCTCTGCTGTTTCATCACCTCCACACCCACTTTTGTCACCTCGGCGGGCAGCAGCGCGGTAGCACGGCTCACACGGTTCTGGACGTTCACTGCCGCCAGGTCGGGGTCGGTGCCTTGCTCAAAATACACCTGAATCGACACTTCGCCCGTTGACGAAGCCGAGCTGGTGATGTAGCTCATTCCTGGCACGCCGTTGATGTTCTCCTCCAGTGGTTGCACTACCGATTTCATGATAGTATTAGCGTCGGCGCCAGTATAAGATGTGGAGACGCGCACTGTGGGCGGCGCTATGTTGGGGTACTGCTCAATGGGTAGCGTGTTGATGCAAATCACACCCACCAGAGTGATGACGATTGCAATAGCACACGCCATCACATATTTGTTGATGAATATATTGTTTTTCATGAATTATTTTTCCTTTTTTGTTGCGGTGGGGAACAGCACTTTTTGACCCTCTTGAAGATTGTTTGCTCCCACGGTGACAATGCGATCGCCAACATTGAGACCTTCAGTAACAATGAAGTCCTTGCCGTTGCCGGTGTCATTAATTGCCACAGTGACTGCGGTAGCAGTGCTGTCGGCTTTTACTTTATAGACTAGAGCCTTGTCTTGCAAACGAACCACAGCAGTCTGGGGGATTACCATAACATTCTTTTCGCTCAGAGGAAGCACCACAGTGCCTTGAATTCCAGAATATAGGAGCCCCTCAGGATTGGCGAAAGTGGCTTTGCATGACAGTGAGCCTGTTGCGGCGTCAACCACTCCGGTCACACTTGAGACACGACCTTTGTGAGGATATTCTGTGCCGTTTTTCATTACAAAGGTAACATCGGGAAGAGAGGCTATATATTTACTGTTATCGCTAGAAGTAGCCCCCTCGCTCACGCCAGCTTCGATAATAGACTCTGGAACTGAGAACCATGCCTCCATCTGGCGGTTGCCGCTCACGATGGTGAGCTGCGTCATGGGGCTCACCTGGTCGCCGGCACGCACGTTGATAGTGCCCACAATGCCCGACACTGGGGAGGTGATGGTACACAGGCCGAGGTTCACCCTGGCGCTGCTGACGCCAGTTTGAGCTTGCGTCACCGAAGCACGCGCCTGCTCTACCGTGGCACGCGCCTGCTCTACCGACGCCTTGGCTTGCCCCACTGCGGCCAGGGCTTGCTTGTAGTTGTTCTCGGAGGTGTCGAGCGTGTATTTGCTCACGATTTTCTTGTCAAAGAGGTTCTTGTTGCTCTCATATTCCAGCTTGGCGCTGTTGGCCTTGGCTTGTGCCGACTGCAGGTTGGCCTGTGCCGACTGCAGCCCGGCTTGCGCCGACTGCACGTTGGCTTGCGCCGACTGAACAGAGGCTTGAGCCGACTGCAACTCATGCTGCGCATTGCGGGAGTCGATGACAAAGAGCGTCTGTCCGGCACTCACCTGCTGACCCTCGGTGACGCAGATCTTCATCAGCTGACCGCTCACCTGAGGCGAAATAGTCACATCACTCTGACCCTTCATCTTCGCGCTGAACTTTATGGGAATCTCTATGTCGGTTTTTTTCACCGTCATAGTCTCAAACGACGACTCTGTCTCTTTGGGCATGTCAATCTTGCATGAAACCATACTTATTGCACAGAAAGCAATGATTAACCGAACGCAGAAATTCAATTTTAGGTACCTTTTCATATTGTTTAAAGTTGTTGTTAATTTTTATTTAATGTGAAAATGATGTGCAAAGGTAAGCATTATTTCGGAGTTTATGCCTATATAAAGACTTTTTTATCGCCCTGACACAGGTTCAACAGTGTAGCCGCGCGAGCGGAGAAGCTCAATCAACCCCTGCTCACCAACCAGATGCGCGGCACCCACGGCAACCAGCACACGCTGCACAGGAAGTGTCTGGGTGATTTTCTCCATCCACTTGCGGTTGCGGTTATAACTCATGCGATCCATACTTTCTTCGTCCATTCCCATCTCAGGGTCAAAGACGATTTTCTCTATCGCGGAGAGGTCCTGGGCACGATAAGCGTCACGCAACTGGCTGCTACTATCGGCAAACTCCTGGTCCTTGCGGCAGAAGTCCACCAAATCCTCGGCCTGCTCAGTGAGCGGGATGCCAAAGAGGGCCGAAGTCTGGTCCTCCACTCCCTCAAGACCTTCAACTCGCTTGCCCAGCTGTTTTCCGCGCTTTTGAATGGCGACATCAATCAGGTTGTTGGGGTCTAAACTTTTAGGATAGAGCTTCTGCATCTGCATCATTTCCAAGTAGAGAGTGAGGACGGCGGGCTTCAAAACCCCAAGCTCCTTAAGACCGAAGCCAAACATATATTTCTTAATCACATCGTCAACTATTTTATAATCCTCTGGAGAAAGCAATTTGTCAAGGGTGCTGTCGGCGGGAGCGGTAGCCTCTTTCATCATCTGGAGCATAGTGTTCATGCTCAGCATGTCATCGCCCTCCAGCTCTCCGAAGATAACATCCACATTTTCAATAGCAGAGGCGAGACCTGGAACACTGTCAATAAACTCGCTAGTCTCAAGATGCAGAGTCCCAAACAAATAAGACTCCTCATAACATCCATTGCCACTCACTTTCCACAACAGTTGACCGCCCGCTTGTGAACAGGACAACAAAAGCAATAAAATAAACAACAATTTCTTCATGTTTTTCTCATGTTTTTTGTGATTTCTGACTGCAAAAATAACCCTTTTCGAGTAAAAACACAAAAAATAATGACTACTTTCAGAAAAAATACCAAAACATAGCGATTGTACACCCCACGAAACACCCCGAACTTTGCATCGTGAAAATTTTAAAGTGAATTAGTTATTAGTTGAATTTTCAATTCATAGACTGGTAAAAACAGAAAATATTTGAAATTAGTTAAGTAAACAATAAAAGCCCTGCCCGATGTGAATCGCCGCAGGGCATTTTTATCTCGCAAAAAAATCAACTAAATTTCGGCAAAAAGGGTCGGTTCTTTTTTACCGTTTTTTATCGCATTATTTTTGTTTTTTTAATATTTTATTTACCTTTGCAATCGAAAAATCAACAATCAAAAAATTCAAATTATGCCCAGAAAACTGAGAATCCCCAGTCCATCTGGAATCTATCATGTGATGCTGCGCGGCATCAACAGAGACGATATTTTCCTGGACGACATCGATTTCATGAAAATGGAGAAGATTTTACGTTCGCTGGCCAAGCCAGTAGATAAGAACGGAAACTCTAAGCCACCAATTTGCAAAATCTACGCTTATTGCTTGATGACAAACCACATACATTTGCTAATCGCCGAACTCGACGAGTCAATAAGCGACACTATGAAGCGTCTTGGCGTGGCCTATGTCAGTTACTTCAACAAGCGACGCAAAAGGTCAGGACCACTATTTGAAGGACGATTCAGAAGCGAGCCTGTAGATGACACCAATTATTTCATAACCCTGCTTCATTACATCCACTACAATCCAGTAAAAGCAGGAATGGTGAAGAAACCAGGATGGTACCAGTGGAGCAGCTGGCATGAGTATGAATTGCCCGAAAAGACCTATGAGAGAGGAATCTGTGAGCAAGTCATCCCATTCGAGAGCATTACAAGAGCACAAGTAAAAGACATAGTGCTTGAGGCGAAAGTTCCGAGGTCTTTTATCTCACCAGTAGATATTGAGCGCGTTGACGACACCGAAGCAGAGACAATAATGAGATCGCTTGTGCCTGAAGAATTCAGAGATATTGAAAACATGAAAGACTTGCCCAAGGTTGTTAAACTAACAATATCAACCAAAGCAAAAGAGTATGGGATAACATACGGTCAATTAATAAATCTTTTAGGAGTAACTAAACATTTCATACAAAAGGGAAAACTCAAAACCTTAAAATAATAAAAGATAAGTTATCAAACATAAAAAAACGGCAAAAGGGGTCGGTTCCTTTTTACCGATTTTTGGGTTATTTCGGCAAAAGGGGTCGGTTCTTTTTTGCCGATTTTTAAAAAATATTTCCAAATTATCACTGAGGGGGGAATCGGTTGCGAGAAAATGCTTATCTTTGCAGTTTGTAAAGAAAAATATCACCTAGAAAAAATTAAGTTTAAAATTTATAACTTAAGTGGACACGAAATATATTTTTGTTACTGGTGGCGTGGTGTCATCGCTTGGCAAGGGGATTATCTCGTCGTCTATTGCGAGGCTTCTACTCTCTCGCGGCTTCAACGTGACGATGCAGAAATTTGACCCCTACATCAACATCGACCCCGGCACTTTGAACCCCTACGAGCACGGCGAGTGCTATGTCACCGTCGATGGCCACGAGGCTGACCTTGACCTGGGTCACTACGAGCGTTTCACCAACATCAAGACCACCCGCGCCAACAACGTCACTACTGGGCGTGTGTATCAGAGCGTCATCGACAAGGAGCGCCGCGGCGACTATCTGGGCAAGACGGTGCAGATTATCCCTCACATCACCGACGAGATCAAGCGTTGCGTGAAGTTGCTGGGCAACACAGGGAAATATGACTTCGTCATCACCGAGATAGGCGGCACTGTGGGCGACATCGAGTCGCTGCCGTTCCTCGAGGCGGTGCGTCAGCTCAAATGGGAATTGAGCCGCAACTGCGTGGTTGTTCACCTCACCTATGTGCCTTATATCAAGGCGGCAGGCGAGCTAAAGACGAAACCCACTCAACACAGCGTTAAGCAGCTGCAACAAGTGGGAATTCAACCCGATGTGCTCGTACTTCGCACCGAACGCGAGTTGCCCGCAGCACATTGCCGCAAGGTGGCGCAGTTCTGCAACGTGAGTCCCGATGCAGTGACCCAGAGCCTCGACGCCCCCAGCATCTACGAGGTGCCGTTGATGATGCACCGCCAGCGTCTCGACCAAATTATCCTCGAGAAGACCGGCACGCCTTTCAACAACGAGCCCGACTTGACAAAGTGGAATTTCTTCCTCGACAAGATGCGCAACGCCAGCGAAGTGGTAAAGATAGGTCTCGTGGGCAAGTATGTGGAGTTGCAAGACGCCTACAAGAGCATCGACGAGAGTCTGCTCACCGCCGGCGTATATCAAGACCACAAAGTGAAGATTACCTACATCTCTAGCGAGAGGGTCAATGACGGCAATGCCGAGGAGCTGCTAAGCGACATGGACGGCGTGGTGGTTGCCCCCGGCTTCGGCCAACGAGGCACCGAGGGCAAGTTTGCCGCCCTCAAGTGGTGCCGCGAGCACGACAAGCCCACCTTTGGAATCTGCTACGGCATGCAGTGCATGGTCATCGAGTTTGCCCGCAACGTGCTGGGGCTCACCGATGCCAACAGCGTGGAGATTGACCCCAAAACCCCAAACAACGTTATCGACCTGATGGAAGAGCAGAAGAGCATCACCAACATGGGCGGCACGATGCGCCTGGGCGCATACGCTTGCCATCTGAAACCTGGCACGAAAGTTGCAAAGGCTTACGGCAACCTCGACATCGAAGAGCGCCACCGTCACCGCTTTGAGCTTAATGACGAGTACCGCACCCAGCTCGAGTCTGCTGGCATGAACTGCGTGGGCGAGAACCCCGAGACACACCTTGTGGAGGTTATAGAACTTGCCAACAACAAGTGGTACATAGGCACTCAATATCACCCCGAGTACAGCAGCACAGTGCTCACGCCCCACCCTCTTTTCATGGACTTTGTGCGTGCAGCTATAGAAGAGAAAAACAAGAGATAATAAAATAGTAAATCACGATTATTACGTTAAAAAACACACTTTAAAATATGGATAAAAACACGGTCATTGGAATGTTGCTGATGTGCGCGGTCATCTTTGGCTTTATGTATTGTCAGTCAAACAACGCCAAAGATGCCCAGCAAGACAACAACAAGCAAGCCGAGAAAAAAGAAAACGCCAACCCCGATACACCCAAAGACACACTGACGCAAGAAGACTGGGATAAGCTAAGCTCTCTCGTGGCAGAAAATAACGACAGCGCACTAGTTTATGAAGGTGTAAGCGTAAAACAAGTTGGTGGCAAACTCACGGGTACTGTAAAAGTGGGGAACTCAACGCTTAGTATCGATAGTGTGAACAAGAACATCAATGCTGTTGATGCCGTCAGGAAAGCAATCAGCAAATTCCGTAGTGCGCAAAAATTCAGTGGCTGCCTTACCGGAACCAACCAGAATGTAACGCTCAAGAACGACTCTCTCGAGATAGAAATCAGCACCAAGGGCGGCATGATTAGCCGTGCCACGCTCAACGGCTACAAGGCTTACCACACGCAAGAAGACTACAAGAAGGACATCGGCAGCATTCCCGACGTTGAGTTGATAAGCCCCGACAACAACAGTTACAGCTTCATCCTCAAAAACATAGACCAGAGCTTCGACACCAAAGACTTCTATTTCGTTCCCGAGAACCAGAACGACTCATCGGTGACCATGTCGCTGGTGAACCTTCCCAACGGCGCCAAGTGGAGCATCCGTTACACACTAGTGAAAGGGACTTACTTGGTGAAGATGGAAATTCTGCAGAAGAATATGGACAGCTTCATGCACACCAACATCACCAACATGGAATTCCACTGGGAACAGAAGATACAACGCCAGGAAGCCGGCAAGCAGTTTGAGGAGCGCAACAGTGCTCTGTATTGGAAACTTCATGGCGACGACGAGGTTGATAACCTTAGCGAGAACGGCGAAGAGAAGAAAAGCGTGAACGACAAGGTGAAATGGATCTCGGCCAAGAGCCAATTCTTCTCGACAGTGCTAATTGCCAACGACTGCTTCAACGGCAAAACCGATTTTCAGAGCATAGCCTACAAAGATGGCGAGAAAGACTACGACAAGTACTTGAAAGCTATCGATATCAACACTAGTTTCAACTATAGCTATTCAAATGCTGCTCCGGCATCGTTCTACTTCTACTTCGGTCCCAACCGCTATGACTTGCTGTCGAGCTACGACCAGTTCTCAAAGGAAGAGGATCTTCACCTCACCCGCCTCGTGTCGCTGGGGTGGAAGCTCTTCCGCTGGATTAACTCTGGCATCATCATGCCGGTGTTTAATTGGCTATGCAAGACCGGATGGTCGATGGGCATCATCATTCTTCTACTCACCATCCTGCTCAAGTTGGCACTGTGGCCGTTGACCTACAAGAGCTATATGTCGCAGGCTAAGATGAAGATTTTGCAACCCGACATCCAAGCCATAAACGAGAAGTACCCCAATCAGGAAGACGCCATGAAAAAGCAGCAGAAGATTATGGAACTCTACAAACAAGCCGGTGCCAACCCCATGGGCGGCTGTTTGCCAATGCTGCTGCAGATGCCGTTCCTGATTGCCATGTTCTGGTTCTTCCCATCGAGTATTGACCTGCGCGGACAGTCGTTCCTGTGGGCACCCGACTTGAGTGCTCCCGATGCCCTCATCTCGTTGCCGTTCAGCATCCCCTTCCTAGGCGACCACCTGAGCATCTTCTGCTTGCTGATGACCATCACCAATATCGCCTACACATACGTGAACATGCAGTCGCAGTCGTCGAGCCAGATGCCTGGCATGAAGTGGATGATGTACTTGATGCCAGTCATGTTCCTCGTATTCTTCAACACCTATGCCGCTGGTCTTAGCTACTACTACTTTGTGTCGCTACTCATCACCATCATTCAGACCTTCTTGACACGCCTTATGGTAAAAGAAGACAAGGTGAGAGCCGTGATGGCCGAAAACGCCAAGAAGCCCAAGAAAAAGAGCGGATTCATGGCTCGTCTAGAGGAAGCACAGCGCCGTCAGCAGCAGGCCCTGAAAGAACAACAGAAGCGCAACGGCAAGCGTCGTTAATAATTCAAGTTTATAAACTAAAACTTTATAAACTTGAAGCTTAGAGGTTAGTGTTTGGAGAAGATTTTTTTCAAATTTTTCAAAAGTTTGCACTAATTAGCCTATAACCCACAAACTATAAACTAGTGAGTAAGCTAACAACTTGCGGAACTTGAATTAATAACACTATTTACCACCACAATGGACAAGAGCACAGCAAGCAGCACCCCTAAGGCCAAACGCCGCCACGGCAAGGTCTTCAAGCGAGTCACAATAGGGCTTGCTGTACTCCTTGTTGTGCTGGGAGGGATTTGGTGTTACAAAAATCGCCATGCCCTCTACTACTGGTGGCATGGCGAAGTGGTAGTGGACCGCAGCAAGTATCCTATCGTTGGCATCGACATCTCTAGCCACAACGGCGACATCGATTTCTACAGAGTGAAGAACGATGATTATAGTTTCGTCATCATCAAGGCGAGCGAGGGAGTTGACTTTCAAGACAACCGTTTCACCTCTAATTATAACCGCGCCAAAGCCAACGACCTGAAGGTGGGAGCCTATCACTATTTCATTATGAACTCCGACGGTATAAACCAAGCAAAGAATTTTATCGAGGCGGTGGGCTGGCGCAAACTCGACTTGCCACTGATTATCGACATTGAAGAAGACGACAGGCTGAACAAGAACGTGAGAGACGACATTGCCATAAAGAATCTCGACGCGATGATCGACAACCTCCTGTCGCGCGGCTTCAAGGTGATGATCTACACCAATGGCAACGGCTACAAAAAATATGTAAAAGACCGCCAGCGACTAATAAATGTGGGGCTGTGGCTCTGCTCGTTTCAAGACCCAGAAAAGATAAATGACACACCTCACCAGCTACAACAGTACAGCAAGCATGGTCGCGTGAAAGGCATAAATGGGGATGTTGACCTCAATGTTTTCAATGGCAATGAAAAAGAGTGGGAGAAATGGCTAAGCAATGCAGAGCCTCTTCCCGTCGACACTACTACAACGAACAAAAAAGAAGATATTGACTATGAGATTAGCAACTAAATATTTTAAGCACTTTGCCCTTATGCTGTCAGTCACCCTATTGCCCGCTATCACCGCCAACGCAAGGGTATATACATGGGACAAATATGACATCGCTTTCGACGCTCCCGAAGGTGGATATGTGCCTTTCAGTTTTTTCCAAGACCCATCCTCGGCACAGGTCAACTGGGACGAGATGGTGATGACTCTCCAGCACTACATCAAGAACGATAAGACCAACAAGAAAAACCTTGAGGAGCGACTGAAAAGCCGTGCAATGGGATTCAACATGTACGACACCGAGATAATGAAAATCAAGGTAAAAGGCTTCAAGTGCCACGCCCTTGAGG
The DNA here is from genome assembly GCA_937904375.1 of uncultured Prevotellaceae bacterium. Taxonomy (GTDB): domain Bacteria; phylum Bacteroidota; class Bacteroidia; order Bacteroidales; family Muribaculaceae; genus Sodaliphilus. Next base: position 43,768 of record CALDIG010000233.1, read on the forward strand.
GAACAATGCCCGACGGAACTCGCTGCATCATCGCCTATCTGGTGAGTGACAAGACCACTACAGTGATTGAGGTCGTCATTAATTATCTCTACGGCAATCAAGAGGTCGCTGAGGACATCATCAAGAGCTTCAGCGAAGGCAACAACCAGAAACCTAACGAACGAGAAAAGCCCAAACAAAAAATACAAAAGAAAAAGGATGCCGAGAAAGAAAAACAAGAGTTAGAGAAAGAGAAAAAGCGCAAAAACGAGAAAGTATATGAGTGCTGACAAAGAACAAGCTGACGAGCAAACTAGCTGAAAAGGAACAAGCTGACGAGCAAACGAGGCAAGTGTATAGTCAAACGACTAGAAACGACAATGCTCTTGTTTTCATTTTTAGACATAAGTTCATACTCTTTGTCCTTTGCCCTTTGTCCTTTTATCCTCTAACCTCTAAACTGCGCAAAGCGCATTGCCTTGTCAGCTTGTTCCTTATCAGCTTGTTAGCTCATATCCTCTATAGCAGCCCCGCCAACACATCAATATTCTCAATTGGCGTTGCCCAGCTGGTGGCGAAGCGGGTTATGAAGCGTCCGTCAGGCAACTTGTCCCACACCTCAAAGGCAACATGTCCCTCAAGTGAATCCATCTGGGCTTGCGTCAAGATGGGAAATTGTTGGTTGGTGGGAGAATCAATATAAAACTCAAAACCTTTGTTGGCAAACACATTCTTCAGCTCCATTGCCATATCGATGGCATGGCGAGCGATGTTCATATATAGATTATTCGTGAATAGCGTATCAAACTGAATGCCCAGCAACCTGCCCTTGGCGAGCAGTGCCCCATGCTGCTTGATGATAGTGAAAAACTGGCGAGGAGCATTGCCTTTAGGGAACACCACAGCCTCACCACACAAAGCCCCCACCTTTGTGCCGCCAATGTAGAAAACATCGCAGAGCGTGGCGAGCGTTTTTAGGTCAACGTCGGCAGCGGGACTGGCAAGACCATAGCCCAGACGCGCGCCGTCAATGAACAATGGTATCTCATATTCCTCACAAATCGACTTGATGGCTTTAAGCTCGTCAAAGCTATATATAGTACCATATTCCGTTGGGAACGAGATATATACCATACCAGGATACACCATGTGAGGCCAAGTGGGGTCACCGTGGAAATGAGCCAAATACTCACGCAGCTCGCTGGGATCCATCTTGCCCAAATGATTTGGCAGCGTTATCACCTTGTGACCGCAGAACTCCACCGCCCCACTCTCGTGCACGGCGATGTGCCCCGTCTCAACAGCCACCACTCCCTCGTAGCGTCGCAGCATGGCATCAATAACGGTGCTATTGGTCTGGGTACCTCCCACAAGGAAGAACACATCGGCACCAGGGCAGCCTGTGGCTTGCCTGATGCGTGTGCGCGCATTCTCACAGAACGGGTCTTCGCTATAGCCCTCTACCTGGGTCATGTTAGTCTCTATCAATCGGTGCAAAATCGCAGGATGAGCACCCTCAATGTAATCGCAAGTAAAAGAAATCATAATATATTAAGGTGAGTCCAACAAATTAATAATAGAGTCCATTTTAAAAAGTGGACTCAGTTAATAACTAAAAAAGAGTATTCTTCATTATCGAAACCTTAGAAGTATCTCAAGATACTCATCAAGAATTTCATTCGATATGCACAAGATATTTTCACCATCTATGATTGACTGCCAAATGTGGTGAAATTTGCTATGAAAAGATTGTGTATTATTTTAGCTCGGCGAGGGCGGCTTTGATGCGTGTCACAGCTTCGATAATGTTCTCGTCGCTGGTGGCGTAGCTCATGCGCAGGTAGCCCGGGCAGCAGAAGGCATCGCCAGCCACACTTGCCACGTGAGCCTTCTCGAGCAGGTAAATGGCGAGGTCATTGGCATCGTTGATGACAGTGTCGCCACAGCTTTTGCCAAAGAATGCATCAACTTTAGGGAACACATAGAACGCTCCATGAGGCACACGCAGCTCCATGCCAGAAATCTCTTGAAGCATACTGGTGATAAGGTCGCGGCGGCGCTGGAAAGCCACGCGCATGTCCTCAACGCACTGCTGCGAGCCACGGTAGGCAGCCTCGGCGGCTTTCTGGGCAATTGACGAGGCACCGCTGGTGTATTGTCCTTGCAGTTTGTTCACCGCTTTGGCGAGCCACAGAGGAGCTGCTACGAAGCCGATGCGCCAACCGGTCATGGCGTAGGCCTTCGACACGCCATTGATTACCGCCACGCGGTCTTTCAGCTCGGGGAACTGTGCCAGCGACTCGTGTTTGCCCACATAGTTGATATGCTCATAAATCTCATCGGCGATAATCATCACCTGCGGATGACGTGCCAGCACTTCGGCTAATGCCGCCAGCTCTTCTTTGCTGTAGATGCTGCCGGTGGGGTTGGAGGGGGAGCACAATATTATGAGTTTCGACTTCTCGGTGATAGCGTTCTCCAGTTGCTCGGGAGTGATTTTGAAATCGGTCTCGATGGTTGCCGGCACGAGTACGCTCTTACCTCCGCACAGGTTCACCATCTGCACATAGCTCACCCATGCTGGAGTGGGGATAATCACCTCGTCGCCATGGTTGACGAGGCACAGCACTGTGTTGCACAGCGATTGCTTGGCACCATTGCCCACCACTATCTGCTCAGGGGTGAAGTCGAGGTTGTTCTCGTTTTTGAGTTTGTCGCTGATAGCTTGCCGCAGCGACATATATCCCGGCACTGGCGAGTAGAATGAGAAGTTGTCGTCAACCGCCTTTTTTGCGGCTTCCTTGATGTGGTCGGGTGTGGTGAAGTCGGGTTCTCCCACGCTCAGGTTTATCACGTCAATGCCTTGAGCTTTCAGTTCATTACTCTTTTGTGACATCGCCAGTGTAGCCGATGGCGACAGCGCTTGTAGTCTTTGTGAAATGAAATCCATAATTTATAGATTATAGTTAACAGTTAATAGTTTTGGTGTTTGTTTATCGTTTGGTGTTTGTTTATCGTTTGGTGTTTTCTAGAAGTTCTAGACAATCTAGATTTTCTAGATAATCTAGCAAAATATCTAGCAAAAAGGAGGAAGCTCTTAGCTTGAAGCTAGCGTTTTTTCTTTTTGCTGTTTTTATTGTTTTTCTTGCCGTTATTTTTCTCTTCTTGAGGTGTAGCCTCGCTCTTTATGGTAGCTGGGTCAACGCCCCAGCTAGGGTCTTTATTGTTGTTGCGCAGGTAATTCATGCCCGCGATGATGTCCTTGCGGCGCTTCTCCATATATTTGCTTGGATTAGCTGAGTCATAGACCAGTGGATTAGGCAGCGTGGCGGCTATTAACGCGGCATCTTTTTGCGTGAGTTCGCTGGCGGTCTTATGGAAATTCTCGTTGGCGCACGCCTGCACGCCATATATGCCGTCGCCCATCTCTATGGAGTTGAGATAGACCTCCATGATGCGTTCTTTGCCCCATATTTTCTCGATGAGGAAAGTGAAATAAGCCTCCAGTCCCTTCCTTATCCAACTGTGTCCTTGCCACAGGAACACGTTTTTGGCGGTCTGCTGCGAGATGGAGCTTGCGCCGCGCTCTTTGCCGCCCTCAAGGGCGACGAGGCGTGCTTGCAGAATGGCTTTTTCGTCGAAGCCGTTATGCTCCAAGAAGTGAGAGTCCTCGCTAGCGATAACCGCTGCGGGCATGTGACGCGAAATCTGGTTCATATCCACCCACTGGTGCTTGATTTGCGGATCTTTGCCGTCGATATACTGCTCAATGCACCTGATGTACATCAACGGAGTGCGATACACCGGCACCCACTTGAAAGCTATCACTGCCAGTATCGACGAGACAAAGAAGAAGATGAGGATGTTGCGAACCCATCTCCAAAACCTGTTCCATAAAAATTTTATGTCTCTCATAAAATCATTTCTTACCGCCTACAAAGGTATCTATTTTCTGTGACTTATCATCTATAATGCGGTTTTTTTTTTCAAAAAACAACTATTATAAGGCTATTGAATATTGGAACCGGCACAATAGAGTGGATGACGCAGTGTGACCAGTACCGAGAGCTGGCGATGATGGGCAGTTACTGCCTTATTGAACTCATAGCACGCAACAAAGGAAAAAACTGCTCAACAGCGGTCAAATCCGACAGTTGAGGGATGTTTGCGTGTTCATTGTTAATGATATGGAAGTGTATCTTTGAGTTTTTATGCAAAATGTTTCTTTTTTTGTAAAAAATATTGTACCTTTGCATTGATAATAGAATACATCACTAAAAAGAAACTATTATGGCACGACCAATTAAAGAGACTCCAATCCTTACGGGTGAAGACGCCGAGCGTTTTGTCCGTGACATGGAGGAAGTAGAAGCTCGCAGTAAAGAGGAACGCGAGGCAAGTCGCAAAGAGTTCCAAGAGCGAGTAAAACAGGCCAAGAAGTTGATTACTTTCTGTTTATAGTCAATGAGAGTAGTTGTGCTTACGCCAAAATATGAAAAAATATACCTTTGCGAAATTAAATAATGACAATTATGAAAAAGTACATTTATTTTTTGCTTGCAGTCTTTTGCGTTACAATGGTGTCATGTGGTGATGATAACAATACTAATGACGAACCAATCCAACCAGACAACACAGAAGATAATAAGTTTCCTACTGAATTGGTTGGAGTATGGTGTTATTATTCTGGTTCCCCCAACTCTTTATTCGTTGAATTCAATGAAGAAGATATTTTAAATATGACATACACTTTTACTTCCAATGGAAACCTAAATGAAACTTTTGTGTATTATAGCCCAGATTATGAAGGTAAAAAAACATCTACAATTGGTAATTGGTCTGTTGAGAATAAAAAGCTAAGTATTTATGACTGGAATGGTAATAAATTCAATGGAGATGTTTCATATAAAATTAATGATGATAATTCTATGACACTGACTATAAATGGAAATTCAGCCATTTATTATAAACAAGAAGATATAGTTAAGTATTATTCTAAATTGATTCTTGGTGGATGGAATAATAACTGGCCTGCTAATGGCAAAATTAGGTATACCTTTAGTAGTGATGGCACAGCGGAGAGGCAGTCTAATTATATTAATGGTTTCTTTTATGGCAGTTCTTCTTTTACTTGGTCAATAAGTGGAAATGAATTAATAACTCAAAATGAAGGTGTTTCAGAACAAGGGAAATCAACCATCAATTATTTGAACAAAAGAAGTCTATCTTGGGGGACCTTATATCTGATCAAAGAATAGTTAATTGTTGTCCTTTGAGGACATAATATAACTCCATAATTTTGCGCTAACAAAATCACAGAATTATGGAATTATATTTTTATAGTGTAGAAACTATTGCCAACCTAAATGCTTCAGCGGCATTCCAGGTTGACAGCAGAAAGGTGTTCAAGGATGATGTGGACATTTGTCCGGTGATTATTGATTGGTTATTATTGATTGGTTATTATTGATTGGTTATTGATTGGTTATTGATTGGGCTTTCAAGCCTCGGAAAAACTCAAATAAATTTGTTTTTTCTCTCGGTTTGCATTAATTTTGCCGATTAATTGGGATAGTGGCGTTTTTCGCCTCTGTGCCGCATGAGAGAAAAAACCGAGTCTTTCACACTATAAAATTTACCACTACGAGCAGCATCAGCAAGTGGCGCATCGAGGACAGCGCCGAAATGTACAACATCAATGGTTGGGGCCTCAAGTACTTCTCAATCAATGATAAAGGCCACATGACAGTGACCCCCAAGCAAACCTACACAGGCGTGGACCTGGTGGAAGTGATGGACGAGTTGCGCCAGCGTAACATCAGCGCGCCGGTGCTGCTGCGATTTCCTGATATCCTCGACAACCGCATCGAGAAGATCTCGAGCTGTTTCAAGAAAGCGGCTAAGGAATATGAGTACCAGGCGCAGAATTTCATCATCTATCCCATCAAGGTGAACCAGATGGAGCCTGTGGTGCAGGAGATTGTGAGCCACGGCAAGAAGTTCAACATCGGTCTGGAGGCAGGCTCCAAACCCGAGCTTCATGCGGTGCTGGCGATGAACATGGGCAAGATTTCGGAGAACTCGCTCATCATCTGCAACGGCTATAAAGACGAGAACTACATCGAGTTGGCTTTACTGGCGCAGAAGATGGGACGCCGCATTTTCCTTGTGGTGGAGAAACTCAACGAGCTTAAGCTCATCACCACAATAGCCAAGCGCCTGAACATAAGGCCTAATGTGGGCATCCGAATCAAGCTGTCGAGCAGCGGCAGCGGCAAGTGGGAAGAGAGCGGCGGTGACCGCAGCAAGTTTGGTCTCAACACCAGTGAGCTGCAGGAGGCGATGGAGTTTATGCAGGAGAACAAGATGGTTGACTGCTTGAAGCTTATCCACTTCCACATAGGCAGCCAGGTGACAAAGATTCGCCGCATCAAGAACGCGCTGCGCGAGGCGTGCCAGTTCTATGTGCAGCTCTCGCAGTTGGGCTTTGACATCGACTTCATCGACATAGGCGGCGGTCTGGGCGTAGATTACGACGGCACCCGCAACAGCGCTAGCGAGAACAGCATGAACTACAGCATCCAGGAGTATGTCAACGACTCGGTATATCAGCTTGTTGATGCTTGCAACAAGAACGGCATCAAGCACCCGAATATCATCACCGAGAGCGGGCGCAGCCTCACGGCTCACCACTCGGTGCTTGTGCTCGAGGTGCTGGAGACGGCAAGTCTGCCCCAATGGGACGACGACAACGACCTGCTGCGCGATGATGATGACGAACTGGTGCGCGACCAGATCGGAAGAGCACACGTCTGAACTCCAGTAACGGCTA
>CALDIG010000234.1 GCA_937904375.1 uncultured Prevotellaceae bacterium
TGTAGTAGGTGACAGCAGCGAGCATCGCCACTGCACCCTGATGGTTCTTGCGGGTGAGGCGGTTGAGCTTCTCTACAGGCACTCGCTGAATGGTGATGTCTCGCTCACGGGCGAGGTTGATGAGTTCTCGCGCGAGGTCGCCGCTCAGGTCTTTCTTGAGCAGGAGTTTGTCGATTGTCTTGCCAGCCTCAATGGCCTCAATGATGGCATGAAGTCCAAAAATTGTATCCATTCTATCTAAGTGTAAAGTGTTAAGTTTTAAGTGTTAAGTGAGTTGCAACGTATTGCGTTGACAACGCAACATACGGGACTAATGGCGATTACTGTTGATTAACGCTTTTGCATTGTCGATGGCGGCTTGGTTGAGCTCGCTGCCACTGAGCATGCGGGCTATCTCGGTGACGTGCTCCTCGTCGTTGAGTCGCTCCACGCTGGTGATGGTCTGCGTGGCAGTGTCGGTCTTGAACACCCGCAGATGACTGTCGCCGTGCGCTGCCACTTGCGGCAGGTGAGTGATGGCGATAACCTGAATCTTATGAGAAATCTCGCCCATCATGTCGCCAATCTTGTGCGCTGTCTCGCCCGAAACGCCAGTATCCACCTCATCAAAGATGATAGTGGGCAGGTCCATAGAGCGCGCTATCACCGACTTTATGCAAAGCATAAGCCTCGAAATCTCGCCGCCCGACGCGGTGTCCTTGACTGGCATAAGCGCCTGGTTCTTGTTGAAGGCAAAGAGGAATTCAACACTGTCACAACCATTAGCATTGAGTTCCACAGGTTTGAAGTCGATGTGGAACTGCAGATTTTTCATGCCCAAGTTCTGCGCCAGTGGAAGCACCGATGCCACAAACTCCCCAGCCGCCGCCTTGCGGTTATCGCTGATGACCTGCGCAAGTTGCGATGCTGCGGTGCGCTGGCTCTCAAGCAGCTCCTGTATTTTGGCGATACGCTCCTCGCTGCAATCGATGGCGGCAAGACGATGCTCATAGACCTCTTGCAGTTTAAGTAGCTCGTTGACGGTCTTGACGTTGTGCTTGCGTTCAAGCGAATAGATAGTGTTAAGGCGCTCTTCCACTTGCTGCAAAGCAGCAGGGTCGCTGTTGAGGCCTTCCTCGATAGCAGAGACGCTTTGTGCGATGTCTTTGAGGTCGATGAGAGCGTTGCTCACGCGTTCGCTCATACCAGCAATCTCGTTGAGGTTCTCCTCGACTGTAACGAGGGTGTTTCGCACGTCCTGCAGTTGGTCAATCAGCGAGTTGTCCTCACTGTTGAGGGTGTTAATCACCTTCCATAAGTCTTCTTTCAGGGTGGTGGCGTTGGTAAGTCGCCGCTGCAGCTGCTCGAGTTCCTCATCCTCATCTGGACGGAGGTTAGTCTCCTGCAGCTGGTTGAACTGGAAACGCAGGTAGTCTTCCTCGGTGCGGTTGCGGTCGTAATTCTCGCGCAATTCGTGGAGCTGTCGCTCGGTGGCTTTATATTCGTTGAAGAGGTCACTGTATTCGCTCAATTCCTCATCGTGTCCAGCGATGTTGTCGAGTATCGAGAGCTGGAACGACGGTCTAGCCAGCAGCATATTGCTGTGCTGCGAGTGGATATCCACCAGGCGCGTCATCAGTTCCTTGAGGGTAGAGAGACCCACCACGCCGTCGTTGACGAATGCCCGCGAGCGCCCGTTGGGGTTAATCTCTCGGCGCACTATCAGTTCGCCTTCATAGTAGTCCAGGTCGTTGTCTTTGAAGAAAAATTCGAGTGTGTAGTCCTCGATGTCGAATGTAGCTTCGACTACCGTCTTGCGCTCCTTGTCGCGAATCGACGAGGAGTCGGCACGTTCGCCAAGAATTAGCGACAATGCACCGAGTATGATAGATTTTCCCGCTCCTGTCTCGCCGGTGATGATAGTGAGTCCCCGCTCAAAGTCTATCTCAAGCTGGTCAATAAGAGCGTAGTTGGATATAGATAATCGTTTCAACATAATTTTGTAGCTAACAAGCTGACAAGCCAACAAGGAAACAAGGCAATTGTAAAAAAGCGCTTAACATTTTTATGGGCACAGCCACTTAACACTTGAAACTTAACTCTTATCTCTGTTCCGTGTTCTTGATTTTGTTCAGGCGTTCGGTCTCGGTGGGGTAGAGGGGATAGAGCAACTCATAGACCTTTTCCTTCTCGGTGCTGTTGGCTTTGGAGTAGATGTTCACCAGCTCGTCCATCTTGGCATCCTTGAACATCGACAGGCATACCGACATTGGTGCAACGTCGTAGATTGATTTCAATGTCTCCATCTGCTGGGTGATGGTGGCTCGACCTTTGTCAACGCTGGTCACCATCTGGTCGAGACCCAAGCGGTGATAATTGTAGAACACTTCGCGGATGGCAGAGGTCTGCTTGTCGGTGTAGGCACTAAGGATCGCGCTGCGGTTCTTTGAGTCCTCAAAGGCTTTCCAACCGCTCTCGCCGCTACTTTGAGCCATGCGCACGATGTTCTCTAGTTTCTCGAAGTAAGGGTCGCCGCCGTTGGGTGCAAACGAGTCGAAGTCTAGCGCTATGACAAAGAGAGCATAGAAGTTGAGAATCGCTGTGAGGTTGCTCTGCATCTCTTGCTCATTATACACAAGTTGTTCGTTGTTATCGTAGGTGAACTCCACGCGAGTGTCCTTGAAGTTGATAAGGGTAGTGGTGTAAGAACTGTTATAGACTGGTCTCGAACTCTGAATCTGTAGGTCGCCCTTCATCGTGCCGCTTGACTCGTCGTACTCGGCGACAGTCAAGAACATCTTGCACTCAATCTTCTCGTTGACGGCAAATTGCGCGTCGGTCCATACCGTAGTGTTGAGGTATTCGTTGACAGCCTCCTTTAAGGTGTTGAAAATGTCTTTGTTGGCATTCTTCACCTTCTTGGAGTCGATGTCAAAGGTGCAATTCAACTCCTGCGCGCCGACTCCTAAGCAACAAAATGCCGCCAAAGCAGCGAGTAATATCTTTCTAATACTTCTCATTGTCATTCTTTTTATAATAAATAATAACGTATAGAATAATAAAAAATTGCCCTTAAACCCAAATCCTAATGACCGATTTGGGTTAAAAGATAATCAAAAACGCGCTTCACAACATTTGAAGCACGTTTTTGAAGATGAAGCGGGTGCAGGTTTGTTGTCAATATGAACGTGTGGATTCTCTCTCTTTGGAGTCGCGATAGACATTGTTGGCCTTGTTGCTGCCGAAGGAGTAGGAGATTCGGAATTGTACTGAATGGGAGTGAATATTGTTGCGAGAATAGACGCTGTAATCTTTGTAATGGGCGGTTGATTTAGTTATGTTCCAGCCAAATGGGTCGCTGACTGAGGCAACAAGTGTGAGGCGGTTGTCAAGCAACATGTAACGCAGTTCGCAGCCTATCAGCGACATGGATTCATAATGCACCATTCGTTCATTGTATGGGAAATAGTGGCTGAAACGCAGGTTGAAAATAAGATTTCGCTGGCGACCAGGCATGAATGTTGTGTTGAACTCCAGTTTGCCGCTCAAGTCGCTTTGGTCAAGGTCTTTGAAATCGGGAATTTTGGACTTGGTGTAGGTGTGGAATACCTCGCCGCCAATGTTCATGCTCCACCAGTCAAACAGCGCACGGTTATAGGAGGCATAGAGACCAACTTTGTTACTGTTGAGGCAATTTTCGGGAATTGAATGCTGACTGCCGTCGTCATCGAAACGAGTCACATAACCGATGGAATTGTGGTTGTAGGAGTTATAGAACACCGCATAGAAACCTTTGAAACTGTAATTAATCTCAGCATTATGAGAGATACTTGGTCTAAGGTCGGGATTGCCCGAAACATAGTCGCTGGTGGTAGTGTAGTAGCGGAAAGGATTTAGGTCGCTAAAGTTTGGTCTAGTGATGCCCATTGAGTAAGAAAGCGAGAAACGTCCTAGGCTCTGGTTATTCCAACTCATATTTATCGATGGAAACAGATAGCCATAGCTGTTGTTGTGATGCTCATTACCTATATCCTGATGTCCTTTCACATCGGTGTGTTCATATCGCATGCCAAGTTTCATGAAGAAATAATCAGTGAAATTTCGCTCAGCGCTGACGTAAGCTGCTACGGTATTCTCGTCATAGTTAAATCGGTTGCTCTGCAATGGGTCGTTAATCCACTCGCCATTGTCATAATTGTTCACACTTAAAGCGGTGTTGTTGCCAATTCTCGTGAACGCGACTCCTGTCTCCATCTTGAAAGCGTCAAATGGCAGGGTGGCATCGATTTTTGCCGAATGGATGCGGTATTTGTTATGTACTTCGTTGGTGAGCTTGGTTTCGCCGCCCATGCTGCGGGTTGTCACTTCGGAGAGCGATTTGCCGCTGCGGTTGAAGAAGTTGTAGGTAAAGCTGAGCATCTTGCCTTTGCCGTCTAATTGCCAGTCGGTGAACGCCGTCATGGTCAAGGCGTTGTTAGGGCGTGGTGGAGAGTAGTTGTGAGAATTGAACGTCACATCGTCGTCAAAGGTCACATCATTCAAATCGCTTTTTAACCTGTTTGTGCTGAAATTGGCGATAATGCCAGCGCTTAGCCTGTCGGTGAACTTGTATTTGAAAAGCCCGTTGATGCCAAGTGACCTGTTTGTGAAATGGGTCGTTCGGTTAGACGTCTTGATGTGGTCGTAAAAGGTATAGCTGCGGTCAAGGTCGTTAATGCCCTTGATGTCGCTCCAATTCGCATCGGCCGAGAGTTCCACTTTGCGGGTTGTGTGCGACAGGTTGCCGCCGAGCATGTAGTTGAACTCCTCGCGAACATTACCATTACCCCACACGTTGCCGCGAGTGCCTAACGACTCGTTGCGGGTGGTGATACTGATGAATGCCACATTGGCACCAGCGGCATATTTTGCCGGAGGGGTGGTGAGCAGTTCAATCTTCTCGATGCCTGAGGCTTGCAGGTTTTTGAGCTGCATGGCGATGGCTTCGTCGCTCATTTCCAAAAGCCTGCCGTCAACAATATACCTCACTGACGACTTTCCTGCCACAGTCACAAGGTCGTTGACCACCGACACACGCGGAATGCGGTCAAGCACCTCGATACCGTTCAGCCCTTTGGCGAAAGTGTCGTTTTTAGTGAGATACACTATGCGGTCGGGCGATTGCTTGAGCACAGTGCGATGACCAATCACCACCACTTCGTTGAGTTCTAAGACTTTATCCCAGTAATCGGCGATGGAGTCAATGGCTGCCGAATCGCTTGGCTCTTGTCCGTAGAGGCACACGGGGAGCATTGCCATCAAAATGATAGCCAGTAGAAATTTGTTCATACAATATTGATTTTTAGTTATTTTATTTGAAGGCCTTTTCCTTGCCTTGAATGAAGAAGAACCCTCCGCCGTGACGGTCACGTTGCAGGCCAATGTAGATTGTCTCTCCGTTGTTGATGATTTGCAGCGAGGTGTATTGTCCGTCATTGCCTTGATAGTCAGAATAGTCAGAGGCTCGTGGAGCGTCTTTTTCTATGGCGTCGGCAATCATCTTGATTATCTCGGGGCTGTTCTTAACTGTGATGCCGCGATAGTAGTTTCCATTGTTCTTGTAGATGGAAATAGTGACACTCTTATTGTTGTTGAGGCGACCGTCAAAGAGTCTTTCCACATTCAACTTTGGTGGCTTGGCAAAGACGGCAACAGCAGTTGCAAAGCACAATAATATTATCGTTAAACGTTTCATCTCGATTGATTTATATGGTTCATAAATTGTTCTACCTTTGCCTCTTCCTGGGCTTGTTGCTCGTTTACTGTCAGCATGAATTGCCGCATTTTGGCGACATCGGCCTCTGCGATTATATGTGCCTTCTCCTCGTCGGCTCTCTCTCCTGCCACATAGACAATGCAGTAATCGTCATGCGAATTTATGTTGGTGTTGTTGAAGTGATGGTAGATGGTGAAGGCTCCCAGCGCGATAGCCGCACAAGCTGCCGCACTCATGACCCACGCCCTAAGGCTGCTGTGTTTCTTTCTTTTCTTGGCAAACTCTACCGAGTGTGAGAGTGCCATCAATTCTCTTGTCTCATCAATTAGAGGGGAGTGAAAATCACATAGCATCAGCACATATTCCAGTTCTGTTTCCTCCAGCATTGAGAGTTGGCAGCCGAGATAGAGCCGGCATAGCATTTCTATTTCTTCTATGGAGAATTGATTGTCGCAATGTTTCATTGGTCCAACATTTTTAGCGTTTCACGAATCTTTTTGCGCGTGCGGCTCATGTTCATCCTCACCGCCTCGACCGACATTGACATACTCTTTGCAATCTGCTCGTAGTCATAGCCTTCGTGGGCGACAAGATTGAAAATGTGCCGTTGTAGTGGAGTCAACTGCTGTTGCAGTATCTGTTCAAATCGTTCAATATCTTCAGTTTCCATATTGTAGCGTGGCACATCGCTTGAGTTGATAGAATTGATTGAGACGGTTCGGGCTTTTCTGAGACGGTCTATGCAGATGTTTCTCAGCACAGCAACGAGTTTGTTTCTCGCTTCTTGCGAAGTCGCGACCGCGCCTTTGTCGCTCAACCGGAGCCAAGTGTCCTGTAGTGCGTCTTGAGCCTCCTCATCGCTTTGCAGGTAACGCATGGCGATGTGGTGCAGCTTGTCGCGCAAGCCAAGAAAGGAGGATGTCATCAAGTCAAGTCCCATGTCATTATAAAGACGTTTATCCCCTACTAAACGTAACAGCAAGGACATAAAAAAAGCCCACCAGGTTAGATGGTGGGCACAAAAACACGACTGAAAATAATTATTTTCCTCTCGATATTCCTCCTTCGAGGTCGTTGTTCTCGATGGTGGTGTCGGGCTTCTTGACGCTGTTTTTGAGTTTACCGAAGCGATATGTTACCGTAATCCTGAAATAGCGGCCGTTTTGGGAATGAATGTTGTCGCCCCAGCCGGTGATGTCGCCCTGGGTTGTGCTGGTCTTGTAATGCTGGTTCTTGTGGAATGGCGAGTTGGCGGTGAGTCGCACGGTAAGGCGGTCGTCACTCAGGAAGGAGCGTTGCAGTGTGAATGCGTAGCGATTCCATGGCTCCACAACCGAATATATATTCTCGCTTGAGTGCCCTATCTCGCCGAAGGTATAGGCCGTTACTTGCAGTCGCCATGGCAGTTTCTGAGCCACGTATAGGTAATAGTACATCGATGTCTGGCTCTGCTCTAATGCGAGTTGTGCACTCTTGTAGTTACGGTGCCAAAGGTTGAGATTGGCGACAAATGTGGTCTTGTCAAATGGTTTCCACTGAATGTAGCTCTCTAATTGCCATCGATGCTGCCGAATCACGTTGCCGTAGGTCTGCACGCGCGTGTCGCCACGGGCATAGATTATTGTCCCCAAGGCGTTGCTTACAAAGCGGTATTGCGGCCACAGCTGGATGGTGAGTTTGGGGCTGGTGAACATGTAGGGTAGTCCTATCGACTGGCTGCGCACGCTGCCAAGCTGTGCGTTGCCAAAATGCTCGCCTCCAGGGTAGGTGCGCACTGCCGGGTTGAGATAGGTGATGCCAGGACGATTGATGCTGGTGGTATATACCAGGCGAATTGACTGCTGGTCATTAATTTGATACTTTATGCTTGCCTGCGGCACCCAGTCGTTCAAATGCTTGTCGAAATCGGCACTCTTGCCGTCGGGGTAGTGACCTTTCATGTAGCTGTACTCATAACGCAACCCGGCACGCGCGCTCCAACTGCCACGTGTCCACATATAGTCGGCATAGATGGCGGCAATGCGCATGCTGTGGTTGAAGTCATCGCTGGTAGTAGTGGAAACGGGGTCATAAAAGCGTTGCTCGTTCAAGCTGCTGTTGCGACGGTCGATGTATTTGGCACCCATTTCAATCTTGTGTCCTTCCCACAGCGGGCGCACATAGTCGAGCTGCAACGTATGTTCGGTAAAGCGCTCACGCGAACTTTGCATGTAGCCATCGTAGCCGTAAGGGAAGTCGGCGAGATTGCTATAAGTGGTCTCTTGTACGGAGTGCTGGCGAGTGAGGGCGAGCATATAGGAAAATGTGATTTTCTCATCCTTGCGGTGGGTGCGGTGCTCATAGTTGAGTTGGCCATTCCAAGAGTGGTGGCTGTAGCTGGGAGTGTAGCAACTTTCGGTATAGCTATAAATCTTGTTGCCCAGTGGGTCGAGCTTGGTGACATCGGCAATGCCTTGCACATTTATCTTATAGTAATAGCCGCTCAACGATGCCGAGAGCAGGTTAAGGGTATCGATATCAAGGCTTGCGTTGATGTCGGCATAGTGAAAGGGTCCAGGATTGGAGCCGCTGTTGTGAACTAGCTCTGTGTTGCCCGAGTTCAAGAACGTGCGCTCCACGTAGCCATTTTGTGTGGTGGCATCCTTCGACATGTAATGCCAACCGTAATTCACGCTCACGATAGCTTTGCCCATCTGAGCTGCCAGATAGGCACTTAGCGAGGGCATCTTGTGAGAGCCGTAGCTGCCATAGAGCGAGCCACTGATTCCCTCCATGCGATGGTTGTCCATCATCACGATGTTGAGAACGGAATTCACGCCCTCGGCATCCTCGCGAGCGCCAGGGTCGGTGATGACCTCAATGCGCTTTATTGACGAGGCTGGCATCGCTTTAAGTATGTCCTTGGCATTCTTTGTCAAGCTCGGGTCGAGGTGTCCGTTCTTGTAAATCTTGAAATTGCTGTTGCCACGCACTAGGATGTTATCCTCGCCGTCAACTGTCACCATTGGCACCTTGCGCAGCATGTCCATCACGGTCTGCGTCTTGGAGTCGTTGTCGGCTTGCACGTCGTAGGTGGTGCGGTCCACTTCCTGCTTGATGAGTTGTCGTTGAGCTGTCACGGTCACTCCGTCGAGCAGGTTGTCCCAAGCGGTGGTGTCGGCGGGTTGTTCGGTTTTTGTTGAGTCGTTTGGAGTTTGGGCATAGCATGTGAGCGTAATCGAAAACACCATTACGAGCATAAACAGAAATAATTGCTTCATCTTGAAAATAAATTTATAGTTATAATTACAAGAAGACGCAAAATCTATCCAAATGTGGCAGCAAAACTCGCTTTTCTTTAAAAATCTTGATTTGGGTTAAGACAATTAAGTACAATATCATTATTTAGCATAGGATATAATTAATTAAGGACAATTGCCTCCGTAGCATTTCAGCGGAGACAATTGTCTTTAAAATTTTCAAAAACTAAAATGGTAGTCTTAAATGTCTTCTAAAAAACAACTGATTGTTGCCTAACGACCAATTTGGGAGTAATTGTCATTTGGTTGTTATGACAACCGTTCTTGATGTTCAAGCCAAACCTCTTCGGCAAGGTATTTGTCGCTGCGGCAATGCAGGTCGGCAACACCCTCTTCAATAAGATTGGCAGTCTCAGAATTATAGTAAATGTCGGTAGCTTCTTGTAATGATACCTTAAACATCTCACTAATGCTCTCAATGATTCTTGCTACCTTGGCACTGCGTAATATGAGTTTTCCTTCATCACTCATAGCTGTTCGCTCCTGATATAGGTTAAACATTCTTTTAGCATCTTCTCTGAACGGATACAATACTGGATATTAGGCTTTTCATATTTCAGTAAACCTAGAGCTTGCTCTTGAGTGAGTTCCCCAGCAAAGTATAGATCAAGAGTCAAAATAACGCGGTCGTTGGCTATACCGCCTATAACCAAATCATAGTCAGTGGTGTCGGTACCAGCTCGGCAAGCTGAGATGAAGTCAAGCCATTGCATGTCATAACTTTCAAATCGAAGTGTTTTCCAATCATCAGAATTGAACAACAGCTCATAAGTGTTTAACCATGCGGTTCTGCCACGACGCAGAAAACGCTGGGCATAACGTCTTGCTTGCTCATAAATGCTGGTCAAATAAAAACCCTTGCCAAAGTCAAGATACAATCTTGAATGAGCGATGTCGGGATATTGTACTATCTCACTCGTAATTGTTTATAGCAGAAAAGCGAACGCCACGGTGTGGCGCACTACACCGACATCTCCTAGGCTTGTCCTCTTGTCCTCTTGTTCTCTTGTTCTCTTGTCCTCTTGTTCTCTTGTTCTCTTGTTCTCTTGTTTACTTCATATAGTCGCTGGCAAGGACATTGATAATGTCTTTTGCCACCTCGGTTTTTGGCTTGCAGGGGTATTCCATCTTTTTGCCATCGCTGGTGATGATGGTGATGACGTTGGTGTCAACCTGGAAGCCGGCATCTTTGTTCTGTAGGGAGTTGAGTACGATGAAATCGAGGTTCTTGCGCTGGCATTTGCCCTTGGCGTTCTCCACCTCGTTGTCGGTCTCAAGGGCGAAGCCAATGGTCACTTGCCCAGGACGTTTCATTTCGCCAATTGCTTTGGCGATGTCGGGGTTCTTCTTGAGGCGTATGACGGGGATCTCGTCACGCTCACGCTTGATTTTGTGGTCGGCGGCGTTCTCCACGGCATAGTCGGCAACGGCGGCGCAGAGGATTGCCACATCGCTCTTCTCAAACTCCCTTATTGCCGCGTCGTGCATCTCCTGCGCACTCATCACATCGATGCGGCTGATGGCGGGCGACGATGTCTTGAGAGCTACAGGCCCGGCAATCAGCGTCACTTCGGCACCGCGATTGGCACATTCCTCGGCGAGGGCGAAGCCCATCTTCCCTGAAGAGAAATTGCCGATAAAGCGCACGGGGTCAATCTTCTCGTAGGTAGGACCAGCGGTTATCATAACACGCTTGCCCGCAAGGTCTTGACCCTGAGCAAAGAAGCGGTCAAGCACCTCAAAAATCTTCTCGGGTTCTTCCATGCGTCCCTTGCCAATAAGGTGGCTGGCGAGTTCGCCGGCAGCTGGCTCGATTATGTGGTTGCCATAGCTGCGCAGGAGTTCGAGGTTGCGGGTGGTGGTGGGGTGCTTGAACATGTCGAGGTCCATCGCTGGCGCCACAAAGACCGGTGCCTTTGCCGAGAGATAGGTTGTCACGAGCATATTGTCGGCAACGCCATGCGCCATCTTTGCGATGGTCGAGGCAGTAGCAGGCGCGATGACCATCGCATCGGCCCACAACCCGAGGTCCACATGGCTGTTCCATTGCCCGGTGTTGGCGGTGAAAAACTCGCTGATAACGGGTTTGCCGCTCAGCGTAGAGAGCGTCACCGGCGTGATAAACTCTCTCGCATTAGGTGTCATTATCACTTGCACACTGGCGCCCGCCTTGACAAAGAGACGCACCAGCGACGCGGTCTTATAGGCGGCGATGCCACCCGTGATCCCCACTATTATGTTCTTGCCTTTCAACATTCAAACAAATTATTTAAAGGAGAAAAGGAATTAAATGTATAAAACTTTGTCCTTATTAATTAACACTTAACGGACTCGACATTTTCGGACAAGGCACGCCTTGTCCCTACTTAACACTTACTACTTAACACTTATCACTTAAATAGTATTGTCCCGGTGCTGTTGCGCTGTTTCATCTTGATATAGATTTCGCGTAGCACGTTTTTAGTGTCCTCGGCAAAGTCGCGGTTCTGAATCCAGTCGTAGTATTGTGGAGTCTTGGTAAGCACCTCTTCCACACTTTTCCCCTTGTGTTGGCCAAAGTTGAACACCACCACGCCGTCATCATTGCGGATGATGCGTCCGGCGAGATCCACGTTGCGGTTCTGGCTCGAATAGCTCGACAAGAACTCCACATCATTCTGCAGCTGGTCGCCATAACGGTCGAGCTGCGCCTTCAGCACCTCTACCGTGGCGCGGGTGTCGGCATTGGCAGAGTGAGCGTTTTCCAAGTCCTTACCGCAGTAGAACTTATAAGCTGCAACGAGGTTTCGGGGTTCCATCTTGTGGAAGATGGTCTGCACATCAACAAACTTGCACTTGTTGAAGTCGAATTTGATGCCGGCATTGAAAAATTCCTGCGAGAGCACTGGTATGTCGAAGCGGTTGCTGTTGAAGCCGCCGATGTCGCAGCCCTCAAAAATCTGTGCCAGGCTCTTCGACACCTGTTTGAAAGTGGGGCAGTCCTTCACATCATCGTCGGTGATGCCGTGTACTGCACTCGCCTCCTCGGGAATGTGCATCTCGGGGTTGAGGCGGCGCGTCTTCTCCTCCTCATGGCCATCGGGGAAAACCTTGATGATTGAAATCTCAACTATCTTATCCTTAGTGATATTAAGCCCCGTCGTCTCCAAGTCGAAGAAGATGATGGGGCGTTTTAGATTAAGCTGCATGAGAAATAGTTTCCAATAAAGTTAGAACTGTGAACTAGCGGACAAGTCACGCCTTGTCCCTACAAAACTCTGAACTATAAACTCTGAACTGTGAACTCTGAACTCTGAACTGTGAACTCTGAACTGTGAACTGTGAACTCAGAACTCAAAACTCAGAACTATTACGCCATTACCATCATTGGCATGAGCAGGATGAGCAGGTCTTCGTTCTCACGTTGCTCGGCGGGCTTGAAGATGCCGGCGCGCGAGGGATCCATCAGCTCAACGGTCACCATGTCGTGACCAATGTTGTTGAGCACGTCGATGATGTTGTCGTCGTTGAAGCCAATGAGCATCTCAGTGCCGTTGTAGTCGCAAGCGATAACCTCCTCGCTCGACTTCGAGAAGTCGATGTCCTGAGTCGAGAGGTGTATCTGGTTCTCCTTGAGGTCAAACTTCACGAGACCGCCAGGGCTGGCAGTGACCGACACGCGCTTGATGGCGGCGAGCATTGTCATGCGGTCGATAGTGAGGGTGTATTGGTTGTCTTGTGGGATTACCGAGTTGTAGTTAGGGTAGCGACCGTTCACGAAGCGGCACGACATAGTGTATTCATCGCTCTCAAATGTCGCGCTCTTGGAGTCGATAGTGATTCTCACGTCGCCCTCTTGCTTGTCGAGGATGCTGGCAAGGATAGTGGCGGGCTTGGTGGGCAGGATGAACGACTGCTCCAGACCAGTGTTGAGGTTCAGCTCACGGAAGCGCACCAGCTTGTGGGTGTCGGTAGAGACAAAGGCTATCTCCTCGGGCTTGATGTCCCAGTAGATACCCATCATCATGGGGCGCAGCGACTCGGTGCCAACGGCAAAGACTGTCTGCTGGATGCCGCGTGCCACCTTCTCGGCGGGGAGGACAAAGGTCTTCTGCTCCTCATCGCTCTGTGACTTGGTGGGGAACTCGTTGCCGTTGATGCCAATGAAGTTGAACTGGCCATTGAGGTAGTCGATGTTGATGGCGAGGTTCTGGTCGTTGATGTCGAACGACAGCCCCTGGTCGGGAATCTCCTTGAGCATGTCGAGAAGCTCTTTCACGCCAGCGGCAAACTTGCCACTGCCCTCGGCGTTAGTCACTTCCACGGTGGTGGTGAGCGTGGTCTCCTGGTCGCTGGCGGTAATCACCAGAGTGTTGCCGCTCAGGTTGAACAGGAAATTGTCGAGAATGGTAATCGTGTTCTTGGAGTTAACCACTTTACTTACAGCCTGCAAGTGAGTGAATAACAGTTTGCTTTGAATGTTGAATTTCATCGTCGTTTATATTTTAAGTGTTATGATTTTTCAAGCATTGTAGTTTTAACTTACAAAGTTACAAATTAATTTTCAAATATAATAATAATAATGAGAAAAATCTGCTATCAAGTTATCAACAAGAGCAAAAATCGCACGCAAAAAACAAAAAAAAGACATTTTTCTTGCAAGATTTAAAACTTCGTTGTAACTTTGCACCCGCAAATGAAAAGCGACTCTCGGAAAGATGGTAGAGTGGTCGATTACACCGGTCTTGAAAACCGGCGTGCTGAGAGGCAC
>CALDIG010000235.1 GCA_937904375.1 uncultured Prevotellaceae bacterium
GGCCTCTCACAAGCCTTCCTTGAATACGGCTTGTGGCAGGACTACGGCACCGGCAGAGAAACGCCTCGTGGCAACTCCGGCGACCTCGGCCGTGCCAAAAAGCGCAAGCGCCGCCGCTGGTTCTCGCGCAAGTATTACGCTTCGGAAATGCGAATCAAAGAGTTCTATGAGGATAACATCGGCAAGACTTTCACAGGCATTTTGAGCAACGCCCTCAATAAAAATTTCGGGCGAAATCACTAAAAAAGCGAAGCCAACGGCCTCGCTTTTCTATTCGCTAAATTGGAATTTACCTCATTAATGCAAATTATTCTTCGTTTTGAGGAATGTCATCAACTGCTAGGCTATCTTCCATCACGGTATAACATTCATCGGGAAGATTCCAATGCTCGGGGGGATTGTAATTCTTGCCCATGTAATAATAACCCCATGCCATAAAAAAAGGAGGGGAAAATAAGAGGAAGGAGAATAATGCCTTGCGCCACTGTTTGCTAATCATCAGTATAAGCCAAGAGGCCAACCAAAAAATCGGAATAATCCAGAAACCATAATCTATTAAGAAGCATTGGTCTTCATCCAAAAGCCCAAGCCCGAGCAACCCGAAAGGCAAAAAATAAGACACAGCAAAAAGGCAAGGGAACACCCACCAGAATTTTATTACGAACCGTTTCATGCTGATATAAATTCCGATTTATCGTTCTAATTACGCTGCAAAGGTACGAATAAATTCCGATTTATCGTTCTAATTACGCTGCAAAGGTACGAATATTTTCCTTCTCAGCGTGTCTTTTGCGAGGTGAACTTGTCAATCTACTTTTGCAACAAAATCGCAAAAGTTTATGATTGATACAAACCAACTATCAGCACTCGTTTCAGCTTTTCGGGTTGAGACCGAAAAGGAGTCCATCTCGCCCGAGACTGTCGGCAAACTGCTGCAAGATATTGTCAACCTGCTCGCCACCGCATCGACGGACGCGGAGCGGCAAATCCGGCGATCTCAGCCGTGCCAAAACTTCTCGTGCAAGCCGAACGCAGAGTCAAGCTCGCTTGAACTCTGCTGAGGCGCAGCCGAGAACGGTGGGACACAACCGCAAGCGCCGCCGCTGGTTCTCGCGCAAGTATTACGCCTCGGTTATGCGAATAAAGGAGTTCTATGAGGATAACATCGGCAAGACTTTCACGGGAATTTTGAGCAACGCCCTCGATAAAAATTTCGGGCGATAAATCACAGAATAGCCACATCCTCAAAATGCTCCTTTGCCCACACTATAAGACCTATTATATATGGCATCAGTGACTTGCCGTTGTCGGTGAGCGAGTACTCCACCTTCGGTGGCACGACAGGGTAAACCTTGCGGGAAATCAGGTTGTGCTTCTCCAAATTCTTCAATGTGGACGACAGCATCTTCTGCGAGCAGTCGGTCATGTGGTGGTGAAGTTCGGTGAACCGCATAACACCACCTTCGCTGGCGTGCAGCGTATAAAGCACAAGCAGCGACCATTTGTCGCAAAACTTGCTTACCACCTGCCTGATGGGGCAGGTAAGATATTCTACTTTGATTTCTTTCATGTCTTACTTTTTGTGCAAAAGTAGCAAAAAGTAAGTAAGTGTAAATTGGTAATAAAGTTAAATAATGTGAAGCGTTAGATGTTTTTGATGTTGATTTCCAGCAAATCTAACAAAATTGTAAGTATTCAACAATTTTGTAACGTCTTGACAAGCAGATGCATCTGTTGTAATTTTGCATCGTCAAACAGAATTATCAACATTCAAAAAACAGATACTACAATGAAAGAAATCAGCAAAAAACAAATGGCAGTTGAACTGCTCAAGGCAATCGAGACTGGAGCAAGCGAACCTATCGCTTATGTAAACGCGGAGCATTATACCCAGCACAACCTCACCGTGGGTGACGGTCTGGCAGGATTCGGGGCCGCCCTGGCCGGTCTGGCCGAATATCCTGAGAAAGCGAGAGTGAACACCGTGCGAGCCTTTGAGGACGGCGACTTTGTGGTGCTTCACACCGACTACAACTTCTATGGCCCAAAAGCGGGGTTCGACATCTTCCGCTTTGAGGACGGCAAAATTGTGGAGCACTGGGACAACCTCATGCCATACGACGGGACACCCAATCCCAGCGGACATACACCGTTTGACGGGACAACCGACTTTGCCGACATTGACAAGACCGAGGAGAACAAGACCATAGCACGCCATTTTGTTGAGGACGTGC
The DNA here is from genome assembly GCA_937904375.1 of uncultured Prevotellaceae bacterium. GTDB lineage: Bacteria > Bacteroidota > Bacteroidia > Bacteroidales > Muribaculaceae > Sodaliphilus. The sequence goes on from CALDIG010000235.1 coordinate 2,235, forward strand.
TCATGGGTAAGACCCCCGGCAAGCTCACTGACTACTTCGACGGCAACAACTACATCCAGCACAACACCGCTATTGCCGACGGCCTTGACGGACTGGGAGCTGCACTTGCAGCGATGGCAGAGCAGGGTATTAAGATGGAGTATTACAAAATCCACACAGTGCTGGGGCATGGCAACTTTGTCCTCGCTGTCAGCGAGGGTGCTTTTGCAGGCAAGCCAACATCCTACTATGACCTCTTCCGCATTGAGAACGGCAAGATTGCGGAGCACTGGGACGTGATGGAAACCATCGCACCCGTGAGTGAATGGAAGCACGAAAACGGAAAGTTTGCCGGTCTGAAATAAGGACATCATGGTCTTAACACAAGGCCCACTTCAAATTCCGGAGTGGGTCTTGTACTCAAAACGCTCACCTTCGGGTGGGCTTTTTTTGTGTCTTTTGCAGAGCCACTGTATCAATCTACTTTTGCAACAAAATCGCAAAAGATTATGATTGATATTTCACAACTCACCTCACTCGTTTCCGCTTTTCGGGTAGAGACCGAAAAGGAGTCCATCTCACCCGAGACTGTCGGCAAACTCCTGCAGGACATTCTCGACTTGCTCGCTACCGCCAGTAGCGACACCGAGCGCTAAATCCTTGACGACAGTGTGCGAGCCAAAAGGATGCTCATTTTCGAGCATTTGGAGTGATTTTCAGCACGCCATGAACTTCTCACCATGAACTTCTCGCACTGAAAATGGTTCAGTGTGAGAATTTTGTTGTAACTTTGCATCATGGAAGACAATAAGAGCTTTATAAAAAAGCAAGATAACCAAGTGTTACCCACCCAATTAGTTGACGATGTTAAGCTGATTGTGGAGCGTGGCTTGCGCGAAGCATACCATAGCGTAAATTCAATTTCAATACTGACCTATTGGAATGTGGGCAAACGAATTGTTGAGGAGGAACAGCAAGGCGCAAGCCGTGCCGAATACGGCAAGCAAGTTCTCAAGGGGCTGGCGCAAATATTAGTGCCATTATTTGGCTCATCTTACAACGAGCGCAACTTGTATAGTATGCGCCAATTATTCCTGTGCTTCAATGACTTGGAGATTTTGAACGCGCGCGTTCAAAATCTTTCTTGGACTCATTTCCGTATGCTCCTTCGTGTTCCCGATGAAGATGCAAGATATTGGTATTTACGTGAAGCCTCTGAGGAAATGTGGAGTTCACGCACTCTAAGCAGAAATATCGGTTCGCAATACTATTACCGCTTATTGCAATCTCCGAAGAAAGAAAATGTTATTAAAGAAATGCAATCACTGACTCAACCTCTACAACAAGGGAGAGACGAGATTGTCAAGAATCCCGTTGTTGCTGAATTTCTTGGTTTGGAGAATACCGACTATACCGAAAGTGACCTTGAGCAAGCGATTATAGACCATCTGCAAAAGTTTATCATGGAGATGGGGCGTGGTTTCGCATTGGTTGGCCGACAAAAGCGTATTGCTACCGAAACTGCCAACTACTATATCGACCTTGTATTCTATAATTACGATTTGCAATGTTTCTTTTTGATAGATCTTAAAACCACCACCATCACTCATCAGGATGTCGGGCAGATGGATATGTATGTCAGAATGTTTGATGAGGTAAATAAGAAACGAATTCACAATCCGACAATAGGAATTATCCTTTGTGCTGAAACCGACCAGGACATAGCCAAATACTCTGTTCTGAACGATAATGACAGATTGATAGCCGCCAAATACCTCACCTATCTGCCATCGGAAGAAGTGCTCAGACGCGAAATCGAGCAGCAAAAAGAGATTTTCTATCTGCAACACAAAAAACAATAATCGACTCTTGTAACATCTCACATCCACGATTCGTCTATAGTGATGTGAAGTTTTAATCAAAATAACAATGAGATACATAGCAATAATATCAGCTCTTTTGGTGACCATGGACATTTTTGCTCAAGAATTATCTGTTACTCAACATCTAGAGGACTTTGACTTGGTTGTGCAACAAGTTGAGGAAAACTATGCCGGCTTTTCCTCAAAAGTGACCAATTACAACGATTCAAGTTATAAGGCGCATAAAGCCGACCTAAGGAATCAGGTGGAATTAGGAAAACGTGATGGCGCTGATGCTGCGGCAGAATATCTCGCTTGGTTTGCCGATAATCACCTTTACATGTTTAATAACGGGTACAACATGAGTCAGCAGTATCTACCGGCTCGCAAACAGCTTACCGATCATCTGAACATGGATTACAAGCCAAAGAAACAGGCGTGCAAGGTGACCGATAAAACTTTCCTAATTCGGTTTCCATCATGTAGAGGTAATGACCCGAACATAGGATGGATAGAGGAAAGCATAGAACTATATAAACAATCGGGTTGCGCAAACCTAATCATTGATTTAAGAGGCAACTCAGGCGGTCAAGATCAATTTTACAAACCATAGATCGGAAGAGCACACGTCTGAACTCCAGTC
>CALDIG010000236.1 GCA_937904375.1 uncultured Prevotellaceae bacterium
GGTGAGACACAGTCTGTCGACATCTTTAATACAACGGACAACAAACTCACCCAAAAGAATATCGTCAGCAGCTCGAAATATGACTTGCTGGACGCGGAAGCAAACTGGCGTTTCTCACATAAAGGCAATGACTGGGGATTAGGATATAATCTTAGTGTCATTAAAAACTCTTATGACTTCATCAATGACGGTGTCGGGCAACCAACCATCAGAAAGGATTACACTAACATCCTATACGGCTCATGGGGACGCAAAATAAAAAAGCTGAGACTTGACTTGGGTGCAAGATTGATGCACAACATCACAGAGTTGACACAATCAGCAACAGCCAGCGACAAGCACACATTGGTTTTGCGTCCATATATCAGCTTGAAATACAATATTGCGGACAATTACTCCATTGGCACATATTACACGATGTTTGTCGGTTATCCCACCATCTCGCAACTCAATCCGGCGGTGGTATATAGCGACACGTTGCATTACGATAAAGGAAATGAGAATCTTGAAAATGTTTATACCCACAAACTGGCGTTATTTGCCAACATCAAGGACATCTCGCTTGGCGTTGACCTCAAAAGAATCAACAATATGATAGTCACTGGTTCATTCCCCTATGGTGAAAATGGAGCTATCATAGACCAGCCTATCAACAGTTTGTTTAGCAACGATGTGACATTTAAAGTGTCCTACTCAACGGATCTCGGCAAACTGAGGATTGACCCGGAGATTGAGTATAGCTATCAATTCACGAAGTTGCCCGACATTAGCGGAATGATTAACAAAGAATTTGGACAGCACAATATCTACGTCTCATGCGATTTGAGTTATAAGTTTTGGAAAACTGCCGAGGCTTTCTGTAGGTTCTCTTATCAAAGTCCGTGGTATGACAGCAATATGAGAGTTGGCAGAACTTTGAGATTGAACATCGGCATGAGCAAGACGTTTCTTGACGGCAGACTGCGCACTGCCATTGAATTGACCGACCTAATCGGAGAGGCTGTAACACCACGTTGGAGTATTGACTTCTCAAATATCAAACAGTGGCAACGCAACAGGTATGACACACGAGGCGTTAAACTCTCCCTCCGTTACACATTCAACAGCGTGAACACGTCATTCCGCGATGCGCAAATCAACAAGAGCAGCGATGGACGTGTGGACTAAGCAGTGTCATCATTTTTGTTAATAATTGGCCTCGGAACGCTAATGCGATCAGAGGCATTTTTATCTCATACCAACCGCAGCGGCGGTGGATTGCTAATAGGTAAGGAGAGGAAACGGCTGGTGCCGTTCTTCTCCTTGCTTTGTTTTTCTCCGCTCGCTGCTTCGCTGGAGTGCCACGATGTGTGAGCCGCCATAATCAATTCCCAAGAGGTTATCATTGTCCTTACTCCTGCCGCTGATGTATAACTTTTTCCGCCGCAAAGTTAAGGGCAGCCGTTCCACTGCAAGGCCCATGTCGAGTTGCCTTTTGAAAATTTTCTAAAAAATTCAGTTCTGCGCCCATAATTTTTCGAGCCGCGAGCGATAGAAATTTTTCAGGCAAGCCTTGCGGTCGTTCACTTCCCTGCCTCACTTTATTACGCACCGTAAAAAGGTTATACGCGACATACGTAGACAATGATTATTCACCTCTTAAAAATTTAAAAGATTATGACAGCTTCATTCAACACATCGTTCTTCAGCACTCCTGCCACAGCTGCAAGCGGAGTTAGTAAAAAAGGTTTCCGCTCTACCGCATACAATAATTATGTGGTTGATGTGATTGACTTCGACAATGAAATTCACACTTTCGAGGTCGAGGCAAGCACCGCAAGCGAGGCAAGCGAGCAAGCCGCAGACATGGCTATGTCGGTAGGTGTGCAAGTTAGTTACTGCAATGTCTATAGCGAGCAATAAGAGAGTTATTTAACATCATTCATAAATCCCTAAATTTTACAATTATGGCAAATTTGATTTTAGCAAGCAAGCGAGAAGTTAAGAGCGGTAGCCAAATGTGGCACGTTTACCGCCTCAGTGAGAACACCAAGAGCGATGAATTTT
>CALDIG010000237.1 GCA_937904375.1 uncultured Prevotellaceae bacterium
TGTGAGAGGAAAGGGAGCGAAAGCCAAAACTCTCGCTCCCCGACCTACTCGATTCATTATCCCCGTTTTGTCGTCAATTTTCCCATTGAGTATTTTTGTGGTGATGCTGGCGATGAATACCGACTTCACCATCATCCGTGCGGCAAACGAAGTGCTCTATCGGTAACGAGCATAGGGAGAGCCGTGACAATTAAATCTTTCAAAAACAAATGAATAAAGATTTGATTGCACTTGCAAAGGAATGCCCGGGCCTGCAGGTTTCTATCTCACTGGGCGAGTTGGTCGAGGCTGGCAGAATGCTGGTCGCTGAAACCAAAAGAGAGTTGGAACAGGATATCGCTGATTCCAAAGCTGAGACATACGTTAGCCGTGCACAGGCCATGCAGATCCTGGGCAAGGGCTCAACGACGCTCTGGCGCTGGAAGAAGCTCGGTTACCTGGTCCCCGTCACCGTCGGTGCTATTGACAGGTACCGTATGAGTGACATTCGTCGAATCATGGAGGGTGGCGACAACGCTGCTCAGGAAGGAGATGCCGTATGAAGATTAAGAAGTGGCAGAATCCTATCACGAGTCGAGGCAATGACGGCTCCAAGAAAGTTCCTATCGAGCCTAAGCCTGCACAGATTAGGTTGGATTTGGATCTTGAGAACAGCACGGCTGCAACTGTAACTGTGGCGCCGGTTGCCCCCCAGGGTTCAACAGTACAGATGAGTGTGGGCAGCGATGCCTCCACTACCGTTCCCGCTGTCGGCACCAATAATGGTCCGGACTATTCGCTGATTGACTCCCCGAAGGAGAATCCTAACGTGGGGCTGTTCACGGTCAAGACTGCGAGCCAGGCCCTCATGGACGCTAAGAATAGGCCGGTACCCCGATACCTGTTTGGACAGCTTTGGTATGAGGGCGAGAATTGTATCCTGTTCTCTGACACCAACCAAGGCAAGACCATTCTTGCTGTGCAGATCGCAGAAGCCATCAGCAGCGGTCGCCGTGCCACGGTAGGCTTGGCGATGGATGCTCCGGCACAGAAGGTTGCCTACTGTGACTTTGAGCTTTCTGAAATGCAGTTTAGGAAGCGCTACAGCGATGCCAACGGTAATGATTATCCGTTCTCAGATAATCTGTTGCGCGTTGAGATCAACCCCGACGCTGACTGTCCTGACGGGTGCAGCTTCGAGGAATATCTCAAGATGTCTCTGGAGCAGCTTGTTGTTGATTACGGGGTGAAGGTTATCGTCATCGACAACATCACCTTTCTGTGCAATGAGTTGGAGAAGGCCCAGGGTGCTCTGCCCCTGATGAAGTGGTTGAAGGCTTTTGGTCGTCAGCATGGTCTCTCGATCCTCGTCCTGGCTCATACGCCCAAGCGTCCTTTGTCAAGCCCCATCACGTTGAATGACCTGGCTGGGAGCAAGATGTTGAGCAATTTCGCCGACAGCATCTTCGCCATCGGTGCCAGCGCTAAGGACCCCAGCTTGCGCTATATCAAGGAACTGAAACAGCGCAATGAGCCTTACAGGTACCAGGCAGACAACGTGATTGTGTGCGAGATCGAGAAACCCGGTAACTTCTTGCAGTTCAGTTTCCGTGAGTACGGGTGTGAGAGTGACCACCTGACCGCTACCCGGAGGGACGAGGAGGTCAAGCGTGCCAAGGAATTACAGGCCCAAGGTAAAACCCAGCGCGAGATTGCTGACCAGATGGGTGTGTCCCTCGGCAAGGTCAACAACCTACTGAAGCCGTAGTATTATCGTTCATGGTGTTCATGGACCAGTAAACGTGAACAAACTGAACAAATGAACACCGTGAACACTTTAAAACTTAATATAATGAGAGAATACCAGTATAGTTTAGCTAAGAAGGGCAAGTGTATTTGCCCGCAGTGCGGTAAAAAGACGTTTGTGTGCTACGTCGACGAGAACGGCAACGTGCTCGACGAGGGCGTGGGTAAGTGTGACCGTGCAGATAAATGCGCCTACCACTACCCGCCGCGTGAGTACTTCAAGGACAACAATTTGACGAGACCCAGCCTGCCGTCTACATACAGACCCAGTCTGCCTGCGTATGTCCCACCGAGTTACATCGACCCGGCTATTTTCAAGAAGTCAGTCGAGGGGGCGAAGAAGCACTCCAACGTATTTGCTCTGTGCTTGGGGCTCAACCTTGACAAGGAGACTGCCCAGCGCATTGAAAGTGAATACTATATCAGTACTTCCAAGCATTGGGACGGAGCAACAGTTTTCTGGCAGGTGGACAGATACGGTCGCGTTCGTACTGGTAAAATCATGCTGTATGATTGGCCGTCATGCAAGAGGGTCAAGAAACCGTTCCCTCACGTTACCTGGGTGCACACGGTCTTGAACCTGCCCAATTTCAACCTGAAGCAGTGCCTCTTCGGTGAGCACCTCCTCGACAAGTACCCCGACAAGCCCGTCGCTGTGGTTGAGAGTGAGAAGACTGCGGCTATTCTCGGCGGCGTGATGCAGGACTGCGTCGCTGTTGCCTGTGGTGGATGCGGTAACCTCACTGCCTCTATGTGTGAGCCGCTGAGAGGTCGCGACGTTATTCTGTTCCCTGACAACGGGAAATATGATGAATGGAGCGAGAAAGGTAAGTCAATGGCCCACATGTTCAAAAGGCTGCGGATTTCTGGCTTCATGGAGAGCGCAGCGTGTGATGGCTCCGATATCGCTGACTTCATCTTGAAAGAGTATGTGCTCTGGAGAAACAGTGGAGACGGCGACATTCACCTTGACTTGGAACTCGAGCGGTTGAGTTGACAATTATTAATTGATGGCTGGGGTGGGCAACCTCACCCCAGCTTATAAAAAAAAAGCATTAAAATGAAATTACAGATTAAGGAAGGAACAAAACTGATTGCCCCTCGCCAGTACGAAGGCAGGGACGACATTGAGGAACTTATCATTGCTGACACTGTAGAGGAAATCGGTAATGGAGCGTTCCAAGGATGCATTAATCTCAAGAAAATCACTTGGGGAGCGAGTGTTCACAGCATCGGTAATTATGCATTTCTACATTGTAGATCATTGAAAACGTTGTATCTGCCAAACTCAATAAAGCGTATCGGACACATTGCATTCGGCTATTGCACAGGGCTGTCTTACGTTGAGTTCGAAGACGACAACGAAGTGGACATCTGGACTGCGGTCTTCTTTTTTTGTACTGGACTTGTATGCGTAATCTTACCCAACGGATATAAACATATCCACGAGTATACTTTCTGCGGATGCCCAAAACTTGAGGACATTTTTATTCCCGGATCCGTAACGGGCATCGGTTGGGGAGCGTTCCAAGGAGTTGCTGCCGAGGAGATAGAGTTACCCGATTCAATCGAAACTATCGATGCGCATGCGTTTAGCGAGTCAAAAATTACACGCATAGTCATCCCCGGTAGTGTTTTTACTATTGGTGAATCAGCTTTCGAGCTTTGCTATGGCCTTAAAAGCGTCGAAATAGGTGATTCTGTTGTGTGCATTGGAAGTAAGGCCTTTGAGGACTGCCATGCGCTTAGCGAGGTGACGTTCAGGAGCACTATTATAGGCTCCATAGGGACCTACGTTTTCAAGGGATGTAAGAACCTCAAGCGCATTAACGTGCCTGCCAGTGCTATGAGCCAGTACAAGCGCTTATTGCCCAAGTTCCTGCACAAGAAACTGGTGGAATTCTGATAGCCCCCTCGTCTAAGCGTCATTCAGGATGCAGCGGCGACATTATGGGAGCGGCGGTGAGCCGTTCCCTTTTTCGTGCCCATAGGTGGCTTCTGAGCGCCTTTAATAGACTGATTGGGTGTCGCTATCTCCTGGGGGTGGTAACGGGAGTCCACGGCCATTTACGCCGGTCAGGGCAATATAGCCTTCACGCAGCGGGTTGAAGTACTCATCGAGGCCGTAGAAGTAGTGTCCCTGTCGGCATTCATCGAGGGCAAGCTTGAACCACTCCACATACTCAGGATCGCTTCCATGGGCGTTGCGGGCGAGGCGTGGGTATTCCTGGATGACTCTCTCAGCATTCTCACGTGGGGTCATGCCGCTGTCGTCCCATGGCAGAGTGCAGTCGGGGGTATATAGTGCCTGGTCGTCCCCGCGCTGCTCGTTGAAGAATGCGCCGCACCCTTTCCACGTGTTTTTCTTTATCGTGAGCCAGCAGCGGTAACACATGCCGTTGGGGCTGATATAGGGGCACACACGGAACAGCTCGTAGCCCATCCGGTGCAGTTCAGCGACCGTTTCATAGTACCTGACAAACCGGGCGTGCATCTCATTGGCGGCTTGCTCCTCACGCAGTTGTCGGCGCACGTCCATGAGGGCTAATCCGAGCAGATTCTTACCGCGCCACTTCCTCGGATCAAGAGCATCGGGGTTGAACTCGTCAAGGCCAATACCCCAAATGGTATCCTTAGGGCTAGCCTCGACCAGAACCTTATCTTCCGTGCCCAACAGGAATTCTTGCAAGTGGGGATTCTGTGAAAATTTGGCCCAATTGCCTCTGACCACGACTTCGTAACGTTCACGTTCCCACGCGTTGCCGTCAAAGCCCGCTACCCTGCGTCCCAGTTTCTTGATGGTCAGTTGGTCTGTCTCTCGCAATATCTGCTGGAGTATTTGCTCGTCGTTGAAAATACGTGCCTTTTCAGCCATCATAAACTGCTCTGCACAGTTATAGGTCAGTCCGTCAACGGTAAACGAGCAAGGATACCACTGACTGAGACACGCCTTGGTCACGCCTTCACCCTTGTTCGTGTGCCCCCAGAAGAAAACGAAGTCTTCCTTGGCAAGGCGTCCTTTATTGCATAATGTTATCAAATTCATTTTTTTTCTAGTTAAGCTTGAAAAACGGAAATGTCAAGACCTATTTATTATTATAGAAAGATATGGTTGATATCGTGAATTTCAGATAAACAAATTTACATATTGACTATATAAATAATAAAATAAATAGGAAAAAATATGATTTATTTAAGTATTTTTTTAAAAGTATTGCGCGACATTTGTATCAGTGTCGCAGCTCATTATGCAGCCAAACTTTTGGATGAGTGGCTTGAAGAAGATGAAAAATCAGAGTAACCTTATGGTCTAATCCGAGAAGGGCGCGTATAGTTGTTACGCACCCTTCTCTATTATAACTGCCATGGCAAACTAGTAATACCAGCATCGAACCGTGCGTGGATATCACTCGCTGACACGGAGCAGGATGGTGGCGTTGACGCACGGGGCTGTCATGACGATGGTACGGTAACCGGCCTTGTAGCCTGGAGTCCTTGAACCGGCGACTTTGACCTTGGTATTGCCTTGGTGCAGGATGGCTATCAGGTTAGCGCTGCAGCCCTCGTATTGGCGATACTCGGCATCGACGGTTCTCTTGAACAGGCATTCATAATCATAAGCACAGATGATATACTCAACATCTGCCTTCTTGATCCTTTCAACGGGGATGATTGACTCTCTGCTAGATGACCTTCTTCTGGGTCCACAAGGTACACAACACATAATTCTCGATTTTTATTGTTAATGTATGAGTTAATTATTTCTGATTAAAAAAGTGTGGGCTGGGTAGGACTTGAACTAACCCGATGCCACAACCCACACTATTGTTTTGTGCTTCCCGATGAAGGGTTAGAAGAGGTTGTGGTCGGGCGCCTGAGCAGCCTCATCTCCTCCTGTCGATGCCTCGCGGGCTTCATCAAACTTCTTCTTCATAGTGGGCAGGCCACGAGTGAGTTTCTTGATGGTCAAGTCCTCCAGGTCCTTATTTGCCAACCTCATATTGTTATCAGCACCAAGCAGGCTAGCTTTGACCTTCTGAAGCTGGTCAATAGTTTTGTCGATCTGCTCAATGGCCTTGTTGCACTTATCGTTTGATAATTGATAGTGCCTGAGGAAGGTGCCCTTGAAATCGTCCAAGCGCGACTCAAAGGTGGTCACGTCGTACGACTGCTGCTGAGCCAATGCCAGGTCCATCTGCAACTGCACACTTTTCTTGGAAGTCTGCACCAAGAGCGTGATCAGCGGGATGAAGAACTGGGGACGGATGACGTACATCTTGGGATAGCGATGGCTCATATCAACGATACCGCCATTGTAGAGTTCGCTATCGGGCTCCAGCAAGGAAACAAGTACTGCAAATTCACAGCCTTTTGCGTTTCGGTCAGCATCGAGTTTCTTCAAGAAGTCCTCGTTGTGATGTTTGGTGGCGGTTTCATCCATCTCGTTCTTCATTTCGAACATAATTGAGATGTACTCGAAGCCGTCCTCATAGTCACGGAAGATGAAGTCGCCCTTGCTGCCGCCGGAAGCGTCATTGTCCTTCTCGAAATAGGCATTGGGGAACATCGGCCTCAATCGGTTGAACTCGGCACTACAATGGGTCTCAAGCGTCTCACCGACCATCTTAGTTGACAGACGGGCTTTTAGGTCCTTGTAGTAGTCAACCAATTCTTGCTTCTGTCGCAGTTCCTGCTCATAGTGGTCCTTCTGGCTCTGCTCGCGCTGGAGGGCGGCGTTTTTCTCAGCGGCCATCTGACTCCTGAGCTCAGCGATGACGGCATCCTTGGCCTGGATATCGTCCTTTGCCTTGTTTTGCTCTTGGAGCACGGCCACCTGAACCATCTGCTCTTGCTGCTCGGCTTGAGCCTTGAGTTTGTTGATCTCAGTGTCCTTCTCGGCCAGCTCCTGGTTGAACTTGAGGCGCTCTGCTTGGACTGCACTGCTCACTTGCTCGGTCAAGCGTGCGATCTCGGCATCCTTCTTGCTGAGCTCGACCACCTTGGCGCCTAAGCGCTGCTCATAGTCCTGCTTTGCCTTCAGTTCCTTGTTCTCCAGTTCGGCTTGCTGCTTCTCGTGCAGTTCGGCGACGCGGCGTTCAAGTTCTTGCTGGAACTCGGTGTTTTTCACTTGGCTGACGATTGCTGCATAGTCGGCCTCATCTACACTAAATACACTTCCACAATTGGGGCATTTTAATTCCTTCATTGTTAATTTGTTTTTAATGGTTGTTAAACAAAACTCATCAGGTAAGGACACGTTCCCTCACGTTGACGATGCAAAGATAAATCGAAAGTGTTCAGTTTAAGTGAACACTTGTGGTTAATTAACCTTATCTTGTAACAATAGGCTTTAGAAGACTTTAAATAGGGGAAGAAAATCATAGGGTCCCGATAATCTTCCCCCGATTGTCCCAGCTCAATGCTACATTTCGGTTGATTACGCCGAGAGGGCGGTGTCGTCGGAAGCTACGCCGAAGAGGCGCACCTTGACCACTCGCTTGATGCGATAATCCAACTGCCAGACGCAGAGATTATCGTTCTGCACAACGGTTCTGTTACCGTCAGTGTCCACGAGGGTGTCGCGACCAACGACCAGCACGTTACCGTTGTCGTCTATCAAGTCGCCAGCGTCGCTGAACGAGAGGACGGGTGTGGTCTCCCAAGTACTCGGGTCGTGCAGCTCCAGCAGCATAACGTCGGCATAGGCGTCGCGGCGGTTGAACAACAGCAGATACTTGTAGGGACGCGGAACGAAGGGGAACACACCATTGTTGAGGGTGTACACTCCTTGGTTGTCTGCAAGAGTAATGCCGTCGGCAAGGACATAGTTGTCGTTCTCGTCACACTCGAGATACTTCTTTGCAGTCGTCTGCTTGATGAGGCGGGTCTCAAACATAGCGTCGTCGGCAGCATACTCAGTGCCAGCTTCACCGAAGTGGTCCACCAAGTCGCCCATTATGGTCAGCTTGAGCACTTCGCTCTCGTCGATACCGTCAAGCATATCGCTATAGTCAGCAACAGCGACGAGTTGATTCTGGTTTGGGGCAATGGCGAACATAGCCTTGTTGATGTTCTGCTGAGTGAGCAGTACGGGCCAGTAGAAGGGTGTGCCGTTCCAGCCGTTTTCTCTCTTGCCATCCTCGTTGATGAGCATTACCACGGGACGGTTGATTGCCTTGAGGCGCGAGGGGGCCAAGTCGGTGTGACCATCGTCAGGAGCATTGGTGAAATTGCCGTTGGCACGAATGCGGCTTATATTGCGGCCGGTGCGGTGCAGAACCCATACCTTGCCATCGGACTGCTCAGTGCAGTACTTGAGCGCGGCCAGCAGCTCGCGAATGTCGGCCTTGTGGTGAAGATTGCCCAATGCGTTGCTATACCTATAGGTATCACCAATGAGTTTGACGATTTCAAACACTTCGTCATAGCTCATTTCAAAGAACCCGTCTGCGTCTCGGTGAGCATATTGGGGGTGAGCCGTGATGAGGTGGTCAATCTGAGAGACGGTAGCACCGATAGCGGCATTGTCTCCCGTCCAGAATCCCACGGGAAGCATACGTTGCTGCTCCTTGATTCTCACTGACGATGAGGCCTTAATCCGCTGTGCGGCACATGGCTTGATATTGCTGTCAAAACCCACAAACACGGCATTGGGCTCTTCCTTGTCACGGCCAGCAATGAACCACTCGCGCAACTGGTCGTCGAGATCGTTGATTCGACGGAGCACCTGGTAGAGGTTGTCGGTCGTGTGGAAGCGGGTGACGGCCATATCCTCTAAGTCGCGAGCGCCGTACATGCGGGCGTGCTGCAAGACTGTGTCTTGTTGGAAGTTGCGCGGGTCGCGGCCATAGAAGAAGCACAACATATTCTTAATGGTTACGCCACGGTCCAGAATAAAGGCCCCGATGAAGATATTAGCGGCGGTTCTCAGCCTCAGTTCACCGGTGTTCTCGTCAAGCAGCTCAACCATTTGGTTGTCACTGTTCACGATCTGAACACAGTAGTTGTTGTCAGCGAAAATCTGCTTCATTTCGCTCAGTGTATCTGTTTCGGAAGGAATCGTCTCCGAGATCAAGGATTGTGCAATCCCTTTGCGGTTTGACTCCTTGAAGTCACTATAGGCGTCGGTCAACGCTTGCTCAACAAGCACGTCGTCCTTGGTACCAAGCAGCGACCCCTTGATGTCTTTGAGGACTCGGGTGATGAGTTGACCTTCCCAATCGTGGAAATTGCGTGCAGTCTTGGCGTGAACAACGGCACTTGACTTATAGTCCAGACCCTTGGCGCGTTGCTGTATGCGGCGGATGGCGGTCGCCATAATGTATGCTGTGATAGCATAGGTGAGCGAGTAAAGGTTCTGCGAACTCCTCACATTATTGATATAGCGGCGGTCAACGTGCCCCAGAATCCTGATGCAACGGTTGTCGACTTGGCAATAGAGGTGGCTGAACATAGAGTCGGGGTCCTGTGACTCTTCGAAGTACTGCTTGCCGCCGATGTACTTGTCGTGGACGGGGACAAGGCTCGTGAAGCGAGGACGGAAGGGCAGAATGCGGTTGCCTTGCAGATAGAGTGAACCTTCGGGCTGCAAGTAGAGGCAGTAGGGAGTGGCCGTCACTTGCAGATAGCGACAGTACTGCGGTATCTGTCGGAACTCGTCAATCTGCTGAGCGACACGGGCCATTTCCAGCTCGCGCCTTTGTAAGGCGGGCAGACCGTCCTCGTCTACTTGAGGCTGCAGTTGTGCGTCGAGGTAGTTGCGGCTCGCAAAGTCGGCCTCATCGTCTACAATCAGCACTCGCTTCTCTGTCAAGAAGGGGCTTGTGTGGGTGAACAGACGGAGAAGGTGGCGCATATTCTGCGACTCCTTCTTGCAGACAATCACAGTTTTGCAAGTGTTCACTTCGGCTTGCTGCAGACCATTGTACCGGATATCCATGATGTCGTGGATATTGATTGTGGCAGGCTGACTGAGGTCGTCGGTGGGTCTGAAGGAGTGGAAATCGCGCTTCAAGCGTTTGATAGTCTGACTCACAAGGAAGTTGGTCCCCTTGGTGAGCACTACGGCAATGTCAATGCCGCGGTCGAAGCTCAGACCGATAATGTTCTCGAACGTGTCGGTCTTTCCGCACTGAATCTTGCCCAGCAGCAGTCCAGGTTCTTCGGATTGGGGACCTTCCTCGAGAAGTTTCTCCACCGTGCCCTCAATACATTCGCGTTTCTCGTCGGTGAGGGGAAACTTTGCTTCCAGCTTCAAGGTGTCATAGATGGGCGTCTCGCTAGTGGCAATTGCTTCACGCTCCTCGGCCTTGGCCAAGAATGCGGCTTCTTGCTCACGGAGCCACTCGGGAACGGCAGCACCCATAAGTTCACACATGCTGATAGCAGCCTTACACTCACTCAAACTCTCGAAGTTCTTCTTTTCCATAGTCTTGTCGTTTTTTATGGTTGTTATACATTAATTAATTCAAGCGAGGACACGTTCCCTCACGTTGACGGTGCAAAGGTAAGTTGAAAGTGTTCAGTTTAAGTGAACGAATGGATTTTTTTCACGCTATCGTGTTTTTCCTGGTTTTCACAGGTATCGATCACGCCACTCACCAGCTTTCTCTCACTTTGGCGCTGCGAAATTAGGCATTATATGTTCAGTTTAAGTGAACGTATTGATTTTTCTCACATAAATGCGTCTATTCATTGTTTTATCTGATGTACTGTGACGGCCACAGCACCGGCACGGTAGTGGGGAACTCGTTGATATGCAAGTCCCCCATAATGCCGTGGTAATCGTTTACAGCCTATCTTACAGTTCCGGCAGCCCCAGCTCTCTCATGTAGCTGTTGAGCTTTTCCGTTGACGACTTGATGTCGGCCTCAATCTTGGTGAGTTGGGCGTGGTTGGCGGCCAAATCAACCTTCGGCTCTTCCTGTGCAAGGCTCACATAGCGGGTGATGTTCAAGTTGTAGCCGTTCTCCTTGAGTTCCTTGAGGCTCACGCGGCGACTAAAACGATCTTCCTCAGAGCGTGTACGATAGGTTTCTATAATCCTATCGATGTGCTCGGGTAACATCACATTCTGTTTCTTGTCCTTCTCGTAGCACTCGGCGGCATTAATAAAGAGTACATCTTCGCTCTTGCGGCATTTTTTCAGTACGATAATGCTCACAGGAATGGGAGTGGAGTAGAAGAGGTTGGTTGGGAGGCCGATGATACAGTCGATGTAGTCTTCCTTGATTAGCTTCTTGCGTATGGTGGTTTCGGCGCCGCCACGGAATAGCACGCCATGAGGTACGATAATCGCCATCGTGCCGCTTTCGCTCAGGTAGTGGAACCCGTGCAACAGGAAGGCAAAGTCGGCTGCACTCTTGGGAGAAACGCCATAGTCCCTAAAGCGGGGGTCGTTCGCTGTCTCGTCATCGGGGTTCCAACGCAGGCTGAAAGGAGGGTTGGCCACCACAGCATCGAAGGTGACAGGTTTCACCGGATTGCTGTCCTTGAGCAACGGCCAGTCGTTGGTGAGGGTGTCGCCATGGAATATCTCAAACTCTGAGTCGTGCAGACCGTGCAGCAACATGTTCATGCGCGCCAGGTTGAAGGTGGTCATTTCCTTCTCCTGACCGTATATCTTACCGATCTTTCCACCGCGAAGTCTCATCTGGTTATTCACGTTGAGCAGCAGCGAGCCCGAGCCGCATGCGAAGTCGAGCACGTTACGCAGTTCGTTCTTATGTCCGGTCGATGGGTCTTGGCAGTCAAGCGTCACGATACGCGACAGGATGGTGCTCACTTGCTGCGGCGTGTAGAACTCCCCGGCCTTCTTTCCGCTGCCTGCTGCAAACTGACCGATAAGGTACTCATAAGCATCGCCCAGGATATCACCTTTCTGATCAAACTCAGCCAGTTTTACCTCTAGCGTGGATATGATATTACACATCATCTTGTTCCGCGAGTCATAATCCTTGCCCAGTTTTTCGCTCTTAAGGTTGATTTCGGAGAACAGCCCCTTGAACGCACCTTTGAAGGATTCCTCCTCGATGTGGCGGAAGCTGTTGCCCAATTCTGTGAGCAAATCATTGTCTTGAGTGCGAGCCAACTCATAGATAGAACTCCACAGGTATTTGGGCTGGATGATATAGTGAGTGCTCTTGAGCATCATGTCCTCAAACTCCTTCACATCATTCTCGTTCTCATCGTACCATGCGAGAAGTGATTTCTCGGAAGGAAGGTCACTACCCAATTCCCTGCGCACCGCTGATTCATATTGCGCGCTGATGTAACGGTAGAACAGTAGCGACAGCATATAGTCGCGGAAGTTGTCGGCCGTCATGGCACCGCGCAGCACGTCAGCCACGCTCCACAAAGCTTTGAAAAGTTGCTCTTTCTCTTGCTTGGTCAGTTGAGTATTCATTGTCTGGTCCATTTTGTGTTTCTTTTTTGTTTCTGTTATATTATCCAACCTGTGCAGCGTTCCTTCTTTCTTCATATATCTCTCTTTCACTGCGCTCATCAGTTAAGTCGGGTAACTGAAATTGATATTTCTTCTTGATGTGGTAGAAGACGATCTTTAGCATTTCTTTGTTGTCATCGTTCATCTCCATTGGCGAGAAGATGGGTGCCTGATGAGAGAATACGTTGACAAATCTAGAAAATAGGTCAGTGAGCTCACCCCGTTCAAAAGCTTCTCTATCAAAAGTTTCGTCCTTGAAAGTGATGCCATGTAGGATGATTCCAAAATTGCGGTGTCCAAAGAACTCCTGGATTTTCTCCATCACGCTGCGCAGCATGTTGAAGTGGAAAGTGTAGAGCTTACCATTCTTAATGGCTCGCTGAAGCTCGCTCATTATGGCCACGTTGTAGTAAAACGGGGTGTTGCTGTTCATTTGCTTTAACACTGGCTCTTCGGATTCCTTGTCGCGGTATAGATAGTAACTGCTCTTGTCGGCATTCAGCCCGCGGAGCATGACGTGGAAGAAAAGGGCATGGTGAGACGACACCACAAACTTGATGCGTCTGATGTTTTCTCGTCCGGCTTTCATCTCGTCCTGTTCCTGCTTGAACTGTTGCCGGATAACTTTGTATAGCTGCTCGGCAAAGGTGATGACGTTGTTATCATCGAGCGACGACATGGGGTCGTCGATGTAGATATATTCAATATCCCTGTAAGCATCATTCCCGCCCGTCACCTGGTCGAGGATGCAGCGAAAAAAACACCACACAAACAGGCGTTCCTCGCCGCGCGAGATCTTGATGTTCTCGATTAACTCGCCGTCGGGCTTCTCTTGTGTCTTAACCGTCTTACTGAAGGTCACATAGTCGGGTATTTCCTCGTGGTCCTTGTCATAGTGGAAATCAAAGTCAATATCGGTGAACACATGGAGGTATTGGCGGAGCTTTTCGGTAAAACTATATCCAGCTAAGCCCTTAATCAGTGATGAGGTATTATTAATGAGCAAACGAGGCTCGATGTTGTTCTTCAGGTCATTGTCCCAAGTGAACAAGTCCTCTGTGTAGGCGTTGTAGTATAGGGTGTGCTGCGGAGTTCCCTCATCGCGGCCGTAGTGGGCGAAGTCATAAGACAATCGCGTCTTACCTGTTCCGTTGTAGGCGAATACTAGAGCACAGTTGGTATATTGGTCGTATTCGTCGGGATCGAAACAGTGACGCAATTTCTCTATAATATAGTTGTTGTATTCCATATCTCCAGGTTATTTAGTGGGTTGAGGAAATAGTTGTTGCGTAAGACCTTTCTTATGGATTTTTAGAGTGTCCAGTTTAGCCGCTTCTGTTGCGATCAGGTCATCCATAGCCGATATACAGTTAACTATTTTCTGTTGTTCCGCGGGTTCTGGTAGAAGTACGGAAATGTTGTAAATGATATTTCTTGAAAGACTCGGAACCCCGCCAGCCTCATTATGCTTCATCCAGTCTATGTTTTGAAACAGGAGGTAAACAAAATAAGCACTCGTATCCACAAAATTGTAAGTGTAGAAAAGCGTATCAACAGTCCAAAACTTACCTCGTAGGAACATAGGCTTATTAATAGTCCCTTTTCGGCCTATACAAGCACTGTCGCCATCATATAAATAATCATTTACAGAGCACATATATCCCCCTGAACCATATACAGGAATATCACCTTCAGAAAGATGCTTGTAATCACGACCATTTCCAATGTCAAAACATTCTTTAAATTTTTTCTTTTCCCACTCACCGGTGAAGTCGGGGAAGCGAAGGCGTGGAGTGGATTCGCCTGGCTGAGGGAAAAGTTGCTGCATTAGGCCCCGCTTGCGTTCCTTCAGGGCTGCCACCATCTGCTCCTGTGCCGCTATCAACGTGTCTATAGTGGAGAGGCAGTCGGCAATCTTCTGTTGTTCGGTAATAGATGGTAAATATATAGGCATATCTGCAATCATCTCAAGACGAACCGAATCTACCGTTGCTTTAGCAGTTAATCTCATAGCCCTTTCATAAAAATTAGCTGAAAAGTAATAATAAAAGTAACGTGCATCAACGCCATTAAAGTTAGACATCATATAACATCTTTGGTGCAAATCAAATTTTCCATTAACATAATGAAAAACCTTTCCGATATGACCATCACCAATTGTAATTACCGCCTCACAATCATATAGATATCTGTTGCTTCTAACAGGAGTTGCTGACCGAATATAAAATGGATACAGCCCATCTTCTACTTGGTCTTGAGTGTTGCTTTTACCTGTATTTATATCACAGATCTCTTTTACCAACTTCTCCTCCCACTCCCCGGTGAAGCCAGGGAAGCGGAGGCGCGGAGTACCGTTGTTATTATTGTCGCTGTTCATCGTCTGTAGCGTTTTGGTTTATTATTTCACGTATGCGTTCAGTCCTTCGATGGCATTACCGCCAGTGAGAAGGTCGAATAGTGGTGCCAGGCGGACAAGTAGTCCTTCTTTTGCCGCCTTGCGTTGCTTCCAGCCATCGATGTGGTCCAGTAATTCGCGCAATGTTTCCTCGTCGATGCGGCGCAGCTTGACAGTCTCGCCCACAAAGCGCTCAAGGGCCGCTGCATCGATGCCATAATCATTGGCAAGCGTTGCTATCTGCTGGTTAAAGCGCTTGTCCTTGAAAGTCTCGTAGCGCTCACGTATCTCCTTCTCGCTCATGCCGCTGCCTTGTGTCAACTCCTGCTCAATAAATGCCTTAAGGTATTCACGTTCGTTCATCAGGTCCACACTACCGGCCAGAACGTCGAGCAGCTGTTCCTTGGTAATCTTTACCTTCTCAAAGTGGGTGTCGGTATATTTCGCCAGCAGCCGCATGATATAGTCATAGTCCACAAGGGCAGAACTGAAGAGCGACAGCTCAAAATCGGGCTCATCTCCGTAGGTTTCCTCTTCGGTGTCGTCGCTACCGCCTTCGCTGGTGCGGGTGCGCCGTGCCAGGTCAAGGTATGCAGTACGGAACTGCTGGAGGGTATCTTCGGGCATGACCTCGGCGACGACGCTCTGCAACTCCTCGGGCATGTCCACATACTGGTCGAGCTTAAGCGCCAGACGCTGCACGTCCTTGAAGGCGTCGATGAAGTTGTTGGTGTTCTCGCCCTGCGGGATATTGATAACCTCCTCGGGCTTGCAGTCCAGGCCGATGCTGTTCATCACCGTCTGCAGCTGGGTCACCTTCTCCTTGAACTGTTCCACCACGTCCTCGACAGGCTCAACGAGCCAGTACTCCTTGCCCTTGGTCTCATCGAAGCCGCTGAAGCGTACCATGGCCTCCTCCATCGCCTTTTCGAGATTGCGGTAGCAGATAATGTTGCCATAGGGCTTTGTGCCGTCAAGGGTGCGGTTGGTTCGGCTAAAAGCTTGTATCAGCTGGTGCCACTTGAGATCCTTATCCACATATAGCGTGTTGAGGAACTTACTATCGAAGCCTGTCAGCATCATTTCCACCACAATCACGACGTCCAGTTTCTTGCTGTGGGGGTAGTCCTTATTGGCATATTTCTGGTCCTTGATGCGCTGCTGCACATCACGGTAATACTCGTCGAACTGCTCTACCTTGAAGTTAGTGCCGAATCGCTCGCTATATTCTTTAATGATCTTGTCCAGCGACTCACGGTTGCCATTGGGATTCTTGCGGTTGTCGGCTTCTTCCTGCGGCAAATCCTCGTCGGTGTTATTGGCCATAGGTGGCGTGAACACGGCTGTAATATTGAGCGGTTCATAGTCGGGATTGTCCTGCGCACGCTTTTCCTGCTCTTCCTTGAAAATCTGGAAATACCGGATGGCATCAGGAATTGACGAAGTAGCCAGCAACGCATTGAAGCGACGTTGTGCGGTTAGCTTGTCGTGGTTGTCGAGGATGTGGTTCACTATCTGCCGCTTTTTCAGGGGCACAGACGTGGGGTTGCCGTCGGCATCCTTGTTACCGTAGTACTCAACCTTGAAGCGCAACACGTTGCAGTCGCTGATGGCGTGGATGATGGTGTACTCATGCAGGCACTTCTGGAACACGTCATCGGTAGTGACATACTCGGCCACCTGTCCATCGACACGCACCATGTGGCTGTTCTCTTCAAAGATCGGGGTGCCGGTGAAGCCGAACAGTTGTGCATGGGGGAAGAAGTTCTTGATGGCCTCGTGGTTTTTACCAAACTGGCTGCGGTGGCACTCGTCAAAAATGAAGACGATGCGCTTGTTCTTAAGACGCTCCAGGCGCTTAATGTATCTGTTTCCGGGGGAAGGGTCGAGCGCCACACCCAGCTTTTGGATGGTGGTGACAATCACCTTGTCGGCATAGTCAGTGCTCTCTAATCGGGAAACCAGAGCGCCGGTGTTGGCATTCTGCTCCACACATCCCTCCTGGAACTTGTTGAACTCGTCGCGGGTCTGCTTGTCGAGGTCCTTGCGGTCAACCACAAACACACATTTCTCGATATCACGGTTATCCTTGAGCAAGGTGGAGGCCTTGAAACTGGTCAGTGTCTTGCCACTGCCAGTAGTGTGCCAGATGTAGCCGTTCTGGTTGTTTTGCTTCACACAGCCGACGATGCTCTCTACGGCATAGATCTGGTAGGGGCGCATCACGAGGATCTTGCACTCGGTCTCTACCAGCACCATGTAGCGGCTGATGAGTTTGCCCAGTTCGGTCTTGGTCAACATCATGTCGGCAAACTCGAAAAGCTGAACGACCTTGTGGTTCTCGCGGTCAGCAGCATGATACACCGGCAAGTAATTGTTGGTGGCGTCGAACTGGAAATGCTCGTCGTTGTTGTTAGCAAAGTACATGGTATCGCTACCACCGTTGCTCACGATGAACAGTTGCATGAAGCACATGAGCGTGCCCAGGTAGCCGTTGCCACGGTCTTGCTTGTAGCGCACAATCTGCTCCACGGCCTTTAACGGCGAAACGCTGTGCCGCTTCAGCTCTATCTGCACCAGCGGGAGGCCGTTGATCAGGATGATAATGTCGTAGCGATGGCGGCTATTGGCGGTATTGATGGAGAGCTGGCTCACCACCTCATACTCGTTCTTGCACCAGTCACGCAGGTTCACGAGGCTGTAGTCGAAGGTGGTGCCGTCGTCGCGCACGAAGGTCTGTTTTTGGCGCAAGTTCTTTGCTGCCGTGAACACATCGGCGGTGACGTTCTCCTGCAACAGCTTGCGAAACTCACCGTCAGACAGGGTAACATAGTTGAGCCGCTCGAATTTCTCACGGAAATTCTTCTCCAGCGAATCCAGGTCGCGGATGTCGCTGCGGTAGGTGTATTTCAACTCTTTTAATTTGTCCAAGAACTGCTGTTCAAGTTGTGCTTCGCTTTGGATCATGTTTTTCTGTTTTTTGGTTTTGACGGTGCAAATTTAGAATGTATTCGTTCATTCTAAGTGAACGGATTGATATTTCTGTGAAATTTTTATAGATTCTTCATAAATAGCCTGTTGTAGTTCTTGAGGTTCCAGCACCGTGATGCTCGAGCCATAAGATAGGAGCAACTGTAGTAGCTCTGGATTGATGATCACCTCGATCTGTATCACCACACCATCGTCATCACGCCTAATCACTCGCTGGGTACCATGAAGCGGTTTTGTCTCGATATAATGGTAACGCCAATTGTCAACCTTCATCTGAATCTTGGTGACTTCATCAGACCGTCTAGATACTCCGACCATATCCTCAAAATACTCAAAGAAGTCAATGCCGGGGTTGGGTTTGTAAGGTATGCTTGCAGGCCCAATCTCCTGAATGCGGTCTAGAGGAAAGTTGGTGGGTGATGTGTAGCCATCCACGCACCCGAACAGGAACCAGCGGTTGTTATATTGCTTCAACAGGTAGGGATGAAACAAATAAGTGTTCACAGGCCTGTCGAACGGCTGGTACTTGATCTCGAGTGCCTTTTGTGAGGCAATGGCGCTAAACAGTTGTGCGAACCAGTTACGGCCCTTCAGGTCGAAGTTCTCGTCAAAGGCGACAATGGTTTCTCGTGTAGATGGGATATTGAGCGACGACTTGAAACGCTCGATCAGGTCATCCACCCAATCAAAGTTCGGCAGGCCCTCAAATCTTGACAACATCGAAACCGTCTGAGCCAGCTGGGCCATCTCGTTATCACTGAGCGGTATCTTATAGATTGAGAACGATTTGTCCTCGTACTCGTAAAAAACGTCGTGGCCCGCCCTCTTTGTGACAATCTTAGCATCAGGGAAATCGTCCTTGATGCCTTCTATGTCTTTGAGGATTGTGACCTTAGAAGTTACAGGCTTATAGCCAGCTGCTTCAAGAGCATTCTTGCACTTCTCCATCATCATTTTGACAGAGAAGTTTCCACTTTTCAAACAGCGGTCAATCACCTGTTGTCGGATAAGTTGGTTTTTCGTTTGCGCCATTCCTCAATTACTTGTTAGTCCTCAAATTTGATCGCTGTTCCATAAGCTATCAAGTTCGGACATCCGTTAGATCTTGTGGAACCGCCAAAAATTTTAATGCCAATAATGCCATCTGCATTTAAATCCTTTGCTTTTTCATCAAGCAAGTACAACAGTTCATCATCCACATTATGAGCCGAGACAACACCAATCACAGAGTATTTTTTCCCTTTAACTATATTTAAAGTTGAATGATACATAAATTATATACTATGAATAGTTTATATCACAATTTAAACTCAATAAGATTTTGAGTGCATTTCATCAACACTTTTTAATCTTCTATTCTAACTGCTGTTCCATAAACAAGTATGTCTGGAATCCTTACATCATAGTCAATACGACCTTCATCCCAAGTATCCATGTATCGTGGTTCTTCACTCCAAGAGTTAACATATGAATACGCAATGCCAATTATTCCATTTGCTCCTAACGATTCAGCTTTCTGATCCAACTCTTCAAAAATATAATCAGTGTCATTAGCTGCGCCATAGTAGTAGACCACATCAATAATCTTGAAGTTTCTACCTTCGACATCATCTAAAGTTGAATGATACATAATTGTTTATTATAAAAGATTAATAATGATTCTATAAAAGTCATAAACCGAGTACTTCTCACTTAATGGCACCAAGTCAGCCAAAAGCTGATGATGAAACGACTTGCGCCTAAGTGGAGAAAAACCTTTTCAGCGTTGATGAAACGTTTTAATACTCAAATGTATCGGTTTATGATACCCTTATTTTACTCGTCGCTGTGACAGTTGTAACCGCTGTCGATGGCAAATATACAACAATTATTGGAATTGTTGCTGTGTTTTAGTCATTATTCTAAATATCTGGAGCTTTAATACCGCGAGAAACGGCTTCAACTGAACATGAAAAAACGCGCGGCATTTCCCTTCGTATCCTTACCCGTGAGATAATATATATTCTTAAAAACTGAATATTAAAACTAAATAACAGTGATTATGATGAGACTTTTACAGGCCATGTTCAGTTCTCTAACGACTACATGGCATGGACCGTCGACGATGGATGTGCGCGCTGCCATTCACGAGGCTCAAGAAGGAAAAAGTATTAATAGCGCGCAGTTAGCAAGGGATGATGGGCAACCTGAAGACCCTTACGCTGACGACATACACAGGCTGGAGGCGGCTCTCGAGCATCCTCTAGAGAAAGGTGCCTGCATAAATTTCAAGTTGCAGGACCTATTACAGATTATCCCGCGAAAGAGAAGGCGCATCGACGCTTACCGCGGGTTAGTGGGTAGGCTCAATAAAATGGGCGTGAAACTCACGATTAACTCACAAAAATCCAGGTAGTTATGATTAGGAACATTCGTACTGGAGAAATGTATGGCAACCGAAAGGAAGCCAAGAAGAGACTCGGCGGGCTTGGTGCCTATAACGAGTTGATGAAAAGAGGCGGGCTACAGTTC
>CALDIG010000238.1 GCA_937904375.1 uncultured Prevotellaceae bacterium
CGTGACAACCTTGCGCGACGGCGTGTCGCGAAGCCAGCTCTCGATGTGCCCGTGGTCTTCCTCCATAGGACCTTCCACCACCGCCACATATCGGCGGTCGACGACGCACTTGTGCCAGTTCCTAACCATCATTTGCTGCACCTCCACGCTCTTGGCATATACCATGACCCCCGAGGTGCGTGTGTCGAGGCGATGCACCACATGAGCGGTGCAGTGTTGCTTGGTGGATGCCAGGTACTGGTCGAGGAGGATTTTCATGTTCAGGCTTCCTCGCCCCACTCCCATCGAGAGCACACCGTCGGACTTGTCAACCACAATCAGGTACTCGTCTTCATAAAGGATACCAAAGAAGCGGTCGAAATTCCTCATGGGCATGAAGCGGGGGTTCTTTGTCACCTCTACCACCATATCGGGCTTTATGGCAAAGTTGTATTGCTTCTCAATATTGCCGTCCACTTTCACCAGTTCATGGCTCAGCAGCCCTTTCGCCTTGTTGCGGCTGATGCCATCCATCTTCTTGAGGATGAAGTCGAGCAAAGGCATCTCCTCGTCGGCAAGGAAAGAGGTGACTTTCATCTTGTGGCGAGGCACATGCGGACCATTATAAGCGAAGCGATGGTTTTTCATTTTCTCATTGACTAGGATAGGAGTGACTAGGAATGGCTAGGAATTTCACTTGACACTTAACACTTATCACTTAACACTTATCACTTATCACTTAACACTTATCACTTAACACTTATCACTTAACACTTAATCAAACATGTGGCGAAGGCGGTTGAAGATGCGTTCTTGTGCCGCTGTGGTGGGCTTGAACGACTGCGAGTCGCGCATCGACTCCAGGGTGCGTTTCTCACTCGATGACAGGTTCTCGGGGATATACACGGTCACGTTCACCAGCAAGTCGCCATTGCCGTAGCTATTAACCGATGGTAACCCTTTCCCTCTGAGTCTAAGCACCTTGCCTGGCTGAGTACCAGGTTCTATGGTGACACGTGCCCTGCCATCGATAGTGGGAATTTCTACCTTGCCGCCAAGAGCTGCCGTCGGGAAGTCTATCATCAGGTTGTAGATGAGGTCTTGATCGTTACGAATGAGATGTTCATCGCGCTGTTCCTCGATAACAATCTGCAAGTCTCCGGGCACACCTCCTCCAGGGGCGTCATTGCCCTTGCCTCGCATAGTGAGCATCATGCCCTCTTTCACGCCGGCGGGGATGTTGATATTGACAACCTCTTCCTGCTTAATGAGGCCATTGCCACCACAGTCGGGACACCGCTCCTTGATGCGCTTGCCTGAGCCACCGCACACGCTACATGCGCTCTGTGTCTGCATCTGCCCGAGGATAGTGCGACGGATGCGCACCTCCACTCCCGAGCCGCGGCAATTGGGGCAGGTCTCCAGCGCAGTGCCGTTCTTGGCACCAGTGCCATTGCATGAGCGGCACGACACTTGGCGAGGTATCTTTATCTTCTTCTCGGTGCCTTTGGCAACTTCCTGCAAAGTCACTTTCACACGCACACGCAAGTTGGTGCCGTAACTTACCGAGGAGCCACCAGTGTCACCAAAGCCACTAAAGCCGCCAAATCCAAAGCCACTGAACAGGTCGCCAAACTGCCTGAAAATATCTTCCATCGACATGCCACCGCCCGAGAAGCCACCACCCATTTGGTCGTAGCCTTCAGGGCCGAGGCGGTCGTAGCGCGCGCGCTTGTCGGGATCGCTGAGCACGTCGTAGGCCTCGGCAGCTTCCTTGAATTTCTCTTCTGCTTCTTTTTTCTCGGCCTCGGTTTTTCCTTGTTGACGGTCGGGGTGATATTGTATAGCGAGTTTGCGATACGCTTTTTTCAGCGCATCGGCATCAGCGTTGCGGTCAACGCCAAGCACCTCGTAAAAATCTCTCTTTGCCATAATCTTCTTATTAATGCATAATGCACAATGCGTAATGCACAATCAAAATATATACGTTACTGGTTATGGGTTATTGGTTATGGGTTATTGGGGTTCGAGAAACTGTGAACTATGAACTATGAACTCTCTCACCTCTAAACTCTAAACTTTTATATCACTGCCCCACAACCACTTTGGCGTGACGCAGCACTTTGTCATTCAACTTATAACCTTTGAGCACGGTGTCGATTACCTTGCCTTTCTGGTCTTCATCGGGAGCGGGGAATGTGGTCACCGCCTCGTGGAAATCGGTGTCAAAGAGTTCGCCAGTAGATTCTATAGGCTCCACATGGTTGCTCTTGAGGAAGCCCAGGAGTTTGCTGTGGATAAGGTCCACACCCTCCTTGAGGCTGTCGAGGTCGCCACCTTGGTCAATGGCATCAATGGCTCGCTCTATATCGTCAACAACTGGCAGAATGCCCTCGAGCACTTTTTGCCCACCGTTCTTGATGAGGTCTTGTTTCTCTAGCAGTGTGCGCTTGCGATAGTTATCGAAGTCGGCCATCAGGAAAAGATATTCCTTCTTTTCTTTCTCTAGCTCTGCTTCAAGCTTTTCGCATCGCTGCTCGGGAGTTATTTCTTGTTCTTCTTCCTTGATTTCCTCATCAGAGTCTTCAGCATCCTCTTGAGTTAACTCTTCGGAAGTCTCATCAAGCTCGGGCTCTATGACTATCTCGTCGTCTTTTAACTCTTCTTTTTTATGTTTATCTTTTGCCATTTTTTAGGATTTTTATTTACTTTATTTTCTAAGCAAAAAACTTGCCATCACACATTAACTTAAAGGGGTATGACATAATCGGTGGAATTGTCAAATCTACCCCTCATTTTCTCTGCCAAATTGACATCATCGAAGATGCCAAAAATCGATGAGCCTGAGCCCGACATGGAGGCATATAGAGCCCCACAGTCTTTGATAGTTGTTTTTATCTCGGCAAGTTCGGGAAACACGGCAAAGACACTTGCCTCAAAGTCGTTCTTCACCAGTCCACACCATTGCGACACGCTTTTAGCGATATCTATCTCTAGGCATGTAGCACTCGGAGCCGGTGTCACGCGGGAATATGCGACTTTAGTAGGCACACTCACCGCGGGTTTCACAAGGTACAGGTATAGTCCCTTAAGGCTCACGTTGATGGGGGAGAGCACGTCACCAATTCCTGTCGCCATCATGGGGCGGTTATAGATGAAAAACGGACAGTCAGCTCCCAAAGTAGCGGCAAGACGTGCCAACTCGTCTTTGGCTATACCCAAGTCGAACATATCGTTGAGCATTAGCATGGTGCTTGCGGCATCACTTGAGCCGCCTCCCAGACCAGCACCATCGGGAATGTGCTTATAGAGAAAGATGTCAACCTCGGGTACGCTGTAGTGCTGCTGCATGAGTCTCAACGCTTTCATTACCAGATTTTTCTCCAGGGGGCAGTCTATGGGGTTTCCATAGTTGGTGAGTGATGACGCGTCGCCCTGAGTAGGCACTATCTCCAGCACATCGGTCAAGCCAATAGGGTAGAACACCGTCTCAAGATTGTGGTAGCCATCGCTGCGTCGCTCCACAATATTAAGACCAAGATTTATCTTTGCGTTAGGAAAAGCTATCATAGTTATTTAGTAAACGAGTGTACAAGCCGACAAGCAAATATGGCAGTAGTCAAGCCAACGCGTCCTCTTCTCTATCATGCACACTAATTAAACGAATTTCAACTAATTGATGTGTGTTGTTCTTGCTTTGTATTTCAAGTTTCGCAAGTTGTTAACTTGCTCAAAGTTTAATGTTTAGTGTTTAGAGTTTAGAGGATAATCAGTGTTAAAAATTGAAAATTTTGAAAAAATTTTCTTCTCTAAACGCTAACCTCTAACCTCTAACCTTCAAGTTTATAAAGTTTTAGAACTTTAGAAACTTGAGTCTATATTTTTTTAGAACTTTAGAAACTTGAGTTTGTATATAATCGCTTGCAAAGGTAATGAAAAAACTTGAACCCAAATGGGTCTTTAGGCGAAGAAATATTGTTTTTTAGGTCATAAAATCCTAATAACCGATTAGGGTTGAATGTTAAGTGTCATATTTTTCTTGCAAGTTATAACTTGTGAACAAGTTAGCAACTTGCGAAACTTGAATATAGCGCCCACTTTAAAAGTGTCCGCCATGATGAAATCAAACAAAAATGCGATTATAGGGTCACGGCATGCCATGTCCGTGTTGCGGCGAGACGGCGGTCAGAGCATGCCCTGATCCTACAGTTTGCTCAAGTTATTTCGAGCGTTAGCATTTTATTCAAAAGAAGACAAATCCAACAAGTTGATATCAGAAAACTAAAATTCGTTGTTTTTTATTTTTTTAAAGTGGACTCAATATAAAATAAAGACACTGCAGTATGTGAGTTGCGGTGTCTTCAGAAAGTGTTAGTTGTGTTATAAGTGTGTGTAAGTGTGTGCTACTTTTTCTTTTTCTCTGTCATCTGGCGGTAGAACTTTATCTCGGCCTGTTTCAAGAGGAAAAGTTGTTTTTTTGATAGGATTTTAGCGAACTGGTTGAAATATCGTGTCTCAATCTCTCCTTCTTTTGATTTCACTTCGGCCATGGTTTTTGCGGCTTTTGCATACTCGTCATCGCTAACATTATTGGAGGCATTGATTTTCTTTGCCTGCTCGCGTGCGTTGTGATTTACGTTGTAAATTTCTTTCTCCATGGCTTCATAGAGGGGCATGAACTTGTCGCGCTGTGCCTGTGTCATGCCAGTCTCTTTAACAATGAAGTCGTGCTTGTACTCCAACATCTCTTTAGTCCACTGACGTTTCTTGTCTTGTGCTTGCATGTTGCAAACACATGATGCCAACATCAGCAACAACAATGTTATTTTGTAGTATCTTCTCATCCAAATAACTATTTTAGGTGGGTTCTACAAGTTAACTAGAGTTTCTTTTTAGCCCCCGTCTTGATTAAAATGCTATTAGTCGTCATTCACACCTTCGGTTTCCATGTATATAGAGTCTTCATAGAGCAAATCATACTCTGAATAGCCTTCATAGTCCATAAAATCCTCAGTGTTTTGAGGGACAAGTAAGCCATTAGGAATTTGAGCTTCCTTCTGCTCTATGCTGGCAGATGATTTTTTGCCTAGGGTGAAGATGTTCATCATCACCCAAATTCCTGCAAACATTGCCGCCATATATACAAATGGCCTAATGCGGACCCACAACGTGGGTTTCTCTTCCTCGGTGATTTTTACGTCGGGAAGAGAAGACGACAGTTTAGCATTAAAGCTGGCAAAGAAATTTTCGGGAACTGTAAAACCTGATTCTTTGCCTATTTTATCTAATATTTTTGATTCCTCTTTTTTCATGACATTTTTTTGACTACGCAAATGTCAAAAGGTTTAATCACAATCAATCATTATTCTCAAAAAAAGATTCAACCTTCTTGATGGCGTGATGGTAGGACGCTTTGAGAGCTCCCACCGAGGTGCCGAGTATCTCACTCATGTCCTCATATTTCATCTCGTCGTAGTAGCGCATGTTGAAGACAAGACGTTGCTTGTCGGGAAGTGTGGCAATGGCACGTTGTAGCTTGAGCTGTGCCTCGTCGCCGTCGAAGTATTTGTCGGCCTCAAGATTGTTTACGAGGAATGAGTCGTCATCATCAAGTGAAATGTTGTTTTGGACTTTTTTCTTGTTGATAAAGGTTATCGACTCATTGATGGCAATTTTGTAAAGCCAGGTGGAGAGTTTGGCGTCGCCACGGAAGTTGTCGATGTTAGTCCACGCCTTTATGAAAGTGTTTTGCAGCACGTCGTTAGCATCGTCATGGTCAATTACCATACGACGTATGTGCCAATAGAGCTGCTCGGAATAGTGTTCTATCACTCTCCCGAAAGCCTCGCGGCAAGTGTCCTGCTTGTGCAGTTGCTCGATAATCTCTTCTTCGTTGTATTTTACTCGTGCTGCCATGAGTTTTTAAAATTCGCCTCAAAGGTACTGATTTTTTTTCAGTTTAGGGCAAAAAAACTGGCATTAAATGTAAAAACACCTGCACAAAGCATGATTGTGCAGGCGTTTTGAGCTGTTTTAAGTCTTTTTCTTAGTTAGCGAAGGCATTTCCGTTGAAGGTGCCGTTGAATTTCCCGTCAAGGGTGAAGGTGCCGCTAACTGACTTTCCGCTATTGCTGATGATGCCGTCAAAATTGTTGAGGACATAGGTGCCATCGGTAGAGCGCTGGTCGCCACTGTAGGTCACTTTGTAACCAGTGGAGGTGGCTTCGGCTTGCAGGCCATAGAACACCACTTGCTGGATGGTGCCACTGTTCTCGCTAAGCGCGAAGTTGCCTATTGCCAGTTGTGCGCTCATGTCCTTGGGGTTGATGTAAATCATCATTTCTCCATTGGGGCTCTCCTTGGTGGTGCTTGTCTCGCTGTTGGTGATGTTGTACTTGAGGTAAGGGTAATAAAGATTGGCTGTACTCATCACGCGGTGAGTGCCAAGGGCAATGAACTCAATGTATAAGCAACCTGTCTCGGGGCGGTAGTAACCGTTAAGGTTGGTAATGCCGTTGCCGCCGTTGGCTGCCGAGAAGGTGTAGCAGCTGTAGGTGTTGTTGGCAACCAGTTCCACATCAGTGAGCGATACCGTTACCGTGTTGCCGCTAGTCACTGGCACGGAGTAGTTGATTGTGATAGTGCCTGCCGACACGTTCCACTCCATAACGATGTGACTTGAAGCCACATTAACCGATTGTCCCTCCTCAATATCTACTGAGTTGTTCAGAACATCGCCTGAAATCGTTTGGATTCTAGAGTCTTCATTATCGTCGTTACAAGCAGTGAAGGCAATCAGCAAAAATGCTAATGCAAAGATTGAAAATACTTTCTTCATGTTTCTATAATTTAATTGTTAATAAGTCAATGCAAAAAAATGCGCCACAAAGATATCGCATTTTTTCTTCTACTATGGTTTATTTAAAAATAATTATTGAAAACAATGTTAATATTGATTTATGTCAATGTCATTCCCACAGGAAAAGCTTGTTGTTCATCTTGTGCTCGCCGCCGTGGCAGTTGAAGTAAATGGTGTGGCTTCCTCCCGAAGTGACATCGAGAAGGGCCTTGAAATTGGTTACAACCAGCGACGGATAGGGAGTGCCCTGGTCAAGGTTGGCACCGGTATAATAGGTTGGGACAATATTGTCACCGGTAACCTTAATGACAGGAGAAATATATTCATTAGAACCGAAATCCTCGGTGGTAAACGCCACATCGAGATCAGGGATTGATATTTTCTTGAGCACCGGGCTCATGGCGCCTCCCACCTCAAATTGCACGTTATAGATAAATACCTCGGCTTTCATTGATGCGACATCAATTTTGTAGGTGTAGTAAAGTTCGGTGGCAGCGTTGTAGTCGTTGTTAGTCACAACAGTGCTTACCATTGAATTGCACACGAGCACGCGCCAAGTGCCGTTCACGGTATAATCAAGCGAATAGACATTGTTTGTTTTGTCAACAAAACCTTTGACATTGGTTAGGGTGTAGCGGGTATTCTCTTCACCTGTCTCGGGGTCGAAGAATTTCACACTCTTGGCACTGAATTTCACATGGTTCTCATCAAATGTGGTGGTTTTGATGTCTTCCATGCGGAACGACACCTGGATGGGCATGTGAGAATCAAATTGCACACCTTGCGCCAGAACGCTCACTGTTGCCTCATTCTTGCCGCGCTCAATGTTGAAGGTGTAGTCGGCGGTCTCAACAAAGTTAGTAGAGTTGTCGGCAGCTTTCACTGTCCAGTTAATCAACTCTTTACCTGTTAGGGTTTCTTTCACTGTCACTTCTGGCACTGGTTCGTCGCCTCCACATGAGGTTAATGACAATGCCATCGCCACCAGTGCAATTGATAAAAATAATTTCTTCATAATTTTATTTTTAGTTTTTAGTTTTTGAGTTGTCAGTTTTGAGTTTTGTAGTACAGAGTGGAGAGTGGAGAGTGAAGAGTTATAATCTATTACCTTGTTCGCTTGTCAGCTTGTTCGCTTGTCAGCTTGTTCGCTTGTCAGCTTGTTCGCTTGTCAGCTCGTCAGCTTTTTAGATATTTAATCTTAGTGTCGCTCCCAGCATTCTTCCCTTGCCGCGTTGCAGGAACTCGTGGCTGATTGACACAAAATAGAACGTGTTGTAGCGGGTGCCTGTGAGGTTCTGCCCCCACAACTGCAGCGAGTAGTGCTTGCCGGCGAAGGTGATGCCGCCGCCCAATAGAGCATAGAACGGCTGTCGCTGGGTGTTGGCCTCGTTCCAGTAAATCTCACCTGTGCATTTCACGCTGGCATCGAGGGTGATGGCGTGCGCCCAGTCGCTGCCACCTTTAAAATTATAGGTGTAAAACGCTTGGGCAAAGAGGGTGTGCTGCGGGCAGTAAGGAACGAATTTGTCCTTGTAGTCGGCCTTGCCGTCGTTGTACTCCACAAACCGGGCGTCGCAGTAGCCGTAGCTCAAGTTCATGCCAAGATTGTCGGTGAAACTGATGGTAGCGCTCGCCTCTACACCCAGGCTGCGCGTCTTGCCGGCGTTGGTCATGATGCGGCCTGTGGTGGTGCCGTCGGGGAAGATGGTCATCTGGCGGTCGTGGCAGTCGATATAGAACAGCGCCATGTCACCCTTGAAGCGGCGGTTGGCACTCTCGAAATGACCGCCAATCTCATAGTTCCATGCTTTTTCGGGTTTGTAGCCCACGATGTCGTTGATGTCGTAGGCGGCGCCAATGCCCATGATGCCCATGAGTCGCTGCTGCAGCACGTCGCTGAACATCTGGGTGTTGAAACCTCCCGCTTTGTAGCCTTTGCTCACGCTGGCATAGATACTGCTTTCGCCGTTGGTTGGCAAGTGATAAGTTATTGAGAACTTCGGTAACAACTCGATGAAGTGCTTGCTCAGGCCGCCGCCATCATTGATGTCGATATTCTCGCTGTGATAGACTGAGCCAGAGGCAGCCTCTATAACCTGATAGCCAGTGTGTGTCTCGCTGTGATAGTTTAGTGAGGCGTGTTCGTAGTCAAGGCGAATGCCTGCGGTAAAGGTAAAACATTTCCAGTCAACGCTCGACTGGTGGTACAGTGCCACGCCCCACGTGGGATTGGTGAAATCGCTGCCCAGCACGAAGTTTCGCTCGTTCCACACCACAGGATAGTAGGGATTGAGTTCGTTGATATGATCCTCTATAAGGGATTTGATGCCAGTGTCCTTGAAAGTCACTGGAGCGTCCATCTTGTAGCGGCGATAGAACGCGAAGACTCCCACCAGCCACTTGTAGGCACGGTCGCCATTGCTCCGCGCCACCACATCTTGCGTGACGGCGTGCTCTCGGCGTGCCTGGGTGAGGGTGAAATAAGGCAGCGGTGTGAAGTCCTGGTCGAGGGTCATATTGTCGTTGATATACTGATAGCTGGTGATGCTCGAGAGCCACCAGCGGTCGAAGCGCTTGGTGATAGTGAGACCGTCCATCACGCTGGTGCGCCGATAGAAGCAAGTGTCGTTGTAGGCAATGCGCTTCGCGCTAGTTAGCCGCTCGCTTTGCTCGCTGGTTGTGCCGCTCGCTTTGCTCGCTGGTTGCGCATTGTGCATTGTGCATTGTGCATTGAGCATTGAGCATTGAGCATTGACCCACTCGTAAGGGTAGCCGCCCTGACGGCTTATCGAGGCACTCAAAGTATTGCTCAGTGTGAGCGACGGCGACGGCATCCACACCAGCTTCAGCCTTCCCGAGCCTTGCCGCTCCCAGTCGCAGAGTTTGCCGTTGAATTCGTTTCTGTATTGACCTTTAGTGGATGTATAGTATATGCCAGCAGCGATGCCAAAGCGCACATTCACTCTAGCATAATGACTCACGCCAAACTTCATGCTCAAATGCGACGCCATCTCGGCAATGAGGCGCGTGCCTTGCCACGACATGGGCGAAAGGGTGTAAACATTCATCAGTCCGCCCATAGTGTTACGGCCATAGAGGGTGCTTTGAGGACCGCGCAGCATCTCAACTCGGGCGATGTCGGCGATGTCGAAGTCATAGTTCTCCTTACACATCACTGGCACGTTGTCGATGTTAAGGCCCATCGAAGGCTGGTCGATGCGCGCGCCTAGGCCGCGCACATAGATTGTTGATGTCATGCGGCTGCCATAATCGGGCAGGAAGAAGTTGGGCACCAGGTCGCTCGCGCCGCGCACCGTGACAATGCCGTTGCGCTCCACGTCGCGCTTGCCCAGCACCATCGATGACGTGGTGAGGTCTATGTCAGTCCCTTGCTTGATGGCAGTAACACTCACGCCCTCAAGGGCTACGGTGTCGGCAACAGCACTTTTTTGTGCAGCACCCCCCAGCCAGCAGGTACCGACTATCACTAATGTAAAAAAGGATTTTTTCACGAGTGCAAAATTACAACCTTTTCTCCACTCACACAATCACTACAAGTAGTGATAAAATAATGAGCTTACCGCAAGACAAAGACTGTCAAACTTAACTTACCATCTTTACTCTCTCAAAAAGAGGCAATGTTTTTTATCCAGGACTATTAATAATCTTGGCTAGGTGTTTAAGTGCAGACTCACGACATCTGCGAAAGAGCGTTAGATGCTTGAGGGGCGCGCTACGCGCTTAAATATTTGATAAATTAGGATGCGTTGTGGCATAAAAAAAGAAAAAAATTTTATTTTTCATTTTGTTCTGCTCTCAACTTGCACTAATTTTCACTACTTTTGCAGGCGCAATGCGAAGCGCAACTATAAGTTCGTTAATTTTGTTGACTCTGAATATAAACCATATTTCTTATGGAGCAAGAAGAAAAACTCAAACTTGAAGAGCAAATCATCACTATGCTCAAGACGGTGTTTGACCCTGAGATACCGGTCGATGTCTATAGCTTGGGTCTCGTGTATAAGATTGACCTTCAAGACGATGGCAATGTTGTCATCGATATGACACTCACAGCCCCTAACTGCCCGATGGCCGACTTCATCTTTGAGGATGTGCGGCAAAAGGTGGAGAGCATAGACGGCATAAACACCTGCACAGTAAATCTCGTGTATGAGCCCGAATGGGACGTGCGCATGATGAGCGACGAGGCAAAACTCGAACTCGGCTTTGACCTGGATTGATTAATGCGCTTCGCGCAGGAGAGTTCAGAGTTCAGAGTTGTTCTCTTGTCCTCTTGTCCTCTTGTTAACTTTTCAACTTGTTATCGCATGAAAAAAGCCTATTTCCTGTCGGACGCACACTTGGGTGCTCGCTATATCACCGACAAGCGTGAGCATGAAGGCAAGCTTGTTGCTTTCCTCAGCAGCATCAAGGACGATGCCGCCGAGCTATACCTCCTGGGTGACATCCTCGACTATTGGTATGAATATAAATATGTGGTGCCGCGCGGACACGTGAGGTTCTTGGGCAAACTCGCCGAACTTGCCGACGCGGGCATGAAGATTTACTGGTTTACCGGCAACCACGACGTGTGGCTCTTTGACTACCTCGCCACCGAAATAGGTCTTAAAGTGCTAAAAGGCAACACCATGATGGAAATTATGGGCAAGCATTTCCTGCTCTCGCATGGCGATGACGTGGGCTACCAGAAGCCCATGTACCGCTTCACCCGTTGGTGCTTCTACAACCCAGTGTGCCAGTGGCTATATGCCGGCGTGCATCCCCGATGGACTTATCCCATCGCCACCGGCTGGTCGCAGAAGAATCGCGTCACCCGCCCTCACAACGAAGAGGAGAGACTGAAGGAAGTGTGCTGCAATCGCCTCGCCACCTTTTGCAACGAGCATGCCACCGAGCACCCCGAGGTGCGGCACTATGTGTTTGGTCACGTGCATCTTGCACGTCAGGTTGCTCTCGGCGGCGACCGCACGATGACCATTCTGGGCGATTGGATAGACCAGTTCACCTACGCAACCTTCGATGGGCAAGAAGTGAAACTGCACAAGTACATTGAGTAGAGGTTGTCGATTATAGTTGCGAACGCCGCGCTTGCGGCGCACTACACCAACAACACCCAGGCTCTTTGTCTCGTCGTCTTGTTTTCTTGCTACTTGTTAACCATGAAATATGTTTTATAACATGTTTTATATTTCATTGAATTACAGACCATTCCATTAATGCCATGTTTTTTCTCCCTAAAAAGTATTGTATATTTAAAAATTATGCATAACTTTGCAGCACTAAAAACACAAGGTCATTGAAGAATTTTTGAAGCTTTCCTATCCAGAAAACACTGTCTGGATTTTTTTGGAAAGGCATCCGCAATCGTTTGCATCAACTTTCATCAAAGCTGCTGCAATAGCGCATGCAACAAGCTTTCTTTCAATTGGATTGCATAACTAACGAAACTTTCTAACAAGCGCCATAGCGTTGAATATGAAAAAACCGCGTGTAATACCGCAACACATTTGAAAGCATAACTTTACATTTAGAATAAACCTCAGAACATTCTTTTATTACCTTACTTTAAATTATTACCTATTGAATGCTTGGCAAGGATCATTTGACGAAAATAATCCTTGCCAAATTTTCATATTAAAGGAATTAAAATTATAGAAAAGGATAGAATTGGGTTCAGTCGCAAAAAAGGTGGGGAGGAAGTTAAGAATGTTTTTTGAGTCGGGAAACAAGTGTGCCAAGAGACAAGTCGAAGACTTGGCCATGTGCGAAACACATTGTGCGGTCAAGCTCGGAGAGCTTGGGCGCACTGTGTGTTTGCCGTG
>CALDIG010000239.1 GCA_937904375.1 uncultured Prevotellaceae bacterium
TTTACTTAAACTCTTGAAATGTAGCCCACTACTATTCTTCAACTTTAAGAAAAAATATACTCGACATAAGATCAAAATCCATCTCAATTAATTTATAGAACCCACCTATAATAGTATAATGCGAAGGTATTTTGTTGCTTACATATTGGCTTTTTGTGCTGTGATGCCGGTGTGGGGATACACCTTGAGTGGAATGGTGCGAGATGCCTCCACTCACGAGGCGATTGAGTTTGCCACTGTAGAACTCTCGCCAGGGCAACACACTGTAGTCACCGACGCTCAGGGACATTACAGAATGAGTGTGGATGCAGGCAACTACACCCTGAAGGTGTCGTTCATTGGCTATAAAAGCCAAACTAAGAAGATAACGATTAACCAGAACCGCACCCTTAATTTCGAGCTCGACGAAGACTCTCAACTGCTCGATGAGGTGGTGGTCACCGCCAAGGAGCAGGCAGGACTTACCAGTGCCTCGCGCATCGACCGAGACGCGATGGCGCACTTGCAGCCCACCAGCTTTACCGACCTGTTGGAGCTGCTGCCGGGAAATATCTCCCATACTCCTGACATGGGCAGCGTGAACAGCATTCAGCTGCGCGAGACGGGCAACCTCACCGCCAGCGGTGCGCAGAGCAACAGCGAGAACTACGCCATCAGCGCTCTCGGCACCCTCTTTGTGGTTGACGGCGCACCCATCAACGGAGACGCCAACATGCAGAACGTGCCTGGTACAGGCGGCGACCTGTCGTCACCCGAAGGCAAGCGCGACATGACCAACCGCGGTGTGGATATGCGCACCATCTCTACCGACAACATCGAGAGCGTGGAGATTGTGCGTGGCATCCCTAGTGTGGAGTATGGAAACCTCACCAGTGGCATGGTAAACATCAAGCGAGTGCGCCGAGCCACACCTCTCACTGCGCGTTTTAAAGCCGATGAATACAGTAAACTCGTGAGCGTAGGCAAGGGATTTAATCTAGGTAATAGCGACCACATTATGAACGTGGATGGAAGCTACCTTGACTCTAAGGTTGATCCACGCAACAACCTCGAGAACTACAAACGCATTACCCTGTCGGGGCGACTGAACATGCGTTTTAACAGCAATACCCTTGAAACTTCGTGGATAACGGGTGTGGATTATACCGGTTCGTTCGACAACTCCAAGACCGACCCCGACCTAAGCGCGTTGAAGATTAACGAGTATAAATCGAGTTACAACCGATTGAATTACACTAGCGACCTGACTTTCAACCTCACCAACCTCTCGTGGCTCGAGCGCATCAACCTCAACACCTCGGCAAGCTATCAGATGGATCGCCTGGAGCGCACCAAGCAGGTGGCGCCGCAGCGCGCATCGGTAGCCCCCACATCGATGGAGGAGGGCGTCCACGACGGGCAGTATCTGCTCAACGACTATATCGCACACTACATCAGCGACGGCAAACCCATGAACCTCTTTGTGAAACTCAAGGCGGAGGGAGGTCTCAACCACAAGGCGATGACCAACTCCTATAAGGTGGGCGTCGAGTGGACCCTTTCTAAAAACCATGGCGACGGACAGGTCTATGACATCTCGCAGCCTCTCTCGGCATCGTGGGTGACCCGGCCGCGTGCCTATAAAGACGTGCCGGCACTGAAAGTGCTCTCGTTCTATGTCGAGGACAACCTGCAAGTGCCGGTGGGCAATCACAAGGCGGAGCTTCAGGCGGGAGTTCGCAGCATCCAGCTCGTGGGGCTCGACAGCCGTTACGACCTTAGCGGCAAGGTATATTTCGACCCACGCCTCAATGCCAAGTGGGAGTTCCCCGCCATCAAAGTGGGTGGACGTAGCCTCAAGCTCTCGCTTGCCGGCGGCTACGGCATCACCACCAAGATGCCCACCGTGAGCCATCTCTTCCCGCAGGTGCATTACAACGATTTCATTCAGCTCAACTACTATGACGTGCTCAACCCACAGGAACACAGCCATGTGAGTGTGCGCACATATATCGACGACGTGACTAACTATCACCTGCGCCCGGCCGTCAACCACAAGTGGGAACTGCGATTGAGCGGCGAGATAGGCAAAAACCGCTTCTCTATCACCTACTTCAAGGAGAAGATGAGCTCAGGTTTCCGCAACATGAGCTATTATCAGCCTTACGGCTACCGCAAGTATGACGCTAACGGCATCCAGGCAGAGTATGTCACTGGTCCGCCATTGCTCGACACCATTCCCTACACCGATGTGCAGGTGCTTGACGGCTACTCGATGGTGAGCAACGGAAGCCGCCTCGACAAGGAGGGCATCGAGTTTACGCTCAACACTGCCCGCTGGACCACTCTTGCCACTGCACTCACTGTCACTGGAGCATGGTTCCGCTCCACTTACACCAACTCGATGATGCTCTACGACCCAGTGAGCGATGTGGTTGACGGCACGCCAGTGCGCAATAAATATATCGGCTACTATAACTACAATGAGGGAAGGGTAAACAACCAATTCAACACCAATTTCATGTTCGACACCCAAATAACCCGCTGGGGACTGGTGTTCACCACTACTGTGCAGTGCATG
Source organism: uncultured Prevotellaceae bacterium (assembly GCA_937904375.1). GTDB lineage: Bacteria > Bacteroidota > Bacteroidia > Bacteroidales > Muribaculaceae > Sodaliphilus. Next base: position 2,561 of record CALDIG010000239.1, read on the forward strand.
TGGTGGGTGAGCACGCGCAAACTGTGGCAAAACGGCGTTCCCGAGAGCTATCTCGACGTGGCCGACGGACTGCTGCATCTCTACACCGAGGCTCATCAGAGCGACCCTATGCTGCAACTGCTCACCAAGTATTACAACGACAACCTTTATAACCGTCTCACAACTCCCATTGCCCTGTATGTCAATCTCAAAGCCACCAAGCAGGTGGGCAAGCACTTGAAGATTGCTGTCTTCGCCAACCGCCTTATCGACTATCTTCCCGACTACAAATCTAATGGTCTTACTGTGCGCCGCACCAGCGACCCCTACTTTGGCATGGAGTTGAATTTCTCGTTATGAGAAAACGAGTTGACAAGAAAAAACTAAGTAAGAACAAAAAACTAAAAACCGAAATGGACAAAAAGATATTTTATACAGCATTTATGTGTTTGGTGCTGTCACTTTTCTCCTGCGATGACAAGTTGGGCGATATCGCCTCAACGACATCGCTGCCGGTTCATCTCAACATCACAATGCCCGCCGACCTCGAAGGTGTGGAGGCAGGAGAATTGAGCGACGAGGTTTTTGAAATCAAGAACGTGACCACTGGGCGTGTGACCACCTATACTTCGCGCAACGACATCAATCTCCAGCCAGGACTCTATGATGTGTCTTACAATGCCGTCATCAGTGTTACCGATGCCAATGGCAATGTGGCAGTCAAAAACATCAGGGCGTTTGCCCAAAGCGTGGAGATAAGTGCCACTGGCAGCACCATCAACCTTAACACCTATTTGTATGTGCCAACCGATGACTTCATCATAAGCGAGGTGTTCTTCACCGGCACGCTGCGTCCCACAGGCAACCAGTATTATGGCGACGACTATGTAAAAATCTACAACAACACCGACCATGTGCTATATGCCGACGGACTCACTTTCCTAGAGTCGAAATTCACCACCACTCAAAAGTACAACTACCGTCCTAACGTGATGTCGAGCGCGTTTACCGTGCAGGCTATCTACACCATTCCTGGCAGTGGCACTGACTATCCTGTGCAGCCAGGAGAGGAATTGATAATATGCGACACTGGCATCGACCATCGGGTCGCCAACGAGAACTCCTTTGACCTGAGCCATGCCAATTTTGAGTGGTATGACGTCTCGACATCACCCACCAACCTCGACATTGACAGCCCCACCGTGCCAAATCTCGACAAGTGGTACTGCTACACCCTCTCGTTCTTCCTGCTGCACAACCGCGGTTTCAAGGCATGGGCACTGGCGCGCATCCCTATTGACAAGGAAGAATATCTGGCTCAGTATATGTACCGCTACAATTACGAGGTGGTAGTCGAGGCTGGAACCTATCCCATGAGTCAGCAGGCCTACAAGATTCCCAATGAGTGGATTGTGGATGCCGTGAATTGCAGCGTCGAAGCGGAGTATGCCTGGAATGTGGTACATTCGTCGCTCGACCGAGGCTATGCCTACTGCGGCACAATGGACCACGACAAGACGCGCTACTTCCATAGCGTGCGCCGCAAGATGCTATATCTTAAAGACGGACACCCTGTGCTTAAAGACACCAACAACTCCAGCGAAGACTTCAACAGCCACGTTATTGCCAGTGAGATAGAACGTCAAGGCACTGCCATTGACTATCAAGGCACCCGATGCACACAAAGCACCTGGGACGGAGTAGTGTTAAAATAATGAACAATGGAGCTGACAAGAGGACAAAGGACAATGGAGCTAACAAGCTGACAAGAAACAAGCTGACAAGGCAATGGTAGTTGTCGCAACCTTACACTTGTCTCGTTCGCTCGTCAGCTTGTTCGCTCGTCAGCTCGTTCGCTCGTCAGCTAAAAACGATAACCTATTAATAATGAACTATAAGTCATTTAGATACATACTATTATTCTTGGCTGTTGTGACGGCTACTGATGTCATGATGGCTCAGGAGGCCGACTCAGTGGCTGGGGTGATGCGGCGCGTGGAGCGTAACGCGCAAGAGACAGAGCGGTTGCTCACGCAGGCTTGGAACAATCCCGCCATCATGCAGCTGTGGCGCGACTACTCGATTAGCGAGGTAAAGGTGGGCTACACCAGCCGCAACGATAACAATGCCATCGATATACAGCGGGGAGACAAGGACAATACGCTGCTCTTTGACGCACGCACCTATATGAAACACCGCAACAGCACCCTGTGGGGTGAGGCCTATTATCACAACGGACGCATCAAGGGCATAAATTGGAACGAGACCAGTGAGCCGCAAGTGGTGCAGCCCTATCTGCTCGCCGACAGCGTGGGCGGCACGATGAACGTGGAGCGTTACAGCTTCATGGGCGGCTGGGCGAGATATGACGGGAAATTGGCTGTGGGAGCCTCGATGGGCTACACCGCAGGTCTTTACTACCGCAATGTTGATCCCCGCCCACGCAACGTGACCGCCAACCTTGATGTTCAGGCGGGAATAGGCTACAACGTGTGGCGTGACTATGTACTCGCCGCAAGCCTCAATTACAAGAAATACAAGCAAACCAACAATGTAGCGTTCTACAGCGAACTCGGCAACGACAAGATTTTCCACTTGCTGGGCTTTGCCAACGACTACAGCCGCTTTGCAGGGACCGGCATCCAGACCTATTATAACGGAAACCGTATTGGCGCCACGCTCAATTTCCACCCCGCCACGGGCAAGGGCATCTCGGCGAGTGTGGAAGCCTCGCGGTTTACTTTCAACAATGTCATCACCCAACTCAACAAGCTGCCTCTGGCTCACGTGGGCTACAATGTGATTGATGCCGAAATGGCATGGATGTCGCAAGATTGGGGGGTAAGAGCCTTTGTCGAGGCATCGCGACGTGTGGGTACCGAGAACATATTTGGCGACCCTGCCGGCTCGGTATATACCTGCATCGGAAAGCTAGACATGTCGTTCCAGAACACCTTTTGCGCTTCGGTCGATGGTGTGTGGCAACGTGCTGTCGCCAAGAGTTTCACGCTGGCTCTGCATCCTGCTATAGCCTACAACCACTACAACGAGATATATGTTGACCCTGCCAGCAGCAAGCAGGTCAATGAGATGAACTACAGTGTGCTCGCTAAGGGCTCAGCAATGATAGGCAGACGCACACATCTAGCATTATCGGTGGCGGTAAACCACATTTCTCCCACATCGAGCGACTTGATGATGAGCGAGGGCGATGTAAAGCCCGAGTTGGCGGGACTGCAGCGTGCTGTGCAAAACAATTTCTACTATCTCAGCGGCAAGCGCACTTCAATGCTTGCAGCTCTGGATGTGACAGTGGCGATTAACAATAAATATGCTCTGCGCGGCAGCGCCAGGTGGCAACATACCCATTTGGTACTCTCCACCCATCGTGACGAGCTTGATTTCTCGCTCGGTGTTGTGTTTTGACATTTATAGGGACAAGGCGTGCCTTGTCCGCTAGTTCACAGTTTCCCGATAAACTATAAACGAAATATATAAGATGAAACGAAAAATTTTACTCACGGCAGCAAGTGTGCTATTTGCGCTTAGTGGCATTGCCCAAGATGTGGTCCCTGCCGACAAGTCGGTGCGCACTGGCACTCTTTCTAACGGCTTGACCTACTATGTCAAGCATAACAACTTTCCCGAGCACCGTGCCGACTTCTTCATAGCTCAGCGAGTGGGCTCGCTCCAGGAGCAGGAGAGTCAGCGAGGCTTGGCGCATTTCCTTGAGCACATGTGCTTTAACGGCACCAAGCACTTCCCCGGCAACTCGCTTATCACCTACATGGAGTCGATAGGCGTGAAATTTGGTGCCAACCTCAATGCCTATACCTCGACCGATGAGACGGTGTATAACATCAGCAATGTGCCCACCGAGCGGCGTTCGGCACTCGACTCGTGCTTTCTAGTCCTTGCCGACTGGAGTCACGACCTCACCCTCGACGGCAAGGAGATTGACAAGGAGCGCGGCGTGATAGAGGGCGAGTGGCGCATGCGCACTGGCGCCAACTACCGTCTGCTCGAAAAGAGCGCTCCCACGCTTTACCCTGGCAATCTCTATGGCGAGCGCATGCCCATAGGGCTGATGAGTGTAGTCAAAAACTTCAAGCACAAGGAGCTGCGCAATTACTACAAGCAGTGGTATCATCCTTCTAACCAATGCATCATCGTGGTGGGCGACATCGACCCCGACTATGCTGTGGGCAAGATTGAGGAACTGTTTGGCAAAGTCAAGAACCCCAAGAACGCCAAGCCAGTTGAGAAGGTCACTGTCCCCGATAATGAGCACATTATCTCGTGCGTGGAAACCGACCGCGAGCAGAACAGCATCAGCGTGCGGCTCATGTACAAGCACTCCGACCTAGACGATGCGCTCAAAGGCACGACTTCCTATTTCCGGGACGAGTACCTAAAACGCATGGTGGCGTCGATGCTCAACTCGCGCCTTAGCGACCTCGCTCGCCAGCCCGATGCGCCGTTCACCACAGCTCATGCCGCCGACCGCAATTACATGCTCGCCAAGAGCCGCGACGCTTTCCAGTTTATCGCCATGAGTAAGAGCGGCAAGGCTGCTGAGACGATGCGGTGGCTCGCGCGCGAGGTGAAGCGGGCGCAGGATTTTGGCTTCACCGAGACCGAGTTGCGCCGTGCGCGTCTCAACTACGAGAGCGCCCTTGAGAAGATGTACCGCGAGCGCGACAAGTACAGCAACACCAGCTACTGCCGCGACTTTGTGCGCGCCTTCCTCGAAGGCGAGCCCATCCCGTCGTTCGACACCCAATACAGCATCATGCGCAATATAATGAAAGATGTGACGCCTGAGCAGGTGAACGCTTATCTCGTCAATCTCATCAGCGACACCGAGCGCAACGTTGTTTTGGTGACTTTCGCCCCCGAAGCCGAGAGTGCCACACTGCCCACACAGCAAGAACTGATTGACGCTTACCGTGAGGGCAGGGCACAAGAGGTTGAAGCATATATCGACACTCTTACTGCCCACCGGCTGCTGCCATCGGAGCCTGTAGCTGGCAAGATTGTGGAGCAGCAGTATGTGCCAGAGTTTGACGCCGAGCAGTGGACCCTTAGCAATGGCATAAAGATGCTTGTCAAGCCCACAACGCTCAAGGCCGGTGAAGTGGTGATTGCCGGTGCCGGTCCCGGCGGACTCTCGCAGAACTATCGTGCCGAGGATGCCGCCTCGCTCAAAGCTATCAATTCGGTGATGGCGCTGAGCGGCTACGGCGAGTTTATGGGCAACGACCTGAAGAAAGTGCTCGCCGGCAAAGACGTGAAGATGCGCACCTTCGTGAGCAAAACCGAGGAGGGATTTCAGGGAGCCTCGTCGCGTGGCGACCTTGAGACCGCCATGCAGCTTCTTTATCTCAAGCTCACCAGCCCGCAAAAGGATGAGAATGCCTTTAACGCTTTTCTTGAGCAAAACCGCACGCGCATCGCCAACCAAAATGACCCTAAATATGAGTTTGCCGACTCTATCTTCGCCAACGTGTTCTGCCATCATCCACTCGGTGCCGAGAAACTCACGCTAGAGGAAGTGGGGCAGGTTGACTATGACCGCATCATGGAGGTGTATAAAGACCGTTTCGCCGATGTGAGCGACTTGACGGTGTATGTGATAGGCGACTTCGACCGCGACTCGCTAATGCAGCTCAGCGAGCGTTACATTGCTGCCTTGCCGGGCTATGGACGCATGGAGAAGGCAAAGGATATTGGTTATCACCTCTTTAGCGGTGACGTTAAAAACTACTGGACTCGCGAGATGGAGACAGCGCAGGACAAGGTGTATTTCTTCTGGACTGGCGACTGCCCTTACAATGCCCGCAACGTGCTGCTTGCCAAAATAGCGGGGCAGGTGTTCACGGGAATCTTCCGTGACGAGCTGCGTGAGAACCGAGGCTGGACCTATCATGTAGATACCCATTGCAGCGTGGTCACCGACCAGAACGGCGATGACGGTCCTGTGACATTCATGCCGCTCAACGTCACCGTCACGGCGGGCAAGGGTGCCGAGGCGCGCGACTTCATTGAGCAAGCCATCAAGGATGTGGCAGAGCATGGTATAACAGCCGAGCAGCTCGACAAGGTGAAGAAATACTACCGCAAGGTCTATAGCGAGGATATCGAAGACAACACCTACTGGATGGCGATGATGCGCAACTGGGTGAAGAACAGCGTCAACCTCGACAAGGACTACTTGCAGCTGCTCGACAGCATCACAGTAGCCGACGTTCAAGACTTCGTGGCACGCTACATCAACACCGGCAATCGCCTCATCCTACTCATGGAGGCGCTCAATTAATGCAAAGTGTCCTCAAAGGGACACCTTTGAGGACGCATGAACTAATTGGGGACGGTTCTCTTTTAGTTCAGAAGGTCAAAATGAACTAATTGGGGACGGTTCTCTTTTAGTTCATTTTGTTGATTATAGGCTAATCCTTAAATGTTTGTCTATTTTTTTCTTTTTTGGGGTGCTTGCTTTTTCCTTGATTTCTTTGTTTTTTTAGATTTGCTATTCTTTGTTTGCTTGGTGTTATCATTTTTAAAAATTTTCAATGCTTCGTTTAGAAGCGTAGCAATTTCCTCTTTTTGACCGGGATATAGAGAAAAAACGATTGATTCTTCAGTCTCATAGAAATTTTCTTCTTCTAAAGGTGGAATCTGATAGCTTATGTAAAGAGCGTCATCTTTTATATTTATAAATATCTGGTATCCAGGATAAAATATGCCGTCAATTTCCTGATCATCGAAAACAAGAACATATAGATGAGCAAAATACTTCATATGTCCTTTCCCTTTCTCAAGAACGAAGCCTGTGCCACTATGACCGTCATGAAAGTCTTCGTTTGAGCATAAAAAAGCCAACTGATTTTTATTTTCAGTAAGAGTTATCAATGAGTATTGATAATCCTCTTTTTGCTGTTGAGAAATCACTTTGGCAGGTCCACAATAAATTTTTTGTTCATTTTCAGAAGCATTGACTAAAAATGGGCCTAATACTAATGTAAGCAAAAAAATAATGATTTTTTTCATAAAAACAAATATGGGGTTTCTAAATACAATTTTTAAGTTTTATTGGAGTAATAACACATTTTTAAACTTCTTATGAAACTTATTTGTTATAGTTACAAAATTACATTTTTTTTGTGGCTCATTTGTAATTCCTCAAATAATTAACATCAATTAACAACGAGAGAAGGTGTTGGTAGCTGTGTAGCGATTGGTTCCAGCGAGCCTCCCCTGGGGATGGGAAACGCGGGATCGCTAAAAAGTTACAACTAATAGATATACTGTTAAACTATGTTAAATGTGTGATATTTACACCAAAATGTTTTGGTGGTGTACTTTTTACACATTACCTTTGTTGTGTAAAATCTACGCAATGCTCTGGCTCTTGTGTTCTGAGGCACGCATCAGCCGGTAACAAAGCAAGATGTTGCAACTTAATTCACATCTTAAAAAACTTTTATCAAATGATCAGTTTCGACTTTTTCAGGAAAATGCTAGGCGCCGGCGAAGTACAACTAGCGGCCAATGCGCAAGCAATCAGCAATCACGAGAACAACAACACAAGTGACGAACCAACAAACACATCAAGCACAATGAACAACTCAAGCAACCCACAAGAGAGCACATCGCCGTCCAAGGCAAGGATCTACAATCTCATCATTGTGGACGAGAGTGGCTCAATGAGCCACCTCACTCAAGCAACACTTAGTGGTGTGAACGAGACAATCAACTCCATTCGTGGCGCACAACGCCAGTTTGCCCACACCCAGGAACACTACCTCACGCTTGTGACCTTCGACAGCGATTGCGGCAATCGCCAACCAGTGCGCACCCTCATCAATCGCCTCCCCATTGGCCAGGTCAAAGACTTCAAGAATTATGCCCCCAATGGCTGCACACCGCTCTACGATGCTATGGGTCAGTCGATCACCGCACTGCACAATCACATCAAGGACGATGATGACGCCACAGCGGTGGTGACAGTGCTCACCGACGGCTACGAGAATGCCTCAACCGAGTGGAGTGGACCGGCTCTCAAAGCGCTCATTGAGAAACTCACCAAGGACGAGGGTTGGTCGTTCTCCTACATGGGCAGCGCCCACGATGTGAAGCAGGTGAGTATCAACCTGTCGATTAACAACGTGATAGAGTTCAGTCACAATGCCGAGGGTGCCGCCAACACCTGGGCGCGGGAGAGCTCGGCAAAGCACAATTACTACCGCAAGATGGATGAGGAATACCGCAGCGGCCGGCGCAGGCAATCTAAAGAGGAATGGCTAGAGCGCAAGCGCGCGATGGCAAGCGAGTATTACGAGAACCGTGTCACACCCCACCCAATCGACGTCCTGCATGAGGGAGAGATATTCGTCTTCGGCAGCAATCTGCAAGGCTTCCACAGTGGCGGAGCGGCACAAGCGGCAATGCAGCGCTTCGGTGCGGTGTGGGGACAAGGCGAGGGTTTGCAAGGTCAGAGCTATGCCATCCCCACCACCTGCACGCTAGAGAGGATGAGGCAAGCCGTGACGCGCTTCACAGTCTTTGCCCGGCAGCATCCCGAGTTGCGCTTCCTCGTCACCCGCGTGGGTTGCGGCAGCGCCAGACACAGCCTCAGCGACGTAGCGCCCATGTTCCAAGAGTGCATCAACCTCGAGAACGTGACCCTGCCCGCCGACTTCTGGAAAGTGCTAGGCCTCAATATGAATCTCTAGCAACAAACTATCGTTCATAACTAAGAACGATACAACATCCGTTCTCAGGGATGGTGCCCGTGTCCTCAAGGGACGGTTCTCTTTTAGTTCAGAAGTCGATTAACTACTGCACATCTTGCGATGTGCAGCGTTAGACGCCCCGTCTGTCACACAGTGCCGCCCACGGCTTCGCCGTGAACGGCACAATGTGTTTCGCACACCGCCAAGTCTTCGACTTGTCTCTTCTCCTCCTTTTATCGGTGTTAGCCCAATTTTAATACTAGAAATAGCAAAAAGTGTCCTCAAAAGTGTTCTCAAAAGAACCACCCCCTTAAGGACAAAATAGCAAAAGGACTCCTCAAAAGTGTCCTCAAAAGAACCGCCCCCTTGAGGACAGGGCTTGAGGACAAACCATCAAGGACGTGGCAGCCAAGGGTAGCGCACGCTCTTGATGTCCTCAAAGGGCATTGGTGGAAGCAGAAGAAAATCGCCAAGCTCTCATGGGGCTTGGCGATTTTAATGGTTCTCAAGAAATCAAGATTGTGGGTTACTCACCCTTCTCGAGTTTCTGCTTCAGTTCAGCAAGAGCGTCGATGTCACCGAGAGTGGTCTTCTCGACGTTGCTCGACTGAGCTACTGGCTGCTCCTCGGCTGCTGCCTTGGCGGTAGCTTTCTTTGCCTTGCGAGCTTCGGCCTTCTGCTCATCCTCGAAGATGCGGCTGTGGCTCAAGATGATGCGCTTAGCATCCTTGTTGAACTCGATAACCTTGAATTGCAATTTCTCGTCTTGCTTAGCGGGTGTGCCGTCTTCCTTCACGAGGTGCTTGGGAGTGGCAAATCCCTCAACGCCGTAAGGCAGGCTGATCACTGCGCCCTTGTCGAGGAGCTCGGTGATGGTACCCTCGTGGATGCTGCCCACGGTGTAGATAGTCTCGAAGTTATCCCAAGGATTGTCCTCGAGCTGCTTGTGGCCAAGGCTGAGGCGACGGTTGTCCTTGTCAATCTCAAGAACTACAACGTCGATGTCGGCACCAATCTGGGTGAACTCGCTTGGGTGCTTGATCTTCTTGGTCCAAGAGAGGTCGCTGATATGGATGAGACCGTCAACGCCTTCCTCAAGCTCTACAAATACACCAAAGTTGGTGAAGTTACGAACCTTTGCGGTGTGCTTCGAGCCAACAGGATAACGCTCCTCGATCTTGTCCCAAGGATTCTCTTTGAGCTGCTTGATGCCCAGCGACATCTTGCGCTCGTCGCGGTCGAGAGTGAGGATCACTGCCTCTACCTCGTCGCCCACCTTGAGGAAGTCCTGAGCGCTGCGCAGGTGCTGCGACCAGCTCATCTCGCTCACGTGGATAAGACCCTCTACGCCAGGAGCAATCTCTACGAATGCGCCATAGTCGGTCATCACGACAACCTTACCAGTAACCTTGTCGCCAACCTTGAGGTTCTCGTCGAGCTTATCCCATGGATGTGGCTGCAACTGCTTCAAGCCAAGAGCGATGCGCTTCTTCTCCTCGTCGAAGTCGAGGATCACAACGTTGAGAGTCTGGTTAGGCTCAACGATGTCGGCTGGATTGTTCACGCGGCCCCAAGAGAGGTCGGTGATGTGAATGAGACCGTCAACGCCACCGAGGTCGATGAATACGCCATAGCTGGTGATGTTCTTAACGGTGCCCTCAAGCACTTGACCCTTCTCGAGCTTAGCGATGATATCTTTGCGCTGCTGCTCAAGCTCGGCCTCGATAAGTGCCTTGTGAGATACAACCACGTTCTTGTACTCCTGGTTGATCTTCACAACCTTGAACTCCATGGTCTTGTCAACAAATACATCATAGTCGCGGATGGGCTTGACGTCGATCTGGCTGCCGGGCAGGAAGGCTTCGAGGCCGAACACTTCGACGATGAGGCCACCCTTGGTGCGGCTCTTGACATAACCATTGACGATTTCGCCCTTTTCGTAGGCTTCGTTGACGCGGTCCCACGACTTGAGGAGGAGGGCCTTCTTGTGCGAGAGGACGAGCTGGCCGTTGGGGCCTTCTTGGTTCTCGACGTAGACTTCCACCTTGTCGCCCACCTTCAGGTTGGGGTTGGTGCGGAATTCTGCAA
>CALDIG010000240.1 GCA_937904375.1 uncultured Prevotellaceae bacterium
ATGTCTCAACCTAACACAGGTTTTTGCAGGTGTCCCAAAAAACTCGCCACTATAGTATGGCGAGTGATAATCATTCTATATTTACTACTTATCGTCGTAGTGCCCATAGGCTGTGAGGACAATAACAACAACTTCAGTCTCAAAAACACGATAAACTAATCTGTGTTTTTTTGTGATTTGTCGGCTCCATCGTCCCTCGGGCAAGCCCTTGAGTGGCTCAGGATGACCAATTCCTGTCTTTGGATGTGTTCTAAGTTCGTCAATTAAACGCTGAACCTTAGCAAATGTCTTAGGTTCATGTTTCGCAAGTTTTGCGAGGCCTATATTTGCCTCGGGTGTGAATCTCACCTCATATAGCATAGCCACATCGTTTTAGCATGTCGGATAAAGATTCTCCTGGTAACAGAGTGGTGTATTCTCCTTTTGCATATTGAGACTCAGCTTCCTCAATATGCTTAAAGAACTCCTCCTTTGTCATCTCGGTGGGGTCATTTTTCTTTGCTACAAGCTTTTTCAAATATTTGGCGAGCTGTTTCATGAGCTTCTCGTCATCGGCAATCTCAGCCATGTCACGAAAAATCTGGACATTTATTTCACTTGATGTCATAACCATTACATTGTTTTGATTTCTGAGTGCAAAATTACTCATAATTAGTGAAAAAACAAACTAAAGTTCTAGGTTTTTATTCGCAAACAACAAGTTCAGCAATTGCTCTTGAGCGAGGTTCATTATCACCCTTGAGATGTTCAAATCACTCAATGCTTTTTCTATCTCGGTCTCAGTGAATTGGCAGCCTTTTAGGCGGGAGGTTATGCTGTCGGTATCTCCCAGCAGGAAGAAGTCGCCGGCGATGTTGATGCTGTGGATGATGTTGTGATTCAGCTCTAAGCTGATGTGGAACTCTCCCACGCCGTCGAGGCGGCCTGTGCGCTCCATGTTGCAGCGCGGGTTGTTGCCCAGGATGAACTCGGGGGTGAGGTAACCAGCCTCAATGTGCTCTATCGCTGCTATGTCGCTGTCGCCGAGCATTATCTCTCCATCGCACAGGGTGCTGTGGGCGTGTTGCTGAAACTCCTCGATGCTCATTGTGAGGTAGCGGTTGAGCGTGGTGATGTGGCTCTTAACGCTTTTCACCCCTTTGGAGTCGAGTTTTGTTGCCGATGGCGTAATGGCTCGGAGCATGTTTTCCATATTGGTGTCATAGAGCATGGTACCATGCACGATGCTCACGCCTGGCAGGTGATAGAAGGCGTTGCCGCTCACCTTGCGCCCCTCGACCATGATGTCGTTGCGGCTCGTGTCGCTAGCGTCAAGCCCCAAGTCCTTGAGCATCGCCACTATGGCGTGGGTGTAGCGGGCAAAGGTGGTGGTCACGTCGTCGCTGCGGGTGATGTAGCTGAACATGATGTTGTCCATGTCGGCATAGACGCTGCCGCCACCGCTCTTGCGGCGGTAATACTCGATGCCGTGCTCCTTGCAGTAGGCCACGTTCACCTCGCTGTCGATGAGCTGGTTGCGGCCAAAAATCACGGTGGGTTTCACGCGCCAGGTGAAGAACAGCTCGTCGATGCTTTTGTCGTCCTTAAGCAACTGAGCGGCATGTTCCTCCATTGCAAGATTGAACGTGAGCCGCCGCACCTTGTCATTGGGTAATTTCAGGTATTTCATAGTATGTTTTCTAAATAATTGTTCAAAGATAAGCATTTTTCCTTTAATGCATCATTTTTTTTGGAAAAGGAGAGATTTTTGCGATAAGTTGAGCGTTTTTTATCAAATATCCCCAAAAAGTAGTTATCTTTGCAAAAATTGCAAAATAACAATCAATTAAAAATACATACACATGAAAACAAGACTACTTGCATTTCTTTTATTGATAATGGCAGCAGCGATGCACGCCAGCGCTTACGACTTTATGGTCAATGGCTTGTGCTATAACTTTAACGACAACGGAACGAGCGTCACTGTGACATATCAAAACTCCACACAGCCTTATTATTCAAACCTTAGCAGTTCACTGACAATCCCATCAAGTGTCACCTACAATGGCAAGACTTACGTAGTGACCTCAATTGGCGACCAAGCCTTCCGTCAGTGCTTTGGTTTGAGGTCGGTAACAATCCCGAATTCAGTGACCTCTATAGGTGAAGAGGCCTTTTATTTTAGCCATGGCATTACTTCGTTAACCATGGGTAATTCAGTGACCTCTATAGGCAGATCTTGTTTCAATAATTGTCGAAGTTTAACTACAATATCTATTCCAAGCTCGGTGACCGAGATTGGCTATAATGCCTTTTATGCTTGTGAAAGTTTGACACGAGTTGATATAACCAGTCTTGCTGCCTGGTGCAATATCAATTTTCTCAATGATTTTGCAAATCCCTTATATTGGGCTAAGAATCTATATCTAAACGGAACAAAGATTACCCATCTCTCGATTCCAAGCACTGTGACAAAAATCAAAGCAAACGCATTTGTTTGTGATACATGTCTGACACAAGTGACAATCCCAAGTTCGGTGATAGAGATGGGTAGCAACACATTCTATAACTGCACTAACTTGACACGTGTCAACATCAGCGACCTTACCGCATGGTGCAATATCAACATCCCAAACTCCACATCTAATCCATTATACTATGGCAAGAACCTCTATCTAAACAGCACCAAAGTCACCAATCTCACGATTCCGAATGGTGTGACCAGTATCAAGAATTATGTTTTTGATGGCTGCACATCGATAACAAAAGTTACCATTCCAAATTCGGTGACCTCGATTGGCAACTATGCTTTCAGTGGCTGCACTGGCATGACGCAGGTGACCATGGGCAATGCGGTGAACTCAGTTGGCTCTTCGGCATTCAGCAATTGCAGTGGCTTGACCAAAGTGAACATCAGCGATGTTGCCGCTTGGTGCAATATCGATTTTGCTGATAACACAAGCAACCCATTAAATAATGCTCAAAATCTATACTTGAATAACAGCAAGATAACACATCTTGAGATACCTGAGGGAGTGACTAAGATAAAGAAATATGTGTTCTACAAATGCTCTGGCTTGGAAACAGCTAAAATCCCCAACTCGGTGACCGAAATTGGCGACTGCGCTTTTAGACTTTGTGGCGGTTTGACAAAGGTCAATATACCCAATTCATTGACAACAATCGGATTTTACACATTTAGGGATTGCTCAAGTTTGTTGTCTATCAGTATCCCCAACTCGGTGACAGCCATCGGGACTGCACCTTTTGAAAATTGCACAAGTCTGGAATCGGTGACAATCCCAGGATCGGTGACAAAGATAGAGAACTGGGCATTCAATGGCTGTAGCAATCTCAACGTGGCGGTGTCAAAGATAAGCAACCCACAGGACGTGACCTATACTAACAGCAGCACTTCAAACCGCATTTTCAGTGGCATCCCCGCGACAAGCACGCTCTATGTCCCCAAAGGTACTACCGACAAGTACCTCCTTGAGCAGTATGGCGACAAGCCCAACCCATGGCTGGCATTTGGCAATGTGCTGGAACTCATTGACGGTGACGTGAACATCGACGGGCAAATCACCAGTGCCGATGTCACGGCAATCTACAACTGCCTGCTCGATGACGACAACAGCTACATCGCCACTTGCGACATCAACGGTGACGGCAACATCACCGCCGCTGATGTCACAGCCATCTACAATATGCTCTTGGGAGAGTAATATAGTTCACAGTTCACATTTCTCAGTTCATAGTTTATAGTTGAGTTGCAACAATTTGTTGTGATTTTGTTGTTCATGTTGTTTGATGTGGCGGTAGAACAGATTCGGGATGTTGTCTTCGGGTTGTGACAAACCTTAAATTTGTTGAAATTTTGGGAAACATTGCTCTTGTTTCCAAATAATGTTGTATCTTCGTGCAATCTTTGCAAACGTAGAGTAAAAACACCAAAAACTATATCACAAATGAAAGAGAAAATCATCGCTTTATTCAAGAAGCGCTTTGGCGCTGAGCCAGTGATGTATGCATCGGCTGGACGCATTAACCTTATTGGAGAACACACTGACTACAATGGCGGATTCGTATTCCCTGGTGCCATCGACAAATGTATCATGGCAGGCATCAAGGAGAACGGCACCGACAAGGTGCGTGTGTATAGTGCCGACCTCGACGCTTACACCGAGTTTGGCCTCAACGAGGAGGACAAGCCCGGGGAGCAGTGGGCATGCTACGTCTTTGGCGTGTGCCGCGAGACCATCAAGCGTGGCGGCACAGTCAGGGGCTTTGACGCCGTGTTTGCCGGCAATGTGCCGCTAGGTGCCGGACTTTCGTCATCGGCAGCCCTGGAGTCTTGCTTCGCCTTCGCCCTGAACGATATGTTCAACGATAACAAAATCGACAAGTTTGAGCTCGCCAAGATTGGTCAGAGCACCGAGCACAACTACTGCGGCGTGAACTGCGGCATCATGGACCAGTTTGCCTCGGTATTTGGCAAGAAAGACCACCTCATGCGCCTCGACTGTCGCTCGCTAGAGTACAAATACTATCCATTTGATGCTAAGGGCTACAAACTGGTGCTGCTCGACTCGAGAGTGAAGCATGAGCTCGTTGACTCGCCCTACAACAAGCGCCGTGAGTCGTGCGAGCGCGTGGCAGCCACCCTTGGCGTGGAGACCCTGCGCGATGCCTCGATGGAAATGCTGGAGGCTGCTCGTGATAAAATCAGCGATGAGGACTACAAGCGCGCCGTCTATGTCATTGGTGAGAAGCAACGCGTGCTCGACGTGTGCGATGCCTTGGAGCGTGGCGACTTTGAGACCGTGGGCCGTTGCATGTATGAGACCCATCAGGGCTTGAGCAAAGACTACGAGGTGAGCTGCGTAGAGCTCGACTACCTCAACGACATAGCCCGCGAGTGCGGTGTAACCGGCTCGCGCATCATGGGTGGCGGTTTTGGCGGTTGCACCATCAACCTGGTCAAGGATGAGCTTCACGACAAATTCATCGCCACCGCCTGCGAGAAGTTCAATGAGAAATATGGCCACGAGCCCAGAGTTTATGAGGTAATCATCAGCGACGGCGCAAGACGCCTCTAAATCAAGTTAAAACTAGAAGATCTAGAATGTCTAGAACATCTAGAATTTCTATAATAGAAGTTATCCTTTAATATGAAACCTACATTATTTGTTCTTGCTGCAGGTATGGGAAGCCGTTATGGCGGCCTCAAGCAGCTCGATGGTCTGGGACCTCACGGCGAGACCATCATGGATTATTCAATCTACGACGCTATCCAAAGCGGATTTGGCAAAGTGGTGTTTGTCATCCGTAAAGACTTCGAACAGGAGTTCCGCGACAAGATTCTCTCAAAATATGAGAGCAAGATTCCCACCGAGGTGGTATTCCAGTCGGTTGACGCTCTCCCCGAAGGGTTCACCTGCCCCGAGGACCGCACCAAGCCCTGGGGCACCAATCATGCCGTGCTTATGGGCAAAGACGTGATTAAGGAGCCGTTTGCTGTCATCAACAGCGACGACTTCTATGGTCGCAATTCCTTTGAGGTGCTAGCCAAAGCCCTGAGCGAGCTGCCCGACGACTCTCACGACCACTATTTCATGGTGGGCTTCAATGTGGGCAACACCATGAGCGAGAGCGGCACCGTGTCGCGCGGTGTTTGCGAGACCGAGAACGGACTTCTAACAAGCGTGGTGGAGCGTACCAAGATTGGCTACGACGAGAACCACGACATCATCTTCACCGAGGGCGACCTGGTGGAGAAACTGGAACCCACCACTCCCGTCTCGATGAACTTCTGGGGCTTTACTCCTGACTATTTTGAGCATAGCGAGAAATCGTTTGTAATCTTCCTCAACCAGAGCATCAACGTACCCAAGAGCGAGTTCTTCATCCCCATTGTGGTGAGCGAACTCGTGGAAAGCGGGCAATCGACAGTCGAGGTGCTGCGCACCGACTCGAAGTGGTTTGGCGTGACCTACAGCGAAGACCGCCCCGCTGTGGTCGAAAAGTTTGCCGAACTGCACCGTTTGGGTGTTTATCCCGAGAAGATGTTCTAAATGGTTTGAAGTTTAGGGTTTAGAGTTTAGAGAAACAATCTCTTGCGAGTTTTTATATATTCCCGTTGATGCAGACAAAGAAAGTTGCTGATACCCTGTCCAATAGCGTTATTATCGAGAACTTCGACAGATTCTTGAAAGATAATGCTAAGCGACGCACTCCAGAGCGCTCTATGATATTAGAATGCGCTCTAGAGTTCAGCAAGCAGTTCACGGTAGAAAATCTTGTAGAGGCTATGTCGCACAAGAATTTCACAGTGAGTCAGGCAACGGTATATAACACGGTGCAGTTGCTTGTTGAGGCAGGTGTGTTAAGACAATTCAGTGTCAAAAACCGCAGCCATTACGAGAGGGTAGATAATGTTTCGTTTATCCACCTCAAGTGCGAGCATTGCGGCAAGGTGAAATTGGTGAAAGACCCTAATTTCATGGCATATATGAATGCCCGCAAATTTATGGCTTTCACCACGTCTTATTATAATCTCACCGTCTATGGCGTGTGCAACGACTGCGCAAGAAGAATCAAGCAATTAAAACGCAAGAACAAAAGTAGCAAAAAAGCAAAATAACTTTCTTTATTTATACAATTAACTAAAACACATTATGGCAAATGTAAAACCTTTCAAGGGGCTTCGTCCCCCAAAAGAGTTAGTAGAAAAAGTGGCTTCCAAGCCTTATGATGTACTTTCGAGCGAAGAGGCAAGGGCAGAGGCTGGCGACAACGAGATGTCGCTCTACCACATCATCAAGCCTGAAATCGACTTCAACGACGGCACCACCGAACACGACCCGCAGGTTTATGACAAGGCGGTGGAGAACTTCAAGAAGTTCCAAGCCAACGGATGGCTCGTTCAAGACCCAAAAGAGATGTACTACATCTATGCTCAGACTATGGACGGCCGCACTCAGTATGGCTTCGTGGGTGCCGCCAACTACAAAGACTATGTGGAAGGCCGCATCAAGAAGCATGAGCTCACCCGCCGTGAGAAGGAAGAGGACCGCATGAAGCACATCCGTGTCAATAACGCCAACGTGGAGCCGGTGTTCCTGTCGTTCCCCACAAACGAGCCTCTGGAAGCTATCATCGACCAGGTGAAAGTGACTGAGCCTGAGTATGACTTCGTTAGCGAAGACGGCATCGGTCACACCCTGTGGTGCATCACCGACGACGCTGTAATCGCAAAGATTACCGAGGAGTTTGACAAGATTCCTTACCTCTACATCGCCGACGGTCACCACCGTACTGCTGCCGCCGCTCACATCGGAGAGGAGAAGGCACAGGCCGATCCAAACCACACTGGCAAAGAGGAATATAACTACCTGCTGGCAGTTTGCTTCCCCGAATCACATCTCAAGGTGATGGACTACAACCGCGTGGTTATGGACCTCAACGGCAACACTCCCGAGGAGTTCCTTGCTAAGGTTGGCGAGCACTTCGACATCGAGTGCAAGGGCGAAGAGGAGTATCGTCCTGCCAAGCTGCACAACTTCTCGCTCTATCTTGAGGGCAAGTGGTATTCATTGACTGCTAAGGAAGGAACCTACGACGACAACGACCCAATCGGCGTGCTTGACGTGAAGATTTCTTCGGACTACATCTTGCGCGACATCCTTGGCATCATGGACCTTCGTACCGACAAGCGCATCGACTTCGTAGGTGGCATCCGTGGCTTGGGCGAGCTCAAGAAGCGCGTTGACAGTGGTGAGATGAAGATGGCGTTGGCACTCTATCCCGTGACCATGCGTCAAATCATCAACATTGCCGACAGTGGCAACATCATGCCTCCAAAGGCTACCTGGTTTGAGCCTAAGCTCCGCTCAGGACTCATCATCCACAAGCTCGACTAATCTTTAAGGTCACAATAAAAAGCGGGTAGGGCAGTAAATGCTGCTTTACCCGCTTTGTGTACGACGGGCATGTTATACATCTGTGGTGAAAGTCCACTCGGGGCGTAG
>CALDIG010000241.1 GCA_937904375.1 uncultured Prevotellaceae bacterium
GGTCTCTGGAGCGAACGAGCTGTAATCGGGCACGTATCCAAGGAATTCTTTTAAAAAAGCGGCAAACTCCACCGAGTGCCGTGTCCCCTGGGCTACCAACTGCCAGTCCTTGCTGTGGGTCTTCCCCTCCGCGTCTTTCCAACGCCTACGGCGCACATGAAGAATCGTGCGGTAGTCCCGGATGGGGAAGTCGTTGATACATGACTCGGGATAGAAACCGTTCGGACACAAGTCCTCACGGCCATCCGGCTGCATATCCTTCTCGTCAAGGTAAAGGTGCAGAATCATCTCCTCACCCCTACGCTCGTCTCTTACGTCAACAAGGTCAAAGTACTCGGTGAAATCACTAGGCAATATATAGCCCAACAGTTTTTTATAAGCGTTCTCCATATCCTCTGCGTTTTTGAACACGCAAAGGTACACATTTTTGCTCTAACTGATGCGATATACAAAATTTAACACACATATTTTTGCAGGTGTCCCAAAAAAATCTTCATTTTGGCTGATTTTTAAAGAGGTTTTTTGGTATTATTTCATAATTATATTTAAGTTATATCGCTCCAAAAATGGGTTTGAAAATATAATTTTGGGGACGTATAAAATTAAAGTTGCCCAAAAATGGATTAAAAAATGCGATTTTGGGGAGCTATAATTTTGTTATGTCGAAAAATGACTGTAAATTTGCACAGAAATAATCAAATCGAACCAAAGATATGGAGCAATTAATCGGCAGAAAATCAGAGCAGGACAAGTTGGTAAAATGTTTCGCGTCGAGACGCGCCGAATTTGTAGTGGTGTGTGGCCGCCGTCGCATCGGCAAGACATTCTTGGTGAGGCAATTTTTCAATAACAATTTCACCTTTGAGTTTGTTGGTGGTCACAAAAAGCCCTATCAAGAGCAGCTTCTTGGCTTTTCGTTGGCACTCTACAAATACGGTTGGGAAGGCTCTGCAACAAGTGTCAAAAATTGGTATGACGCATTTCGTGGGCTGCGTGAGCTGATAGAGCGCAGCCCGAGTGATGGGCGTAAAGTAATCTTCATAGATGAGATGCCATGGATAGACACTTTAAAATCTTCTTTTGTGTTGGCGCTTGAGGATTTTTGGAACAGTTGGGCAGCCTATCGCACTGATGTCATGCTGGTTGCTTGTGGTTCGGCCACATCATGGATGACCGACAAAATCCTCAACAACCGTGGCGGGCTGCATAACCGCATCACCGAGTATATCTACCTTGCACCGTTCAGTCTCAACGAAACAGAGCAATACCTTAATGGATATCTCCACTGCAACTGGCGCAGAGAACTAATTGCTCAGTGCTATATGGCATTGGGGGGTGTACCATATTATCTGAGCAAGATATCGCCATCGTTGGGAGTAGAGCAGAATATTGACCAACTGATGTTTAGCCGTGATGGAGCGCTCAAACATGAGTTTGACGAGCTATATAATGCACTTTACACAAATGCCGATAATTACATTGCAGTGGTAACAGCTTTGGCACAGAAGCGAATGGGTATGACACGTAAAGAACTTGCTGCAAAGACCAAAGTTGATGGGGGAACTTTGACCCGAGTGCTAACAAACCTTGAGCGTAATGACTTCATACAAGGTTTTGCACAATATTCCCTGCCAAAAGCCAAGGTCATTTATCGACTTACAGACTTTTACTCTTTATTCTACCTTAAATTCGTTGACAATGACCGAAGCGGTGATGAGCAGAAGTGGACACACATGATTGGTTCTGGCACGGTGAATGCCTGGAGAGGCCATACCTTTGAACTGCTTGCACTGCTTCACGTAAACCAAATCAAGCAACGTTTGGGTATTGGCGGAATGTTGACTTCTGTCAGCAGTTGGAGAAGTCGTTCCTCGGGCGAACAGATTGACTTGCTTATTGACCGAGTGGATAATATCATCAATATTTGTGAGATGAAATTCACCAATCTTCCATTTGAGATTACCAAAAGCTATGCTGAGCATCTTCAAGAGCGTATGGCTCATTTCGCTCAAGAGAAAAAATGCCGCAAATCACTCCTATTGACAATGGTAACCAGTGCCGGTGTCGCTTCAAACTCCCACAGCCATATAGTGCAGAATGAGGTGACATTGGATGATCTTTTTGTCCCATATCGCAAATACTGATGAGAAGCAATAGGAAACTCAAGCATCATCACCCATACTGTTACACTTGACGATTTGTTTCAGTAGAGATTATGTGTTTATAAGAATTCTATTTATGAGCATCAGAAATATTTTTCAGTATCTTTTGACTCTTAACTCAAGTTTCGCAAGTTGTTAACTTGCTCAAAGTTTAATGTTTAGAGGTTAGAGTTTAGTGTTTAGTGGGTATCGGGCTTCCTCTAACCTCTAACCTGCGCGAAGCGCTATAACCTCTAAACTTGAATTATTAAAATATTATCACTATTTTTGCAAATTGATTCACACCAAATCATAAACCATATTAATCATATTAAATCCGTGACAACTTGCCGCAAAATATCAAACGGCCTTTCGACAAATATATGTAATTTGTTGAAATCCAATATTTTACCCCCCCCCATTTGCGGTAAACGGAAATAACTGTCACACTTCTACATCATCGATCCCAATTCAGCACAGCCCGCCATAATGGTCTGTGCCATGCCGTTTTGTGGTTCTACTAAAAAAGATAAATCATGTATATCGTGCTGGCAACGAAAAAATTATTAAATTATAAATCAAAAATGATGATATTATGAAATCAAAACAAATTAAATCATTCCTGCTCGCTATAATAGTGGCAATGCTCCCGCAACTGGCGAGCGCCTACGACTTTATGGTTGATGGATTGTGCTATAACATTAGTGAAGATAGCACTACAGTTTCAGTGACGTATGAAAACTCATCATCTCCACGGTACTCTAATCTTAGTGGAGATATAGTAATTCCTGAAAGGGTGACGTACAATGGTAAAACCTACTGGGTAATTGAAATCGGCGGCTATGCTTTTCAAAATTGCAATGACCTGATTTCTGTGTCAATCCCCAATACAGTAATAGAGATTGGCGTTGCAGCCTTTGCTAACTGTAAACTTTTAACCTCAATAACCATTCCTGCCTCCATAGTAACCATAGGCAATAGAGCTTTCTATGCATGTACTGGTTTAAAGATGATTCATTGTGAGATAATAGAACCTATTACAATTACGTCTCAAACGTTCTATAGGTGTAATAATGCTATATTATATGTTCCTCAAGAAAGTGTTGAGCTTTATAAATCGGCTCAATATTGGTGTAGATTTAGCCATATTATTGAGGAGGGTGCATCTTTTCTGCCTCCTGGCACTACATTTGAGGATGATGGTATTAAATATAGTGTCAACAATGACTATACCAGTTTAAGTGTTATTGCTAATGACTATTCAGGTGACATTAATATTCCAGAAGTCGCATATTTCTATGAAACTCCTTTCCCGTTAACATCAATTGGGGAGAGTTCTTTCGAGGATTGCTCTAGCTTAACTTCTGTGACCATCCCCAACTCGGTGACTCTGATAGGAGATAATGCCTTTAATGAATGCACTGGCTTGACATCAATAATCATCCCTAACTCGATAACTTCAATTGGCGATGGAGCCTTTGAGGATTGTGATGGACTGACATCGATAATTATCCCCAACTCGGTGACTGAGATTGGCGGTTATGCTTTTGGGGCTTGTGATAATATGGTCTCAATCATTGTTGAAAGTGGAAACCCCAAATATGATTCTCGTGACAATTGCAATGCAATCATTGAGACTGAAAATAATACTCTCATAATTGGTTGCAAGAACACAACAATTCCAAATACTGTGACCTCAATTGGCGACTGGGCATTCGAAAGTTGCGAAGGTCTTTCTTCGTTAACAATCCCCAACTCGGTAACTTCGATTGGTTACAATGCTTTCTTATGGTGTAGTGGCTTATCATCGTTAGAAATACCCAATTCGATAACCGAGATTGGAGAATACGCTTTTCAAAGCTGCCTCAACTTAACATCAATAAATATACCTGATTCATTGACATCAATCAACGATTATGCTTTTTCTATATGTCCTAAATTGACATCAATTACTATTCCACCTTCAGTAACCTCGATTGGAGTTGCCGCTTTTATGCGAGATAGCTGCTTGACCTCGGTATTCATACCAAACTCGGTAACTTCTATTGGCATAAGTGCTTTTCAAAGTTGCACTGGTTTGACATCAGTGACCATTCCTAACTCGGTGAACTCTATTGGCGAATATATTTTCTCTTTTTGCAGTAACTTGTCATCAATTATTGTTGAGAATGGAAATCCAAAATATGATTCCCGTGAGAATTGCAATGCAATAATTGAAACTGAAACAAACAAGCTCATATCAGGATGTAAAAATACCACTATCCCCATCTCGGTCACTTCAATTGGAGACAATGCTTTTTGGGGGTCTGG
>CALDIG010000242.1 GCA_937904375.1 uncultured Prevotellaceae bacterium
TTTCATAATAATAAATTTTAAAATAATGAGTAAAAAATATTTTTAAGTAAACAAGTTAACGAGTTAACAAGCCAACAATCAAAATGACATTTCTATAGTGTCGCCACCGGAAGGCTTGTTTTGACGATGCAAAATTACAATGGTGGCAACAGGTGGTGTTATAATTGAGTGGACAACTTTTATAACTATGTGGACAAGAATTGTAATTTTTGAGACATTTTTTGTAACTGTGAGGACATCTTTGATGGACAAATCATTGTGTGATAACCGATTGCTGTTTTTAGTAAAAAACGCAATTTTTTGCTGTTTTTTTTGAGGAAAAATAGATGATTTTTGCTTCATTTTTGGTAATTTTGCATCAGTAAAAAACGTTTTTTTATGAAAATTTCTATCATCAACGGTCCAAATCTTAACCTGATAGGTAAGCGTGAGCCCGAGATTTATGGCAATGAGTCGCTCAACAGTTACCTGCAACTGCTGGCTGCCGCCTATCCCGATGTGTGTTTCACCATCTTCCAGAGCAATGTGGAGGGCGAGATAGTTAACGAGATTCAGCGTGTGGGATTCGATTGCGACGGAATAGTCATCAACGCAGGAGCTTACACGCATTATAGCCTAGCTATCGCCGATGCGCTGCGCTCTGTTGTGGCTCCCGCCGTGGAGGTACACATCAGCAACGTGCACGCCCGCGAGGAGGCCCGACATCATTCTGAGCTTGCCCCGGCATGCGTGGGTGTTATTGCTGGCTTTGGCCTGGATAGCTACCGCCTCGCCGTAGAAGCCCTCGATGCGATGCAAAAAAATGGTTAAAATTTCGTGGAATATAATGTTTTTTATATAGAATATATGTATTTTTGTGGTTCAAATAAGAAATCCTTTGAAAAAATCTAACTTTGAATTATGAACCATAAAGAACAAATTTCTAAGAACGGATATTATATCTTTGATGAGACAAAGATTAATGATACCGCTTCCACGACACCCATTGACCGCAGTTATGGTGCACTGGCCCTTTGTCTTGAGGGGGAAATAACCTATGAATCAAATATGCATACTTATCACCTCACCAAGGGTGAGTGTCTCATTGTGAATAACATCCTTTATAAACGCACAGTGAAAGTGAGCGACGATTTCAAGGGTCGAGTGCTGGTGTGCAACAATTCGTTTATGTATGATTCTATAATAGGCATCCCCAATGGGTTGCTCGAGTCAATATATGTAGAGCCCATAATCAGCATCGACAATGAGGAAGAGTGGCGACTTATGAACAATTATTTTGACAATCTCGGTCTCATGCAAGACCACCATTTGGGTACTCGGCACATGGAATTTGTGGCTCTCACGTTCCGCTCTATCGTGTTGCTGATGGCATCGCTTCGTGGCTCGGAGCGCATCGATGAGTCGGTATTCGGTCATAGCGACATTTATTACAGGAATTTCATTGAGCTCATAAGCGAGCATATCAAGCAGGAGCATGAGGTGAAATTCTATGCCGATCGACTGCACATCTCTGCCAAGTATCTCAACGAGTTGTGCAAGCTCAAGGGCGGCCATAAAGCCAAGCAGATAATAACGTCATTCTTGATTTCGAAGATTAAGCAAGAGATGATAATGTCGGGGAAATCGATAAAGACAATTGCCTATGATTATGGCTTCTCGGACCAGTCGAGTTTGGGGAAATTCTTCACGAAAGCTACCGGAATGTCGCCCGGCGAGTTCCGCAAGGGATATAAAATCCCGCGCAGCCTTGAGGAGTAGTCGTTATAGAATCCATGCTAAAATAACTTCTTTCCTTTGAGGTAGTAATCTATGACTATGTTGCGCTGGGCACCAGGGAAGGTGTTGAGCAGGTTTTCCTGTGGCTGGCAGGTGTAGCGGCTCTTGAACTTGCGGTAGTCGTTGTGTGCCCTTATAATGGCTTTGGCATCGCCCCAGTGTAGCTTGGCAAGGGCCATGAAGAAGGCGAGGGTGTCGTAGAGGCGGCGCACAATGAGCATGCGCCTGCCGTCTTTCACCGGCAGGTTCTTATAAAGCAGAAAGAGGCTGTTGCGGAAGTTAAGGTAGGTCTTGCGGGGATTGCCCTGCGGGAGACTGCCGCCACCCAGGTGGAACACCTCGCTGGCGGTGACGATGCGCACCTCGCTGCCACTCAGGTGTATGCGCCAGCACAGGTCTATCTCCTCCATGTGGGCGAAGAAGTCCTCGTCGAGACCGCCAACTTTTTTATATAATTCACTTCGCACTATCAGGCAGGCACCTGTAGCCCAGAAGATGTCGATGTCCTTGCCGTCATACTGGCCGTGGTCGTCTTCCACAGCTTCAAACATGCGGCCGCGGCAGTAGGGATAGCCGTGCTTGTCGATAAACCCGCCGGCGGCACCGGCATACTCAAACATGCGCTTGCCGTCGTCACGGTCGTGCAGCAGCTTGGGTTGCACGGCACCCACTTCAGGATGGTCTTCAAGGTATTGATACAATGGGTTGAGCCAGCCTTCGGGTGTTCGCACGTCGCTGTTGAGTAGCACGGTGTAGCGGTAGCCGGTGGTCAGCTCTATCGCCTTGTTGTAGCCTCCTGCAAACCCGTAGTTCTTGTCAAAGGCGAGAGTCTTGACCTGCGGGAACTCTTGACTGAGCACCTCAAGACTGTCATCGCTGCTGCCGTTGTCGGCGACAACGATGTCGGCAAGTGCCGCGTCGGTGCCCGCAAGCACCGTGGGCAGGTACTTGCGCAGCAGCTTCGCGCCATTCCAGTTCAATATTATCACCGCTACAGGTTTCATTGTGAGTTGTCAGTTATCAGTTTTGAGTTTTGAGTTGTCAGTTTTGAGTTTTGAGTTTTGAGTTGTCAGTTTTGAGTTTTGAGTTTTGTAGGGACAAGGTGTGCCTTGTCCGTTTTTCTAGGATTTCTAGAACGATTCTTTCCACTCTCCACTTTTTACTTCATTTATGAATAAAACTCGATTTCGTTGTCTTTATTGTATCCTTCGGGGAAGGTGACGGGGCGTTTCCAGCGTTTGTGGGTCCAGAGCCAGTAGGCAGGTTCTTCCTTGATGCGTTGCTCCAGTAGGCGGGCGTAGCGCGTGGTGATGGAGCCTCGCGGCTCGGCGGCGATGTCGTCGCTCAGCGGCACTAGGGTACATTCGTAGTGTCCGCGCTTGAGCTTGCGCACGTCGAAGAATGCTGCCTGGCAGTGTAGCTTGCGGCCTATCGCCTCGGCGCCAGTAATGAAAGCGGTGGGGTGGTGAAGGAAGTCAAGCACATGCCCCTCGTCGTTGGGCAACGGATGCTGGTCGGCGATAAAGCCTATGCCCAGGTGCCGCCCCTCACGCTCGCGGATAATCATCTCTCGTAGGATGGCTTTCTTGCTGATGCACACGGTGTTGAATCGTTGTCGCAGTTTAAGGAAGAAGCGGTCGAACCACTCGTTTTCCAATGGTTGATATACTTGCCCCTGCACATCGTCTTTGTGCCTCTCGCTGTCGAACCACAGCGTTACCGAAGTCACCCATTCCCAGTTGCCGTAATGGGCGGCATAGAGAACGATGCTCTGGTTGTTGTCGAATGCCTCATCGATGACGTGGGCGTTGTGGAACACCATGCGCCGGCGCATATCCTCATCGCTGATGTGCATCAGTTTTATCGTCTCTACAAAATAGTCGGTGAAGTGGCGGTAAAACTCCTTTTCGATGGCTTTGCGCTCCTGGTCGTTCTTTTCAGGAAAGCACTCAGCGAGATTGCGGCGTACCACTTTCTTGCGATAGCCAATCAGGTGATAGACAAAGAAGTAAAACACATCGGCGTGCAGGTACAGCACCCACCATGGCATCAATGCCAGCAGATGCAAAGCCCAACCGATGGGTGCGTACAATATGTTTTTAAGAGTTTTCAGTTGTCAGTTATCAGTTTTGAGTTTTGTAGGGACAAGGCGTGCCTTGTCCGTTTTTCTAGAAGTTCTAGAACGATTCTTTCCACTCTCCCCTAAATATCAACGCTTAAGTCGTTATTAATTATGCTGCCCAGGGTAACTGTGGTTACCGTGTTCACCAGCTCGGCACGGTAGGGGGCGTTGACACGGATGTAGTTGTCGGTGAAGCCGTGCATCACCTTGTTGCCATGCGGGGGCTGCTCAAAGAGTACGGGGCGCTCGGAGCCGAGAAACCGCTCAATGAACTGCCGCTGCTGGCGGTCGCTAAGCTCCATCATGCGTGACACACGCGCGTCGCGTTCGGCTTTGGGCACGATGTAGGGGATGCGCAGCGCTTGGGTGCCTGGGCGCTCGCTGTAGGGGAACACATGCAGGTGCTGCACGCCCAGTGAGGCGATGAATTGCAGCGAATCGTCGAAATATTCGGGTGTCTCGCCACGTGTGCCCACCATTACATCCACGCCAATGAAGGCGTGTGGCATCACCTGGTGAATGCGCTCCACCTTGCTGGCGAAGAGGTCGCGGGTGTAATGGCGTCGCATGAGGCGCAGCACCTCATCGTTGCCGCACTGCAAGGGAATGTGGAAGTGAGGCATGAAGGCGTGCGAGGTGGCGCTCCAGTCAATAATCTCGTCGGTGAGCAGGTCGGGTTCTATCGACGAGATGCGGTAGCGCTCTATGCCCTCAACTGTGTCAAGAGCCTTGAGCAGGTCGAGGAAATCCTCGCCAGTGTTTTTGCCAAAGTCGCCAATGTTCACGCCGGTAATAACTATCTCTTTGCCACCGCGTTGTGCCACATCTTGCGCCTGCTCCACCAGTGAGGCGATGGTGCCGCTGCGGCTGCGGCCGCGTGCCAGCGGGATGGTGCAGTAGCTGCAGTAGTAGTCGCATCCGTCCTGCACCTTGAGGAAATAGCGTGTGCGGTCGCCACACTCGCACGAGGGCGAGAAATGGCGTATGTCTTTGTGTGGCGTGACAACGAGGGCATTGTGCTTGTCGCTGAGCCATCGCTCGATGTAATCTACCACTTCGCCCTTCTGCTCGTTGCCAAGCACGATATCGACGCCAGGAATCTCGGCGATGGTCTTGCCTTGCAGCTGCGCGTAGCAGCCAGTGACCACCACCAGGGCGTCGGGGTAGCGTCGTATGAGGTTGCGTATGCTCTGCCGGCACTTGCGGTCGGCAAGCGAAGTGACGCTGCAGGTGTTTACCACGCAGATGTCGGGCTCTTCGTCATCCTTTGCTGTTGTGGCAATACCTCGTTCCAGCAGTTGCTGGCCAATGGTGGCACTCTCCGAGAAGTTGAGCTTGCATCCCAGAGTCACAAATTTCACCTTATGTAGAGCCACATCGGTCATTAATTGCAAAAAGATGCGCAAAGTTACAAATAATCTCCCACACACGAGCAAGAACATATCAAGAATTTATAGAACGCGCATCAACACTTTTTTTTGCTTTATATAATTTATTACCATCATTCTACGTTTAAAAATATATTAATAATATCAAGAAAATAAAAATGAGACACATAAAGCAATGGCACCATGCAGCACTTGTTGCCGCTTTTTTATCGGTGGTGTGCTATGCCACAGCCGAGGCATATAATTTTAGTGCTGGCAATATCTACTACAATATCAACGAGAAGACGCAAACTGCCGAGGTGACTAGTGCCAGCGACACCTATAACAGCTATAGTGGCCAAGTGGTAATTCCCGCTACGGTGACCAGTGGCGGCAAGACCTATAAGGTTACTGCTGTGGGCGATAACGCATTCAGGGATTGTGTGTCACTCACGGGCGTGACATTTGGCTCTAACGTTGCGACAATTGGCAAGCGGGCGTTCTTGAACTGCTCGGCACTGACGGCGGTCAATATCACCGAAGCCGTGACCGGCATCGACGACTATGCTTTTGCGCAATGCGAAGCCCTAAAAACCGTGCTGATGAAAAACGACACGCCACTGCAGGTGGGCAATGGGGCTTTCATGCGGTGCTCCTCGCTCAGCAAGGTGAGATGGCAGTCATGCGAGAGCTTGGAAGGTCGTGGGGGACTCACAACATTGGGGACCGGAGCCTTTGCGCATTGCACCTCGCTCACCGCCATCACTTTGCCGGGATTGATTGACTACTTGGGTGCCTCAATCTTCGAAGGTTGTACTAAGCTCAGTAGTGTCACCGTCACCGCCGATCACCCCTTGGTGCTCACCAGCGACCCCTTTGCACTTTCCGGCACAACGACAATATATGTGCCATCGACGGGTAATGCCGGCGAGAGCGCAGTCCTTTACCGTAACGCGATGGGATGGAGTGGCTACACCATTGCCGAGTTGCCTTACTCCTTTATCGACGGCGAGGGCTACACTTATCTCAAGACTTCGGCAGGCTCCGTAGCTCTCTTGGGTTGCCAAGACACCAAGAGTGAGATAAAGGTGAGGGACGCTATCACAGGTTATGGAGGCGAGAATTACTATGTGACCTCTATCGCTAACAGGGCATTCAAGGATGCGGCAATCACCATCCTGAACACCGGCACTTCCTACCATCTCAAGACGGTGGGTGACGAGAGTTTTGCCGGCTGTGCCTATCTCACCAATGTGTCGCTCATCGAGGGTATCACTGCAATGGGTGAGCGTGCCTTCGCCTCCTGCACAGCCTTGACATCGATAATGCTCCCTTCCACGCTGCGAACTGTTCCTAAAGGTGCTTTTGATGGCTGTTCAAGCCTCAATAATGTGAGCCTTCTCATGGGTGTTACTACCATCAGCGAGAATGCCTTTGCGCATTGCACAAGCCTCACCATGTTGAGGTTGCCAAGTTCGTTAACAGAGGTAGAGCCTAATGCGCTCATGGGCACAACGGCGCTGGAAGATTTTGTTGTCGCCCCAGGCAACCCTTACTTTGCGGTAATCGACGGTGTGCTTTACGAGACGAGATATGGCGAAAATCCCGTCGATGAAGAAGTCAACGTGATTTATAAACTGGTAATATATCCCTCTGGTAAAGCCGATGAGGTGCTATATATACCTCCTAGTGTGATCGAGATAAAAGCCAATGCTATTAATAACGCCACATTTCTTAAACAAGTCGCTATACCGCCCACTACCACAATCTTTGGCGAGAATTGCTTTGACGGCACATCACTGCAATATATCAACTATCGCTGCAAGCAGCCCGTTGATGAGGGTACTGCCGGCATCACCGCCGCTCTCAAGGCCAATACCACGCTTCAGGTGCCTGAGGGTGCCGAAAGCAGCTATCGCGCCCTTGATGCATGGAAAGGCTTTAAGAACATTGTTGAGCGATATGATGTGCTAGGCGACAGCAAGTTTGTCTATGACTGGAACTCTCGCAACGAGGTGACACTAGTCGATATAAAATCCACTGCCGTTAGCTCCAGCGGCGTTGTTACCCTGCCATTGCAAATGATTTTGAATGGTCGCAACTACTACATCACCGAGTTGCGCAATACCGCCACCGCGCAAGTGGCTCAGCAGGTGAAAACGCTGAAAATAGCCTGCGATAGCCTTTGTGTTATCGACTTGAACGACGACATCAATCCCCTTGCTGCGCTCACTTCGCTGAGGGCAATAACCATCAGTGATAGTAATCCATATTTTAATATTATCGACGATGTGCTCTACAACGAGTCGGGTACCAACCTCTATTATTATCTCCATTCCAAGACTCAAGAGTCGTTCGAATTGCCTACAACAGTAGATACTATCATGCCTCGGGCTTTTGCACAAAATCCGAATTTGAAAACCCTCACGATGAGCCGTTCTCTAAAGTATATCAGCAATAGAGCCTTTGAGAGCTGCACCTCGTTGCAATTAGTTGAAAGCATGAAATATGTGACCGTCATTGGCAACCGCGCCTTTGCAGGCTGCACAGCCTTGACTGGCATCAATGGCGGAGAGCGCCTCGGCACCATAGGCGATGAGGCTTTTATGGGCTGCATCAAGCTGCGGGAGTTCCCATTCAGCCATGGCATGCTCACCGTCATTGGCGACCATGCCTTCAAAGGCTGCACATCGCTCACTGTGGCAGTGCTAGGCAATATGCTTATCGGCATTGGAGATGGAGCTTTTGAGAACTGCTCGGCATTGAGCAAGTCATATTTAACCTCCACGGTCACGAGCATGGGACAACAACTTTTCAAAGGTTGTGCCTCACTAAGCGAGTTGTGGCTGTGCAACACCGTGCCGCCTCAAGTGGGTAACGATTTCTTCGACTCATGGGCAAGCATCACGCTTTATGTGCCACACGACGCTGTGGGGAGCTATCGCACTGCCTCGCCGTGGAAAAACGCCTATCAGTTCAAAACAAGTAATTACATTGACAATGGTGCCGATGTCAATAACGACAAGTCAGTCAATGCCTACGACATCACTCTTGTGTATTCGGTAATGCTCGGCAATACTGACGACGGCATTGTGGGTCACTGCGACGTGAACCACGACGGATCGGTCACTGCTGCCGACATCACTATCATATACGACTACATCCTCACAGGTGTTGACATGACAATGGGCTACAGGTTTGTAAACAACAAAAACGAAGGAGTGGGGCAGTATATTTCGCTCTCTGACGACCACCAGAGGATTAGGGCTTTTGACAATAATTCCAGTGCTTATGTGATGAGTGGACTGATGGGAGTGAGCGACAACTTATATGTCGCCAGCCTCACGCCGGGAACGATTCAGAGTATTCCGTATCTGGAGATTGTGCCGCATGCAGCAGGTTATTTCACTCTCGTGTTAATGGTGAACGACGGCACTGACAGCCACTATCGCGCCTTCCCAATTGTGGTGCGATAGTAGCTCGCTGTGCTCGCTGGTTTGCCGCTTCGCTAGTTAGCCGCTCGCTTTGCTCGCTAGTTAGCCACAATTTTTTTGTTGAGTTTGTTGTTAACTTGTTGTGTTTGAATAAAATGCTCACGCTCGCAAGGCTTTTTCTCAAACAAAGTCAACAAAGAAAAACAAAGACAACAATTAAATTTTTTTTTGTTATTCTTGTTAGGTTTTGTTATCTTTGTTTGATTATTGACTCGCTTAATCGCATTTTTGTTTGCAATTGTTTGACAAAAACCGCTCGCAGAGCAATCGTTTGTCTTACATTTTTTAGGCAAGAAATAAGGCTATATTTTGACTTTTGCTAGGAATTCACTATTTTTGCAGAAAATACAAAAACACATTTTATAAACATTCAAAATAAAAAGAAACTATGAAGATTTCTAAAGTTCATGCAAGAGAGATTCTCGATTCTCGTGGCAACCCCACAGTGGAGGTTGAAGTAACACTCGAAAACGGCATCATGGGACGCGCTTCGGTGCCCAGTGGCGCTTCTACCGGCGAGAACGAGGCACTTGAGCTTCGCGACGGCGACAAGAGCCGTTACCTGGGCAAGGGCGTGACTAAGGCTGTGGAGAACGTAAACACCATCATTGCTCCTCATGTTGAGGGAATGTGCGTGTTCAACCAGCGCGCCATCGACAACCGCATGCTTGAGCTCGACGGCACTAAGACCAAGAGCAAACTCGGCGCAAACGCTGTTCTCGGCGTGTCGCTCGCCGCTGCTCACGCTGCCGCCGCTGCCCTCCACATGCCATTGTATCGCTACATTGGCGGCACTAACGCCTACGTGCTTCCCGTGCCCATGATGAACATCATCAACGGTGGCGCTCACAGCGACGC
>CALDIG010000243.1 GCA_937904375.1 uncultured Prevotellaceae bacterium
CGCCCCGAGTGGACTTTCACCACAGATGTATAACATGCCCGTCGTACACAAAAATGGGCGGCGCAACAACATTGCACCGCCCATTTTTATTTTCAGGGTGATAATGTCAAGCGACCTTAAGTAAATCAAGCAACGAATAAACTCGACTATTATTCTCAAAGGTGAAATACTGGTCGTCAAGAATCATCCATTTATTGCGCTCTTTGACCGACATTTCCTTGATATCGGGAAACATAGAAACGGGTATAGTTATTTCTCGCCCGTCGGTAAGGCGAGCGATGAACTTGCCACGCAGAGCAGTAAAGTTCAAATCCTTAATACCAAGTTTCACGTTTGGAATCTTGCACATAGTTTTGTCCTCCTTATTTCTCGATGTTTCGTGGCTGTGTTTTCTCTCCACGGAATGTTTTTGAAATTTGTTCGTTAATAAACTCCCAATGATTGTTGATAGCGGCAATGAGCATATTATTCTCTTTTGCCGAGAGTTGCGATTCGGCTATCTCCACACATTTCACGCCATTGCTTTCAATCCAAATTTTGGCTACAGAATGCAGATGCCTAGCCCCCCTTCTGAAAACATGGACATGGCGACGATTATCATTTGCATCAAGTGGTATTGCCACAAGTATAAATGTTTTCAAGAATGCCAACTGTCCCATATTGTTCTTTTTTACAAATGCAAAGATAATGACATTTTTTAAATCATTTGTATTATTTCTAGTAAAAAAGTCCACAAAAAGTGAAAATCTCTCGCAATCAGACCATAATCCACTGAAACCACACAAAATGGGCGGCGCAACCACATTGCACCGCCTTTTTTCTTGCACTTTTATTTGTATAGGTGAGAAAGTGCGTTACATTTGCGCTAACAAAAAATGTGATTTACACGTTTTTTTGTCAATAAAATAATGTAACTCATTGAATTTCAAAAAAAAGATAATCTTTAATAATCTCCGCAGTTTATACCATCATCCCAACCTCCTTTTTCATATACCAACAAGGCAGTGTTAGTTCCATTTTCGGTGACAAAAATGATATGTAATCTGAAATTTGAAAACAAAATATGTTTTGCGTTATAACTTGACTTAGAACAAAGTCCAGGATATCTGATATAAAGTCCGTCAACCCAAGAGTTGAATAATTGTCTTGCAAAGCCATCATCAGATTGAACAATCACACATTCTTCTGTGACCATATTGTTTTTGAAATAGAAAAAAACACCTATACCATCTTCTGGATGGCCATCTTCATATTCATCTCCCTTTTCATCCGTACCTATGTATCGCAACTCAGGGAACTTCATTTTCATTGCTGACAATGTTGCTCCAATGTTTGTTGCTGGTTCATTACTTCTAGCAAATGAAACTTGTGCTGATAATAGAATAAGAGTAACTAAAATCAATTTATTTCTTTTAAACACTCCAAACATAGCATTTTGATTAATTGTTATTTTACTTTAACTGCCTTATATTCATTGGTTTCAATGCGGTAACAAACTCCATCTTTCATGTGGAAATATGTATATGCATCTCCAACATAGTAGTTTCTGTGTCTTTCAAATACTAGAATCTCGTAGTTATTATCAATATGTCTAACATTGGTAATAGCATATGGAAAATTCTCAATTATATAGCTTTTTGATTCACCTATATATAACCTTTTGAAATCGTTTATGCATGAAGCATATGCTGTTCTCTCCGTAAGACACGATTGGAATGTAAAACAACTGAATAAGATAGTGAGAATTAAAAGAATTCGTTTCATACTGAGTTTAAATGGATTTCCCTTACAGCCCATTCAGGTATTAAACAACAAAAAGCGTGGACTGAATTGCCACACCTTCGTTGGAGGTCTTAGGAAACCATGAAGTGCAGATGTGCATAAGCAGCCCACGCATATAGCGCAGAAACCGCTTTGCAATCCTTCGCACTTCATTTTGAAAAGTTCCTAAGTTTCCAACGAGAGCGAAAAGCAAAACGCTTCTTTTAATTCAAAATGTATGAATTGCCTCTGCAATCCAGTTGCAAATATACGACAATTATTTTATAAAATCACAAAAAGGAGAAAAAAATGCTTCCTGCGACAACAAATAAAGTCAGATAATATCATTTGCCTAAAATGTGATTTGTAAAAACAACAATGTTTTCGTCCAAATCTACACTTTTTACCCCACTTTTGGACAAAAAAATCAACATTTTCGTCCAAATCCACAGCTTTTACCCCACTTTTGGACAAAAACCGTTGGTTTTATATATTTTTTATATTATCTTTGCGGTCTATAAAAAACGAAATAATGGAAAAGTTAATAGGCAGAAAGCGAGAACTTGAAGATTTGTCATGGGCAATGCAATCGCAACGTTCTGAATTCATCATCCTTTACGGTCGTCGCCGTGTGGGTAAAACGTTCTTAGTGCGTAGTTTTTTCAAAGATTGTTTTAGCTTTCATTTTGTAGGTGCTCACAAAATGAAAAAAGAGGTGCAACTTGAGAACTTTAGGGAAGCATTGATGAGTTATAGCGATAACACTGATATTGACCACATCAATTCATGGCATACAGCATTTAAGCAGCTTGCCAAACATCTCGAAACTTGCAAGGAAAAACGCAAAGTGGTATTTTTTGATGAAATGCCCTGGATGGACACTCAAGGCAGTGAATTTGTTCAAGAATTAGAGTATTTCTGGGCCAGTTGGGTTCAGAACCGCGATGATATTGTGCTAATAGCCTGTGGTAGTGCCACCAGTTGGATGAAAGAGAAGCTTGAAGACAATCAAGGCGGGCTGCACAACCGCATAACACACCGCATTTATCTACGGCCATTTTTCCTAAGCGAATGTAAAGAATATCTTTTACAACATGGCTTTGAGTGGGATGACTATCAGATTCTACAATGTTACATGATTTTTGGGGGGATACCGTATTACTTAAGTCTATTAAGACCTTATCTTAGTCTGCCACAAAATGTGGACTCCCTTATTTTTCTTAGAGGAGGCAACTTAGCCGACGAATTTAATGAACTTTATTCTGCATTATTTAACAAGGCTGACAGATATATCAACATTGTACGCTTATTATCCTCAAAAAGAGAAGGTTTTTTGCGCAGCGAGATAGAAGAGAACACAGGTTATAAAGGTGGAGGATTGTCAAAATTGCTCGCAAATCTCGAACGCTGTGATTTCATAACTTCATATTCCCAGTTTGGAAACAAGACTAAACTCACTTTATATCGTCTCTCGGATTTCTATACTCTTTTCTTCCTAAGATATGTCGAGAGAAATCGTTTCCGCGATGAACATTATTGGCAAAACCATTTCACCAGCCGCAGTGTGGAGGCTTGGGAAGGTTTCGCTTTTGAGGAAGTGTGCTTGCATCATTTACCACACATAAAGCGAGGCTTGGGAATTTCGGGCATGGCAACCGAATCATCGGCATGGCGGTTTGTTCCCAAAAAAGACGACAATCGCAAAGGCGCACAAATTGACCTTGTCATAAAACGTTCCGACAAAATTATCCATCTTGTTGAGATGAAATTCAGTGAGCGCCCCTACACGATAACCAAAGACTATGAACAGCGATTACAAGAACGCAAAAACTTGTTTATGGATATTGCGGGAATCTCACGAGGTGCTGTACACACGTTCATCACACCCATAGGACTCAGCAAAGGAAAACACACGTCTTTGGTGCATAGCCAACTAATATTAAAGGATTTATTTGCTGAACTCGATTAATTTCACTCAAGTTTATAAAGTTGCTAATTTACATAACCGCAATTAAATAAAATAACAATCACAACCGAATAACAACAAAAATGCGATTGTAGGGAGAAGGTGTTGCAAAACTCTGAAACAAATGCAACTCCTCCTTCTATATAACACTTTTGTAATGAGACCATCCGTCACATACTTCCATCGGCAAGCAGCGTGAGAACGTCGCTCGATAAATTAGAATCTAACCAGGTGGTCATCAAAGACATTGACGGCTATCGCGTCTATGACAATTTCTTTGCCATGTGGCTGCGGCGACTGCCTTAAACCCAAATCGGTCATTAGGCGACGAAAGAATATTTTTCAGGTCTATAAAATGTTATTTCTTCCCGCCACGATTATACTTGATCTCGTCGTTGTCGGCAGAGCTTTGGTTTGAGGCTTTCTTTTTGGGTCTCTTTACACCCGACTTATTATTGCTGGAGTTCGCCTCCTCCTTCGACTTCTCGCTGGCAAGTCTCTCTTGTTGAGCGCTTTCGAGGTCGTTTCTGCGTTTTTGCTCAACATCTTCTTGAGGCTGCTGGCTGGTTTGCGCGGAGCGTTCTTTATCGGCTTTC
This sequence comes from uncultured Prevotellaceae bacterium, assembly GCA_937904375.1. Taxonomy (GTDB): domain Bacteria; phylum Bacteroidota; class Bacteroidia; order Bacteroidales; family Muribaculaceae; genus Sodaliphilus. Next base: position 4,324 of record CALDIG010000243.1, read on the forward strand.
ATGCGAGCCTGGGCATTGTCGCGGGCTTTGCGTTTCTCCTCTTCACGACGCTGCTTCTCCTCTTGCTCACGCTGCTTCTTTTCCTGCTCAAGGCGTTTCTTCTCTTGCTCTTGACGCTTTTTCTCGGCCTCCTTGCGCTTTTTCTCCTCTTCCTTGCGTTTCTTCTCTTCTTCTTTGCGCTTCTTCTCGGCTTCTTTGCGAGCCTTTTCTTGTGCTTTTCGCTGCTCTTCAAGACGTTTCTCCTCCTGCTTCTTGCGCTTCTTG
>CALDIG010000244.1 GCA_937904375.1 uncultured Prevotellaceae bacterium
TCTAAACACTAAACATTAAACTTTGAGCAAGTTAACAACTTGCGAAACTTGAGTTAAATAAAATGCTCACGCTCGCAAGGCTTTGTGCAAGCACACGCTTTGGCTCGCTTAATCGCATTTTTGTTTGCAATTGTTTGACAAAAAACGGCGAATTGTTTGAAAAAAGTGGCGAGCGCGAGCATTTTATTGAAATTTTCTGTTTACATTTGCAGAGTAAAATGCGTTTGAGAGAAAAAACAACTTGGCTTTTGGCGTTGTTGCTTGCTGTGATATGGGCTGCAACGCTATCTTCGTGCCACCACGACACGATGCCCAATGATGTTATAACCCAAAACGAGAGGTTCACCGTGGGCGCCAACAAAGTGGTTGAAGGAAATTTTGTTGCCGAGGCACGAAACAGCACACATTTGGTAACCAATTACCAGTCTCCTATTACTGACTCTATTGCTGCTGTAATCAAGGTGCGCCTCGCCATCAATGGGCATGACATCGAACTGCGTCCTGGAGAATACCACTACATCGACCTAACAGATCGGGGATCGAACGGCAACGTCATCAAAGCGTGCGAACCCGACAAGAAGACTTTGTCGTCACAAAAAATCGCTCGTCCAGATGAGCTGAGGCTGAAAATCGACCTGAGCGCAATAAAGAATGGCCTGAGCGACAAGGGCTATTTCGTCACTCCCACTCACGACACCGTCTATGCCGAGGACTACAAAGGTGTGTGGCTCACCGCCGACATCGCACCACTCGACATTGCCGCCGAGCAATGCCCTCTTCACAACGAGCTACTTGTTGATGCTACGCCCGGCAGCGACGGCATTCATGACGTGACTATAAACTTATCTCCCATTCAGCGGCAATTCAACAATGAATGGAAAATTGCCGCGCCTAATGCCAACTATCCTGTGTATGAGTCTAATCAGAAGCTGATGGACGTGATGCACAACATGTCGATAGAGGAGATTTCAAGAGGACAAGAGGACAAGGGAACAAGGGAACAAGGAACAAGCAGACAAACAAACCTTCCACCTTCCACCTTCCACTTTTCACCTCACATTTTCCTGGTCTCGCAGGAGTGCTATGCCATAGCTCTGTCGCTCGCCTATCTGGAGCCAGAGAAGTCGATGCAGACCCTTAAAACGATGGTGCGTGACAGCATCATCACCACCGGCGACAGCATCGAGACCTATAACTCCCTTGTCAACAAGATGATATGGACGACAGCCGCCTGGAATGTGTATTGCGTCACTGGCGACAAGGAATGGCTTAAATATTCCTACGACATCACCGTCAAAAACCTCGAAATAATCGAGAACTCGGGACTTCTCAACCGCGAGACGGGGCTGTATCGCGCCGCTTGCCCCTACAATGTGAGCAATATCAACCAGTATTACCCGCCGTGGGCGACTGTTGCCGACATCTTTGAGACCACTCCCCTGCTCGCCAACGCCATCATGGAGCACGCCTACCGCATAGTGGGAATGATGTGCGACGAGTTCAGCATCGAGAATAACCCCCATAAAGCCGAGGCGCTCAAAGATGCGATTAACCACCGCCTATGGAATGAATATAAAGGATATTACTCGCAATACCTGTATGGCGGCACCCTCAACATGAAGTCGCCCTGCACCGACAATATGGGTCAGGCGCTGTGTGTGCTATGGGACATCGCCGAGGACAACCGTGGCGATGACCTCATCAATAACATGCATCTATCCAACTATGGCGTGTCGCTCACCTACCCTATCATTGCAAGCGTGAGACCAGAGTTCAACGACGCCTTCATCCCTATGGTGCAGGCACTGTGGAACCTTGCCGCGGCACGCAACGGCAACATTGCCATGCTGCGACGCGGCATAGGCGCGCAAATCAGGCCACAGGCCCTGCTTGCCAGCTGCAACGTGAGTACCTCGGCGACTTCTGGCACACCGCTCGACATGTCTTTCTCCCGCGGTAACGCCGCCGGCAACATCTCAATGATTTATAACGTCATCGCCGGCATGAAATTCATGCCCAACGGCATCGAATTTAACCCCAAGGTGCCCGTGTGCTTTGAGGGCTCAAAAGTCATCACCTCGTTCAAGTACCGCAATGCACTGCTCGACATCACCATCGAAGGCACCGGCAACGAACTTAGCAAGCTCACCCTCGACGGCAACGAGCTTGGCGACAACTTCATAGGTGGTGACATTGCCGGTCATCACACGATAGTCATCACGATGAACGACATCTACACCGGTTCGGGAAAAATCACTGTCACTAAAGAGTTGGAACATATACCCGAGACCCCACTATGGCAATGGGACGGATTTTACGGCACCACCTACAACTACAACGGTAACAATGGATATAAAATTTTGATTAATGATGTAGAGCGCTACTCTATGCGCGACTCGGTGCTTGGCACGCGCGACACGGTGAGCTACCGCAGCTTCTCGTTGATGGCGGTCAACAAATATGGCTTCAGCTATATCTCCAAGCCACATTTCATCACCACCACCGCCACCATCGAGCACCCAGGCATCATCCAGGAGCAGCAGCCGCAGTAGCCGAGACACTTACTCTACACCAGTCAATCAGATCGACCAGAATTCAAGTTCAAGTTTGCCAATAATTACTGTATCTCCGTTTTGAATTCCTTGTCTTTTAAGTTCAGTCATAATTCCCATTGCATACATTGTTTTTTGCAGCCTTACAACCTGCTCTGTGCTGCGAGAATCTGTTACTTGAGAAATTCTTATAATTTTTCCGCCGTCAACAAGATAAGTATTTTTATCAAGTTTATGAACTTCCCAATAGTTGTCGTCATTGTTTGTGGCATCTAAATCTTCTTCAACATTGATTTCGGATTCCGGTTTTGGAATTGTGTTTACTTTG
>CALDIG010000245.1 GCA_937904375.1 uncultured Prevotellaceae bacterium
AAAACCTGCGGAATGGCGTTGCCGCCGTAGGGTCAGGGCATGCCCTGACCGCCCCCGCGCGGCAGGGAAATCGCCACCGCCTGGCGTAATGCGGACACGGCATGCCGTGTCCCTACGTGGCGCCGGCAAGTGAAAACCTGCGGAATGGCGTTGCCGCCGTAGGGTCAGGGCATGCCCTGACCGCCCCGTGAGGCAGGGAAAAACAGCAGGTAAGCAATAAAATATAATTCGTTCAAATTCGTTTAATTAGTGTGATTAAAACATCAGTGCGAATTAGTGAGAATTCGTGGTTAATCCAAATTAGTGTGATAAAACCATTAATGAAAATTCGTGTAAATTAGTGGTTCGTAGCATTTTAAGATTAGTGTTTAAAACAATGAAACATCTCAAGTCAATCCTCACAATCCTCATCCTGGCGGTTGCCGTCGCCGGAGTGGCGGAGTATGCCATGGCGCAGAAGAAGCAGCCTATAAAAGTCTGCAACAAGTGCGGTCAGCACTACAAAGGAACACACAACTGCCCAAAAGCTAAAAAGCCTGACCAAAAGCCCAAATCCGAACCCAAGCCCAAACCCAAGTCCGTGCCGAAGCAGCCCGAGCCCAAACCCAACCCCGTTCCGAAGCAGCCCGAGCCAAAACCCCAACAACTGCCCAACCAGACGTTCACCGTCGATGGCGTGTCGTTCACGATGGTGGCGGTGCCAGGCGGCACATTCACCATGGGCGCCACAAGCGAGCAGGGAAGCGACGCCTATGGTGGCGAGAAACCAGCCCACAGCGTCACTCTTTCGTCTTACTATATTGGTCAGACCGAGGTGACTCAGGAGCTGTGGCAGGCGGTGATGGGCGAGAACCCGAGCTGGTTTAACGGCACAGGCAGCTCCAGGCATGGCTCCAGTCACAGCGAGAACTACGGCATCAACGTCAAGCGCCCGGTGGAGTTTGTGAGCTGGGACGACTGCCAGGTGTTCATCCGCAAGCTGAACCAGATGACCGGCAAGCAGTTCCGTCTTCCCACCGAGGCCGAGTGGGAGTATGCTGCCCGCGGTGGCCGCAACCAGGGCTACAAGTACAGCGGCAGCAATAACATAGATGATGTGGCGGTTTACCAAGATAACAGCTACAACAAGGGGAAAAGCAGTAGCGACTATGGTCCACACTCGGTGGCGAGCAAGCGTGCCAACGAGCTGGGTCTCTATGACATGAGTGGCAACGTGTGGGAGTGGTGCAGCGACTGGTATGGCGGCTATAGCAGCAGTGCGCAGACCAACCCTACTGGCCCCAGCTCGGGCTCTAGCCGCGTGTCCCGTGGTGGCGGCTGGGGCGACGATGCGAGGCGCTGCCGTGTGGCGACCCGGAGCAGCTACTCGCCCGTCAGCCGCCACGGCAGCCTCGGCTTGCGGCTTGCCCTATAGTTTTCCCTGTAAAAATATAGCATGGATTGAATTTTGCCCGAAAGGGGCGAGAAGCGCCAGCCGAGCCCCAAAGAGGCGCAAAATCCAATCCATGCGACCCGCCATGCGACACATTTGTTTTCGGACACGGCATGCCGTGTCCCTACGTGATGCTGGCAAGTGAAAACCTGCGGGATGGCGTTGCCGCTGTAGGGTCAGGGCATGCCCTGACCGCCCCCGCGCAGCAGGAGAATCGCCCTCGCCCGGCGTAATTCGGACACGGCATGCCGTGTCCCTACATGATGCCGCGTTGACGCATGTGGTAAAATATTGGATAAAAAATTTCACATATCATTAACTGTTTTATGGATAATGAACTTAATACTCGAAAGACCCCTCGTGCCTATTGGCATGAATATGCCGGTGGGATGTATTTTGTCACAGTGGTAACACACAATCGTGAACATTACTTTGGAAAAATTTGTGACAATAAGATGTGTTTATCAGAGATTGGGTTATTCCTTGAGACACAAATTAAGAATATCTCTATTCATCACAGATACGCTAAGTTGGTTAATCATGTTGTGATGCCTAATCATTTACATGCTATAATATATATTGAGGAGAACGATTTACCCCATCAATTAAGGACACTTGAGACAGTCAATGGTGAAGACCACTCGATGGACAAATCACGTAGAAGTAAAGGCTGGCTGTCGGTAATTGTGGGAAGTTTGAAATCTGCGGTTTCGGCTTATGCCCATGGCATTGACCCATCATTCAAATGGCAACGACGGTATCATGACCATATAATAAAAGATGAAGGTGAGATGTGTAACATTATGAATTACATTGACAATAACGTTGTCAACTGGGGCGATGATATGTTCAATGAATTGTAGGGTCAGGGCATGCCCTGACCGCCCCCCGCACGGCAGGAGAATCGCCACCGCCCGGCGCAATGCGGACACGGCATGCCGTGTCCCTACATGATGCCGATTGTCCTGCGTGTATGGGACAAAAAAACACCTTGCATGAAAAAATGTGGTTTATGTTTATGCTGTTTCAGAAAAATGTCGTAAATTTGTCGTTTAAATGCAATATTACGCTTTAAACGATATTTATGGCAGAGAAATTTGAGTGGGCGTTGCCCCTTGGCACGATATTGGAAGGCGGCAGCTACCCATACGAGGTGGTGGAATATCTGGGTCAGGGTGGCTTCGGCATCACCTATAAGGTGAAGGCGCGTGTTTATATCAACAACATAGGTCTCGACGCTTTTTTTGCGATAAAAGAATATTTCCCTACTGGCTGCTGGCGTGGCGAGGGTGTGCCCACGGTGCTCTATTCCAAGGGCTTGGAGGCCGACATGAAGAGCGGTCTCGCCGATTTTATCACCGAGGGCGAGCGGCTGCAGAAGATATGCAAGCTCAACACCAATATCGTGAACGTGAACGAGGTGTTCCGCGCCAACGACACCGCCTATTATGTGATGGAATACCTCGACGGCGGCGACTTGCGCCGGCTTGTCAAGGAGAGCGGCAGCGGCGTGAGCGAGGCGAAGATGATGTCGATAATGCGCCCGGTCGCCGAGGCGGTGCAGTGCCTTCACGACAACTACATGCTGCATCTCGACATCAAGCCCGAGAACATAGTGATGCGCCGCAGCCCCGAGGGCAGGCCCGACGAGCCGGTGCTCATCGACTTTGGCATCTCGGTACACTTCGACAGCAAGGGGAACCCCACCACCAAGAACCCCTCTACCGGCGTGAGCGCAGGCTATTCGCCCAAGGAGCAGTATGCCGGTGTGAAGACGTTTGACCCTCGCCTCGACATCTACGCCCTGAGCGCTACCTGCTTCTATATGCTCACCGGCAAGGACCCCGTCGATGCCCTGAACATCACAAAAGACTTTGTTGCAGAGGAATTGCCCGATGACCTTAGCGAACTCACCGCGAGGGCGATAGCTCGGGGCATGAGCATCGACAAGGGCGACCGCCAGCGCAGCGTGAGGAAGTTTGTGCAAGACTTCGAGGCGCAGCACTCACTGCCAGTGGGCGCCGTGATCAGGGGGCAACTCAACTACTATATGGTCAACGAGGTAGTCGCCGAAGACCAAGACTACATCCACTACACCGCAGCCCCATGGAACGGCGACCCCAATGCCGACGGTCACGACTCGCGACGCACCAGCAGCGTGTACTACGACGTGTGGGAATGGTGGATGCCAAGCTTCACACGCCGGGGCAACGACGTGAACACCGGCGGCCGGCAGCTACCGCAGGAATGGTGGCTGCCACTCAAAAAGGCGGGGCTCACGCAGCCCGGCACCTTCGCCGAGAGCGAGGGGGGGGCGGTGTTTGCCGAGCTGGTGCAGCAGAATGGCACCCTCTACTGCATAGTGCGCCAGGGGTGGAAACCCAAGAAACCCGGCGGCGCCCTGTGGAAATGCGTAAAGCGACCGCTGCTCATCACGCTGCTCTCCCTGCTGGGCGGTGCGGCGTTGGGCACCGGAGGCTATTACATTTATAAATGGCTGTCGAAGCCCACTCCCAAAGTTGAAACCGTGAGCGATGACAGCAGCGATAGCGACGACTCGTCATCACACGCTGATGTGCTTCAGAAGACTGTTGAAAACAAGGAGTTTTCTATCAATGGCAGCAAATTCACCTACAGCGGTTACGTTGACGAGAACGGCATGCCCTCGGGCTATGGCAAGTGCCGCTTTGCCGACGGTGCTACCTACATAGGCATGTTCCTCAACGGCAAGATGAACGGCACTGGCAGATATGAGTTTAGCAACGGTGACAGCTTCGAAGGCACCTTCAAGGACGATATGATCATCAATGGCGAGTGGACGCCAGTGGACGAAGATATATACTTCAAGGGCGACTTTAAGGACGAACTTCCTCATAATGGTGCCTGGTATAAAAAAGCCGATGACAGCATTGACCACACAGTGATAAACGGCATTGATCAGTGATTAGTCTAGTTTATATAAACTAGAAGTTTAGAGTTTAGAGGTTAGTGTTTAGAGGTTAGTGTTTAGAGGTTAGTGTTTAGAGGTTAGTGTTTAGAGGTTAG
>CALDIG010000246.1 GCA_937904375.1 uncultured Prevotellaceae bacterium
AAAATCTACTCGACATAAAATCAAAATCCATCTCAATTAATTTATAGAACCCACCATAATGCTTTGTTCATAGCTTTTATCCTGTATTTGTATATTTTTCAAAAAAATCGTGGAAAATTTTGTCGTTTAAATAATAATGTGTAGCTTTGTGAGATGAAAAAGAACAAACTTTAAATTATCCACTAATATTTGCAACTATGAAACAGTTTTTTATTATCAAAGACAACAAGAATGTGGGTCCCATGCCCGCCGACCAGTTGGTGCAATATGGTTTAGCCCCCAACTCTTTAGTTTGGGCCGAAGGCATGACCGAATGGCTCCCGGCAAGCCAAGTTCCCGAGCTAGCGCAATACCTAGCACCGGCACAGCCCCAGCCACCCTACCAGCAACCTGCCGCACCTGCGCAACCCCAGCCACCCTACCAGCAACCGGTTCAACAGCAGCAGCCCTACCAGCAGCCCATGCAACCCGACCAGAATCCACTCGCCAACATGACCCCACAAGGCATTTTCAAGATAATATTGTATCTCATCCTGGCATATACCGCAATAGCTGGCCTGATTAACTTCATTCACTCATTCGACTTCTTTAACATCCGCAAGGGAGCGGGTCCAGGACTCACGATGCTGTTTAGCACATTACTTGTCATGGGAATTTGTGGCATGATAATTCTGCGAATGGTGAAGAACGAGCGATTTGGATTTCTCGCTTTAGGGTTCTTTGCCATAACTTTTGTGTTTGCGTTGGTCGATATGATAGTTTTCGGGTCTGGGTCAGCGTTTATCATGATGCTCATAGCGGGCATTCTGGGAATGGTGTGCACAGTGTTTGCTGTAGTGCCATTAGAGAAGATTGGCGACCCCAACAGCTATAAATCACTCCTTGCCGAAGCAAAACAAATCGATTATATCGTGCTAGGTGTATATGCAGTGCTCATGCTAGCGTTCATCATCTTAACATCCACTTTATTAAGGAGCTTCAAATTAAAATAATGCGATAGATATAGGCGCATTAAGCATAGATTTAATTCATAATCCTGCGTAGCGAAAATATCAAGGAAAAACGACTCAAGTTTCGAGAAACTTGAGTCGTTTAATCTATCTCATCACAACGCAAGAATTGTGTGCCAGTAACGATACAGGTGAGATGCTCAATTACCCAGCAGGATGTTGTAGATTATCGTGATATCTACAGTGGTGATTTCTCCGTCGCCGTTCACGTCGCTGGTGGCGATATAAGTCTCGTCGCCTTCCAGCAGGTAGTTGTAAAGGCATGTGATGTCGATAGTGGTAACCTCACCGTCGCAGTTCACGTCGCCATACACATGGTCATCGCCTGAGAGAGTCAGGACCTCTATCATATTGGACCAGCCGCTGAACTCATCGCCGTAGAGAGCCTTCACATCGTAGGCGTAGGTGGTCTCGGGCTGTAAGCCGGTAACGAGGTAGTGGGTGTCGGTAATGCCGGCAAACTCAATGGTCTCGCCCTCGCTGCTCTGCTCCAAGATATTGCCTTCATAGATGTCCACACCAGTGATTACCACACGTTTCTTCTTGACAGTAGTGGCAAACTTAATCTTCTGCCCTGCCTCGGCGGCGCAGTCAAGCACCACTATGTAGCTGCCCTCGTCGCTCGAGGGGATAGTCAGCGACTCGCTATTGTCGCCACAGCTCACAGTGAGCGGGCAATCGGTATCGGTGTCGTAGGCACGCGCGGTAAACTTCACGCTTACCTTGCCCTCACTGCCCGAGAGGTCGAGAGCAGGAGTTTGCAAAACTCCGTTATAGCTGGTAGCGCCAAGTCGCAAGCCACCTACCGCTTGATAGATGTAAGCCCCTGCCCAACCGCTGTTGTCGGTGTAATTATTGACAGAGCTGGCGATATTAGTGGTGCTCTCCTTAGTGCATTTTGCGAAGGTCTCAACAAAGAACGGAGTTGCCGTTGCCAATGGCTTGACGCGCAGCGTGTAGCTGTTAGCAAAGGGGCAGAGGTCCCAGTTGGCGGTAAACGAAGTGCCCGCAACGCTTGTCGCCTCGGTGGCGTGAGGTGCCACGATATTGACAGTGGCAGTGCCGGTGAGGGCAACAGTCACGCTCTCGGCACCTGTGCTGCTGAGGGTGATGGTGCCACTGTGAGTGCCTGCGGTAGTTGGCGCGTAGGTCACTGTAGCGGTCACATAATATCCCTCGGCAAGGTCGCTGGCGGCGATGGTGCTTGGAGAGACGGTAAACATATCGTTGTCGCTGGTGAGTGTCACGTCGTCATTGAGGAACTGACCATATATTCTAAAGCCCTTGGTTGCTGTGCCTCCAGCGTAGGCGGTAATGTCGAGCGATTCGTTGCTCACGCTGATAGTGGGTATCTTAGGCTCGGCAACGCCATTGACGCTTATAGAAGTATGTATAGACAGCTGCTGCGCGACAGTGCTGTTGAGGTTGATGGTCGCCGATGTGGAGCCAGCGGCAGTAGGCATATACTTGACGGTGAGTGTGGCACCAGCCATTATCTCGGCGTTGGTGAAGCTTGTGGGCTCTACACTATAGATACTGGGACCCACCACGCTCACACTCACGCCATCGGTGAGGTTGCGGCCCTCAAGGTTCACTGTGGTGGTGATAGTGTCGCCCACATATCCACTCATGTTGAGTTCGGTTTTATTGGCTATAATCCTTGGCGTAAGGCTCTGTTGCAGAACGTAAGTGATACCGTCAAGAGCATTGATGATGCCATGCCCGCGCTGCTTGACAGGGCTCATGGGGTTGGAGATGTAGTCTGTGTAGTCTGTAGCACTGTTGGCGATAGCGTCTTTCACGCCATTGACATCAAGAGTGGGGTCGGCTTGCAGGTAGAGAGCCACCACACCGGCGGCGATAGGCGTTGACATCGAGGTGCCGCTCATCTGTCCCCAATAGTGGTAGCGGCCGTTATAGCTTGTCCTGTAGGAATAACCCGATGAACTGCTTGAGTCATAACCGTTAATCGAAGAGATGACAACATGGCCTGGGGCAGTGATAAATGGGTGGTCAACCCCCTTGACATCGGTACCGTAGCTTGAGAAATAAGCCACATCGTTTGCGCTGTATGGGTAGTTGTAGCTGGTGCGAGAAGCCATAGCGCCCACACTGATGGTCTTGCTACCGCAGATGTCGTCGCTCATCGTGCCGTCTGCTTGTCCCTTAGTGAGAGTGTAACCACTTATATTTCCCGAGGAAACGATTCTCGAGGCATGACCACCGTCACTCCACGCGTCAATAGTGTTGCCAGCGGCACTGGTCACCATGTAAGCGAGACGGTAGTTGCTGTTTTTAGCCCCTGTCATCGAGGGATGGATGTAGATATTCTTACGGTTGTTGGAAGAGCTGAAAGATATCTCCACCGAACTAGAGCTGTTGAAACAAGAGCTGAAGTTGTTTAATGTTGTGCTGCTGGTAATCTCATCGCTGGTATAGGCAATGGTACCATTGTTCTTGTTCACCACAAGCACTTTGAGCTTGAGCTGGTCGCTGGTCCTACCCCAAATGTCCATAATCGCTGTGCCGTAGTAGGAAGAACCTCCCACGTTGGCGCCACCAGTAGATGTCTCGTGCATGATGATAAAGGCGTCGGTCTCGCTTGAGAGCGTTCTGGTGGCATAGCCTGTGGCATCGGCCTCATTGCCCGAGGAGAGCAAAATCACTGCGCCATATTGGGTGGCGACTTGGTCATAGGCACGGCAGATGTAACTCGAGCCATCGTGAGGACCGGTGTTGCTTCCCAAACTGATGCTTATAACACAAGGTTTGCCTTGTGTCTTGGCATAGTTGGCGATGTATTTAGCGCTATTAACGATAGCCGTTTGAGACAAGTTATCGCCCAAGCCGCACAGCACCAGGTCGCAGTCGGGAGCCATACCGGCATAGCCATTAACTTCGGAGCCTCCGGCGCAGCCGCTGGTGTGGGTGCCATGGCTCTCACCGCTGTAGTCGGTGGTGAGAGCGGCAATTTGCGATGCCGTGGTGTAGTGATAACCTGTGAGCGTGGAACTGCCAATGGTGGGCTGTGTGCCGCCGTTGGCTTCGGTGGCGTTGGGCATATACACCGCTTTGATACGGGTGTTACCCGAAGCATCCAAGAAGGCGCGATGGTTGAAATCCATACCAGTGTCGATGATTCCTATCACCACACCTGTGCCACGATAGTTCTGAGGCAACCCGTTGCTAGTGCCGTTCCATGCCTGGAGAGCTTTGGTAACGTTCTTGGCTTGGTCGGTGTATTGCTGCGCTATCTGCGAGACAGCAATCTGCTGCACACAGTCGAGATTTGCCACCTGCTCCACTTTGTTGATGGGTACAAGAGCAGTGACGATGTCGTCGAACTCGCCAGTGACAGTCACTCCCAAAGCCTTGAGTTGGGCAGTGGATGTGCCGTTAAGCAATATGAAGCAGTCCATAGTTTCCACACCATTGACCGCCTTTGTTTTGCTAAATAGTTTCTTGTCGGCTTGCTGTGTCAGACCACGAGCATAATCGTTCAAAAACTGTTGTGTTGGAGCACTTATCTTGTCGTTGGCAATCAGCGCCATCGACAGCATCAGCGCAATTAATAATAATATTCTTCTCATTGTTTTAATTATTTATGTTTATCGTTCTCCTAGTAAAATAACATAAACTGCTGTGACATCGGCGGCGGTGATGTCGCCGTCGCCGTTCTGGTCGCCATTGACGAGATTGGTACTGGCGTTGCCCAGCAAGTAGTCGTAGAGGGCTGTCACATCGGCGGCAGTGATGTTGCCGTCGCCGTTCACGTCGCCAGGAAGAACCTGACTCAGAGGAGCATTCTTGTAGATGACCTCAAGACCCGGAATGAGCATTGTATATTGCTGACCAGTGGTGGATTTGCCCATATTTACCTGAATATATGTGAGCTGGATGGGATAATTGCCTATTTCCTCGGCATCTATCCACTGGTCAACAGGCAGGTCGATGGTGGTCTCAACATTAGACGGCAACGACTCGGGTGTGACAGCGGGGAAACTGATCTTGCCGCCATTGGGGCGAACGGCGAAGGTGATGCCGGTGACCGGTGCCTCGCCGGGATTGATGCGCACCCGGAGGGTGTCGGGGAGGCTCCACAAAGTGATGTCCTTGTTCATGCGCAGGTAGTTGACACGCGCGCTGGAGCCAGTGTAGGTCACTTTCATGCCACCCGCAAACGGCTCGGCACTATAGTTCTTTCCTCCACTCATGGCAAAGCTCCAGGTGCTCAAGTCCATCTCGGGGTCGAGAGGATAGACACGCTGAACAGGCTTCTGAACAGTCACTTTCATGCTCAGCGACTTGTCGCCAAGCACGCCAGTAACCATCGCCTCGCCGTCGCGCACGCCTTGCAGCACGCCGGTGTTCTCGTCAATAGCAACGATGCTCTCATCGCTACTGCTCCAAGTGAGAGCCTCGGGGTCGAGAGGCATAATGGTCTCCCCTACCTGGCTCTGAAGCTCTACACGATAGGTGCGGTAGGTGTCGGTGAGGATGGAGTCGTTTTTTAACTCAATAGCGTCACTGCTGCCAATGATGGTGAGTGGCGCACTCACGCTGATGTCGCCCAGCGAGCCGGTGAGCATCGCCGTGCCGCTACCAGTGGCAAAGAGGGTGTTGCCGTCACGAATTGTTCCCAACGACTCTGGACACGACAGCATCACACCTTGCACATCGGTGTCGATGAGCATGCCATACTGGTTATAGCCGTAGAATTTGGGAGTATAAACACCAAATTTAGGCACAACAAGACTGAAATCGACAAATCGCAGTGAGGCAATCACGTCATCGTCGGGGGCGCTGCACACTGCAAAGATTGCGTTACCGTCGGCGCGCTCGGTACCGTCGCTAGGCTTGTTGCGAATGCCTAAGGCACTAGTGTAGAGCGTTGATGAGCCGCCGCCATCCACGTTCATGGCATCGGTGGCACCGGCATAGCGAATAATCTCGGCAAGCACACTGGTGCGCACTCCGTCGCTGATGAGAGAACGACCGTCAACCACAAGGAAATAGACTTTGCTGCCACCGTCGCTGAAGCCCACCGCCGAGCGCGGATGCAGCTGACTGGCATCGCTGCGCTCGCCCTCGGTGTCAAGCACCACACCATCGCCTAGAATCTTGGGGTTTCCCGAAATAACTTGCTGTGGAATCACGCTGAGGTCACCGAATGTCCATGTGGGTGAAATGGTAATGGTATCACCTATTTGCAGCGTGTTCACAACTGTTGCCGCCGAGCCACGACCGCGTATCACATACTTCCCGGCAGGAATCGTCATGTCGCCGGCGGTGCTGGTGTCGCTCTCAACTACCATCCTGTAAGGGCGTGCGCTTTCAAACTTGTCACCATCGGCTAGGCGTGCCACGAGTTCGGTGCCAGCATTGGTCTGATTGGTGCTGCCGTAAAAGCGATCGGTGTAAATCACTATCTTGTTGTTATTCTCGCTCGAATAGGTATTCACACCGCCCAGTGTGGCTGTCATTCCAGCAGGGGTGATGAGACTGCCGCCAAAGACGAAAGGGTTGACATATACCCCACCCTCCTCATCAACGATGAAATTCTTGTAGAGCGCGGCATTGTTGCGGGCACGGTAAATCTCGCCGTCAACCACCGTAGCGCCTACTGGCGTGCCCACTATCGACACCCCACGCACTGTAGTGCCGCTGGTATTGAAGAAGTCGGCATTAATGCCGGCAAAGTAGCGCTTGCCTGGCTCACTCTTGCGCTCGGCCATCGCTGAGACACGCTCGTTACCGGCAAGCTTGTCGGTGGCGCACACTCCCGCCAGCGACAGCCATGGGTTGGACATGTCAAAGGTGCAGTAAAACGCCCTCAACTTGCCACCACTCGCATTGTGAAGCCACAGCGAGGTTTGTGTGGTGCCAGGACCCACTTGGTTATAAAACAAAGTATCAACCTGATATTCAACCTCATGCAACGTCAAGGTGTCGCTCGCTGAGACACACATCACCACTAGTGCAAACAATGCAAACAAACTGAATTTCTTCATCTTATTAATTTAGCTAATAAGAAACAAGCTGACGAGCTTACAAGGCAATGGAGCTTACAAGCTGACGAGGAACAAGCAAACAAGGCAATGGTAGTTGTCGCAACATTACAATTGCCTTGTAAGCTCGTCAGCTTATCAGCTCATCAACTTTAGTTAGAACCTAATAAAATCTCATAAACCACCGTGACGTCGGCACTCGTTATGTTGCCGTCACCATTTTGGTCACCGTTCACAATGTGTGAGCTATCGTCGTTGAGCATAAAGTCATAGAGAGCTGTCACATCGGCGGCAGTGACATTGCCATCGCCGTTCACATCGCCGGGCACTTCTACAGGACCATCAGGCTCAATGGCAGCACCAATCTTATACACGCCAAAGCCATTGTAGGCTTTGAAGGTGAGCAAAGTAACCTCCTCGTTGCCCTGCTGGTCAACGCCCTTCTCCACTGCTATGCAGTGTACACGCAAGCCACTGTCGTTAAACTTGCCCACACTGTCGGCTGGCAGTTGCCAGTATTTGGTCATGCTCTCAAGCATATCACCATCGCCAAGCTCACACACGTTGATTTGGCAACCGTTGCCATTACCGTTCATGTCGGCTTTCACATAGGCGAAGAAGTGGCGGTCATCGAGAGTAAATTCATTCATGCCGTTGGCAGCGGCGCGGGTGGGCCACAGCTCCTCAGGCACATTCTCAAAACTGTCGATCACTGTGCCATCAACGTAGTAGAGAACAGGAGCGCCATCGAAGCAGTCGATATAAAAATACTCGCCGCTATACATGTTATCTTCATCGGTGCCAAGAATCATCTTAACAACTGGTGCGAGGCTGAAGCCCGTTTTCTCGGCAGGATAGAATTCGGTGAAGTCCATATAGGGGTCGCCATAGAAGCCGCCCTCCCAAGTGTCGATGTCACCACCCTGGTCGTTGTGCCAGCGATAGACGGTGGGGAAGCCTGGGTCGTTGCTGTTGTGACCTATTGTCATGATGTTGCACTCGGCCTGCTCAAGGGTGATGTCGCCAATGAGGTCGAGGTAGTCGGTGCGATAAGGAACGTCGCCCTTCTCCATATTGGTTGCCAATGTCATCTCGCCGCTCTCGGTGTCAACCAAGTAGATAGGAATAACAATTGCGGTGGCACTGGTCATGGGAGCCACCCAAATGTGTCCGAAGTTGTCACAGCCTATGCTGGTGTTACCTAGGAACACGCCGTATGGCTCACCGTTGAGCGTCAAGTCCAAATCTTTGGTGTGCTCGCCGGTAAGTGCGTCAAAGCAGTGAATCACACCCTGCATGATGGTGTCGTTCATGCCAGTCTCGGAATTTGGCATTATAATCATTTTCTCTTGGCTACGCGACACATACACTACACCGCCTGTCATAGTGGCTGTGCGGGCGTTAGTGTGACACACTGCCGAATTGGTATAAGCTGTGCCGGCATGCACACGGTCAAACATCCACAGGTTCTTCACTCCTATGCCGTTCACTTTTGCATAGGTCTGACCGTCGGTCACTGCCCAGCTGCTAATGGCAGTCATTACCGCCATTATTGAAAGAAGTATTAATTTTTTCATCGTTATTATTTTTTTGTGATAGACTAAGTGTTGAGGATTGCTCGATTGCTCGATTGCTCGATTTTTCGAGCGTTCGAGTATTCGATTACTCGATAATTCGATATTTCATTCTTTTTGCTAGTTAAACACAAAGGGGGAAAACCACCAAGCCTCCCCCCTTAACTAACTTTATCAAGGTAAGCTTTATTACTCACCCATCAGTATGTCATAAACCGCAGTCACGTCGGCACTGGTGATGTTACCGTCACCATTCTGGTCACCATTCACAATGTGTGACTCATCATTGTTGAGCATGAAGTCATAAAGTGCGGTAATATCAGCCGAAGTAACAAAGCCGTCACCATTCACGTCACCGGGTATAACTACTGTTATTGTATCATCGGGCACTACCCCTTCTCCAACGATATATACGCCCATACCATTATAACACTTATACTCAAAGACGAGTACGGCATCCTTGCCGCCCTCGGTAGTATAGTCGGTGATGATTGGGTGGATGCGGAGACCGCCATCACTGGTCTGACCCTGGCCGTCGGTAGGGAAAGTCCAGTAGCGCTGCATGCCGCTGAATGACATGCCCTCGCCAAGCTCACAGATGTTTACTTGGCAAGAGTTGGGAGCGTCGTATTGAGCGAGGGAATAAACGATAAAGTTGCGGTCGCCAAGAGCAAACTCGCCAATGCCGTTAGTTCCCACCTTTGGCATGAGCAGGCTGTCGGCATCAAGTTCTTCTTGCGAGAGGCTGCCAAAGCCGTCGATAATAGTACCGTCTTTAGCATAAAGAGTAGGTACTGTAGTGAAACCGTCGATGTAGAAGGTCTCGCCGCTATAACGCTCGTCTTCATTCTCTCCAAGCACGAAGCGGCACGCAGGAGCATAACCCCATTGTGTCTGGCTCTCGGGATACATCTCCACGAAGTCCATGTAGGGGTCGCCATAGAAGAAGCCTTCCCAAGTGTCGGCATCACCACCCTGGTCATTATGCCAGCCATACACCGTTGGAACTTGTGAGCCAGGAGTCATCACGTTGCACTCCGCCTCCTCAAGAGTGATGTCGCCCACCACGTCAACATAGTCGGTACGGGCAATCACATCACCCTTGTTGAGGGTAGCGATGAGCGTGAGCTCGCCACTCTCGGTGTCGAGTCGGTAAAGAGGAAGGTCGGCAGTTTTCTCACTGGTGTAGGGAGCTACCCACACATGACCGAAATTGTCCTTGCCAATAGAGTTAGCACCCAGGAACACTGCGTAGGGCTCGCCATTCAGTGTAACATCAAGAGGAGCCATTTCCTCGCCGGTCATGGCATCAAAGCGGTAAACCACAGCAGCCATAATAGTGTCGTTGCCATTGGCACCCGGGCGGATAATCTGCTTAGCCTCACTACGAGCCACATAAATGATGCCTTCCTGCAGCACAGCTGTGCGCGCCTTGGTATTACACCACTCATAGTCGGCTTGGAGTTCATTCACACCATAGTGGAAACGGTCTAAGAGCCACAAGTTGCGCATACTGATGCCGTTAACAGTCTCATAGCCGTTAGGGTCTTTTTTGAGTAGCAAACCAGCTGCCTGTGCACTTGTGCATGCGATTGCAGCCAGTGTTAGAATGAGTAATAATTTCTTCATTTTGCAAAATGTTTTTAGATATTAATAATGAATTTTTTAGATTATTCTTTACAACCTACAAAGAAAATAAAAACCTAATAAATGACCAAATTTTTCTCACTTTTTTTCCTCTTACACTAACAAAAACACACATTTTAATAGTAAACACAAATCAATTCGGGGTTAATAAAAACAACCATCCTGGCTAAGTTGATAAGTCAGGGTGGTTGTTAAAGGTGTGTTCTTATTATATCCTAAAAAGGATCTTAGAAGAGGTTTGTCAAGCGTGGGTTGACGCAGAGACCGAGGATGCGCTCGCGGTTGGCGTTGAAGTCATACACCTTATTGTCGTTTGGATTATAATACTTGAGACCGGTGGTGTAGTTCTTCTCGGTGCTGGCGGCACGGAAGCCGAAATACACGAAGTGAGTGAGGGCATCAACAGCAAACTGGGTAGTATAAACACCCTCGTCGGCTGTGGTGTTCTCGGGATTTGCCTCCATGTTGATGTAAGCAGTGTACTTGTCATAATCCAGTCCCTCGCTGGGTCCTGGCATGGGATAAGCCGTGAAGCCAGGTCCCGGTGTTCCGCCCTTACACATCCACACATAAAGGTTTCCAAGGTCTTCATCAAGCGTGAAGGCACGCGGCTGAGTGGCCTGCAACAAGATAGGGAACGGGATGGGACCGGTCTTGGTTGCCGACGCCTCACCAATGTCGCTGGTGCGGAAGCGGTAGATGCCGTTACCTGAATAGTTCTTGCCCCACCAGAACACGCCGGTGCGGTCTAGATAGAGACCGGTGTGGATTGCGCCGTAGGCGATGCCGTTGCCGTAGTAGTTGAGCATGTTGTTCACGCAGAAGTAGCCGGCAGTGCTTGAGAACACCGTCTGCTCACGCTCGCCGCGGGCGGTGAGAGCCATGCGGCGGATGCCGGTGTTGCGGTCGGTATAGTACAGATAGCCATTTGTCTCATCGGCAAACCCCTGGAACGGGTCGTTAAATGCCTGCCCGCCCACATTGGTTACCATGGTGCTCACGTCGGTGCCGTCGGCAGTCATCACGCTGATTTTGCCATCGCCCAGCACGCCGTTCTCGTCGTTGACATAGTAGTACTGCTTACCGCAGTCAAGGATATAGACATAATCCTTGTCCTCCACAGTGGCAAATACCAAGGTGGTAGGCATATTGCCCGAACTCACACCCATGTCGAAAGGCATATTCTTGGTGCCGTCAGGCAGCAGGGTCATATCCACCAGCTTGTAAGCCTTGATGTTGCCGCCAAACACTGCATAGTACAATGTGGGGCAAGGTATCGACGACCCCACCTGCACATTAACATAGCTGTCCTCCAGGCGGCGGTTCTCGCCATTGACATCAAACCAAGTCTGCAGCTCAATCTTCTGCGAACCTATATTCTTGAATTTGAGCTTGCCGGGGTTGTCAACAGTGCCGTCGCTGTGACTATAGCCGGTAAACTCCTCTATAGGAGTTCCATCTTCGAGTGCTGTGCCCTCGGGAAATTTCCACACATACTTGCATTCGAGATCCTCGGGGTTAGGCAGGGCTATGTCGAGGAGCACGGTCACGTCGTTGATGACCACGGTCTCGGCACTCTGCTCTACCACGCTGAGCACTGGTGCGATGTCGTAAATGAGTAGCGGATAGGTGCACTTGCCCACGCCATCAACGGTGAGGGTCACGTCGTAGAGACCCGCTTTGGCATACTTGTGAGTGGGGTTCTGGTCGGTGGAAGTGGTGCCATCGCCGAAGTCCCAAGTCACATTACCGCCCTTCTCGCTGATGTTGTTGAACTTGATAGTCGATACAACATAGAAATCGAGAGTATATTCATCTCCATCGACATTGTAGGTGAAGTCAACATCCTTGCCCCCAAAGTTGCCATACACAGGCTCTTTCTCGACGCACGATGCCAATGCCAGCACCAGCAATGTCATTAATGATAATATCTTGAAAATTTTCATAACTCAAAATGTTTTTTAGGCTAACAAGCCGACAAGGGACAAGCTGACAAGACAAATGTATAATACCATTGTCTTTTTCGGTTGTTCGCTTGTTTGCTATTTGCTACCATTGTCTAGTCCGCTTGTTTGCTCGTTAGCTTGTTCGCTGCTAGTTAAGAGAAATTTGCTTGGTCTCGGTATCCTTTCCCATCTTGCCTGTCTCGTCAAAGACGCGGAAGGTGGGGTAAAGGATGTAGTTGCGGGTGAAGTTCACCGAGTAGTTCTTGTCGCTGCTGTTGTAAATCCAGTCCTTGAAAGGTATCTCGTTGATGAGTTCCTTCCAGAATGGCATGTACTGCGAGCGCACCGAGGTGATGCGGCCGCCAGTGTCGTCGCTATAACGACAGAACACCCAGGGACTGGACTCATACACATCATAGACGGTCACACCGGCAGGTGCCTGGTCGAGGGTGGCAATCTCGTGCTCAGTCTTCACTCCCGCGTCATCAACGGTGATGTAATAGTAATGATCCACCACATCGGTATTCACATACCATAGTTTGCTCTTCTCACTTGCCTCGGTGTCGAAAGGTATTGAGAAGCCATACTTGGCGTTGAGGGTCTCAAACTGTTCGGCGGTGAAGTCGTAGTTTATGTAGATGTTACGCAGGTCGTTGTAATAGACGCTGTCGCGGGTCAAATACTCCACCACATGGTCCACAAACTCCTGCTGGAAGGTGGCCGGATAGTACATGTTGAACCGCTCTTCATCGAATGCCTCGGGATCCACCCAAGACACAGGAGCCAATGTTGACGATACCATAAAGGAATCGACAAGCACATATTCGTGCCCGTCCCACTCTGCCTTACTGTGGTCGAAAGTGGCGAGAAGCACACTATTGCGCACGGTGTCGGTAGAGTTCACTGTCTTAGTATAGGACAGGGATGTAGTGAGTCGGCATGTAGCTGCTGCCGAAGTGGTGCGCGTCACCAGCCCCCACACCTCGCAGTGATCGATACTGTGGTCGCTGCTGGTGTAGTATTTAGCCTTGAAATTGACATATCCACCAGCTTTTGCCACGTCGCTGAGTTCCCAAGACACCGTTGGCACCACCTGACCTATCTCCATGTTGTCGGCAAATGGGTCATTCACGGCACATGCAGTAGTCAGGGCCGCCAGTAGGGCCAGAGAACCTAATATATTAAATATCTTCATCATAATTCTTGAATTTTATTTGATTCATTACATTTCTTGGGGTCATTACTCACCCGTGAGCGAAGTAACCTCACCATAAGCATGTGACCATATCATGGGTTCCTGCAGCCACTTGTAGTTCTTGTAGGCTCCCAGGCGCTGCAGCTCCGAGCGGTTGTATTTCTCCTCGGTCTCGGGGTCGTAGTTGAGGCGCTGGATCCAAGTGTTCTCCTTCTGGCTCTCGGTCAAGCCGTCTACCCAGTAGGGCGCATAGAGGTTGTAAGGACGTCGCAGGTCGGGATAGATAATCTCGTTGGCGTCGCCTATTCCGTAGTTGTTGCGCTTGTTGCTGTAGTGGTAGCGGCGCATGTCGGTCCACATCTCGGGCTGATATACCATGGCGACATACTTCTGAATCATCAGGTCGCTGAGGCTGAACTCCGAGGGGTTGAAGAACCAGTGCTTGTTGCCACGGTCGGAAACCTTGGGCACACGCAGAGTGGCCTTTCCTGAAGAGCTGTAGGTATAGTAGTCCTCATTGTTAAGGAAAGAATTCATTTGGCCCTCCCAGTACTGAGCCTGTGTGTAGCCTGGTGTGCCGCTCACGGTTGCTTGTCCAGGATACTTGTTGTCGGTGTTCTCGTTGTAGTTGGGGTTAGGATACTTCTTCAGGAAGAAGTCGAGGTGCCGCTCGATGTTGTGCTCGGTGGCCTCCTTGGCGAGAGCACAGGCGCCAGCCTTGTCGCCCATCCAGTACATAGCCTCGGCCTTGATGAAGTAGAGCTCCTCCATGGTGAAGATGGGGTTGTAGCCAGCCGGGTCACCGCAATAGGCTCCCATGTAGAGGTTGGGATAGTTGGCAATCTTATAGCTGGTGCTCATGCCTATGTTGTTCTCCAAGTAGCGCATCTTGATAACCGATGCGGTGGTGTTGCTGGGCGACTGAGGTCCTGTGCGCGGTATCATCAGCAGCACGCAGCGCGGGTCGTTGGCATATCCCTGGAAGCTCGATGCGGTACCACCGTTGTAGGTGCCGCAGTAGCGCTCGTTGTCGGGGGCGCTGATGCCCAGCACGTCAACCATGAAATACTTGCTCGGGATGGCTCCGTCGAGCAGGTTGGCTCTTGATTCCCAACTGTTGATGACGGGCTTGGAGAGGCTCCACACGCAGTTCTGTGTGCCTGTGCCGCCGTCGAAGTTGTAGCGTGGCTCGTTACCAAACCACTCGCCGTAGAGCAGGTCGCCCTTGCGCCACTGGTTGATGGCGGCGTCGGCGGCAGCGATAATCTTCTGGCACATGGCTGGGCTGCGGTCCACATTGGGGATGTTGCGCAGCAGCAGGCGTGCCTTGATGGCATAGACGAGACCTTTCCATTTCTCGAGGTCGCCGGCATAGACGCGGTCTTGCGCAGCGTCAATCACCAGGTTGTGCTCGTTTTGGGTGTATTCGGGATTCTCATAGAGCGAAATCAGCTCCTCGGCCTCCTCAAACATCCACTTGTAGATGCTCTCCTGAGTATCGTAGGTGGGAGCGTTGGTCATGTAGGCCTGTGAGCGTGGCATGTCGCCAAAGGCGTCGGTAGTCAACTGTGTTGACATCAGCTTGATGGTGCGTGCAATAAGCTCGTAGTTAGGAGAGCCTATCTCTTGCGAGAACTCTATCAGGTTCTTGGAGTTGACGCCAATGTCGTAGAAGTGGCGGCGCCACTGCGGGTGACGGTTCATGGTGAGCATCTCCCACTCGCACTTGTAGGAGTAGGCACCCACCGAACTCTTACCGCCTGTAGTGAGAAACTGTGAGAAGTAGTTATAGTACTCGGCATGGTCATAGTTGATTTGCTGAGCATAGAACACTACCACTGGCAAAGCTTCGGTAACACTTATTGAGTGCGCCTTGTCGGGGTTGACATTGTCATCAAGAATATCTTCACAGCCCACACCTATAAGGCATGTAAGTATCAGTAATGCTGTTATCTTAAGTTTATTCATGATTTCTAGTATTTACAAGTGTGATTAGAATGATGCCTTCAAAGTGAAGTTAAAACTGCGGGTAGAGGGCACGTTGTAGTTGTCGATACCCATGCCACCGGTACCACCGCTCACGGCTGCCAAGATTGCCGGGTCGTTGCCGCTGTACTTGGTCAAGAGGAACAAGTTGCGGCCCGTGCAGTTGAGGCTCAAGTGCTTGAGCGGGCAACTGGGCTTGAGCAGACTGGTGAAGTCATAACCTAAGGTCACATAGCTCAGGCGAATGTAAGAACCGTCCTCGATGAAGTTGGAGGACACGGTGCTGTAATAGGTCGCGATGAAGTTCTGGTCAAGGATGATGGGAGTGGTGTTGGGCGAATAGGTGCCATCGCCATTGTCAACCACACCCTTGAAGATGATTTCACGGTTGCGGTACTTGTCGTAGAGGTGATTCATGCCATTGGTGATGAGGCTGCGGCCTGTCACGTTGGCAACGTCACCACCCTTGCGGCAGTCAAAGAGGAACGATGCCGAGAAGCCCTTATAGCGGAAGTTGGAGCCGAGTCCCAGCAGGAAGTCGGGCTCACGGTTACCGATGTAGATACCCTTCTGGGCATCGATGATGGGATAGCCATCGGCATTGCAAATCACGTTGCCGTCGGGGTCACGCATGTAGTCCTTACCCGAGAGACCGGTAGAAGAGCCGTTGAGGCGTGCCACGGGGAAGATGTCGCCATATTGTGTTCCCTGTATCTCGATTACATCGTCGGGCAGCTTCTTCACGCGACCGCGGTTGAAGGAGTAGTTGAGCGTAGCGGTCCAGTCGATGTCGTGGGTGCGGATGATGTCCTGTGCCAGCGACAGCTCCACGCCGTGGTTCTCGATGGTTCCCTCGTTGCGGGTTTGAAGGATGGTACCCGAAGCCGGCGACACGCGCACGCTCACAATCTGGTTGTCAACCGATGTAGAGTAATATGCCACATCGAGGCGTGTGCGGCTGTTGAAGAAGCGCAAGTCGGCACCAATCTCCCACGAGTTGGTCATCTCAGGCTCCAGCACTGTGGCGCGAGAGGTGGTGGGGTCAATACCCCAACCTACATCGGGGAAGGTGGTCCACTGCTTGTAGGTGTCGGTAAACAGATAAGCGGGACTTGTCTTTCCCACCTTCGCCCAGTTGCCGCGCACCTTGCCGTAGCTGAACCAGTTGTTGGTCATGTGGAAGAGCTCGCTGAAGATGACACCGGCGGTCACCGAAGGATAGAAGTAGCTGGTCTTGTAGTTCTGCTTGAACTGCGACGCGCCGTCGTGGCGCCAGGTGCCCGAAATCTGGGCTATGCCTTTATAGTCGAATCGCACCTCGCCAAAGTAGCCATACTTGTCGCGGCTGGAGTGATAGAGGCTCATGCCGTGCTCGAGATAGGTCTTGGGGTCGATGTTCTGCCAGCTATAGAAGCCGTCGCCCAGCATGTGCGAGTCGGT
This sequence comes from uncultured Prevotellaceae bacterium, assembly GCA_937904375.1. GTDB lineage: Bacteria > Bacteroidota > Bacteroidia > Bacteroidales > Muribaculaceae > Sodaliphilus. The sequence continues at coordinate 16,807 of CALDIG010000246.1, forward strand.
AAGGAGGAAGTCGTAGGCGCCGAAGCTGCCCTCGATGCCTTTGTACTTGGTGTATTCCATACCGTAGAAGATGTTGATGTTGAAGTCCTCGGCAAAGGTGTGGGCATAGTTGGCAAAGAACTGTGCGGTGATTTGCTCGCCACGCGAGGGCTGGAAGGAGTAAGATCCCAGTCGCGACTTGTTGGCGGCAAGCACCGTCTGCACCTCTTCGTTGTTGATGTCCACGAAGTCGCTCTCATACATGCGAGGCACCGAGTAGGCGTCATACATGGTGTAGCCCTTGTCATATCCCAGCTTGCCGGTGAACACGAGACCCTTGATGGGCTCGTAGGCAATCTGTCCGTTGAGCATGATGCGGTTGCTCTCGGTCAGGCTCTTGTCGAGGTAGCGGCCGTAGTAGGGCGACACTGTCGCCCCTATGCGCTCGGTGTCGAGCAGCAGGTCCCAACGGTCGTAGCGGTTGGCCCAGTTCACAGTGCCGTCGGCTGTGATATAGTCGGCCATATTGAAGTTGCGGCCCCAGTTGTAGATGGTTGACATCGAGTTGCCGAAGCCACGTGCCCTCGAGTCGATGAAGTTGAGCGACAACTGGATGGTAACCTGCTCCGATGGCTTGTACATGCCCTTGAGGAAGGCGGTGATCTGGTTCTTGTAGTCCTTGGGCACAACGCCCTCGTTGCGGGTGTAGGCCACCGAGGCATAGGAGTTGAACTTCTCGGTACCTCCGCTCACGCTCACGCTGTACTTTTGCAGCAAGCCAGTGCCCAGGAAGTCGCCCAGGTTGTCATACACGGTCTCGCCGGGCTGGATGTAAGGTCCCCAGCCTCCGCCACCGCTGTTCTCCTTGTAGAAGCCTTTGGAGCCAGGGCTGAACATGCTCTGCAATTTGGGCACGCGCATGCAGTTGCTGATCTCCACCGTGGCGCTGGCATTCACCTTGATGGTGCCGTCCTTGCTGCCACTCTTGGTGGTGATGAGGATAACGCCGTTGGCACCCTCCTGGCCATAGAGCGCGCTGGCGGCGGCACCCTTGAGGACGCTCATCGTCTCGATGTCGTCGGGGTTGATGTCGGCTAGCGTCGAGCCTTTACCACGTATCGCCACACCATCGACCACCATCAGCGGCTCGTTGCTCTGGGAGTTGTTCACCGAACTGATGGCACGGATGATGAGCTGGGTTGAGGAGTTGGGAGAGCCACCACCGGTAGCCACCTGCAAGCCGGCAACCTTGCCCTGAAGGGAGTTGGCGAAGTTGGCCGAGCCGCCGGCGGTAACCTGGTCACTACTCAGCGACTGAACAGCGAAGTTCAGCTTCTTCTTCTCCTGAGTCTGACCGTAGGCGGTCACCACAACTTCTTGTAGCACTTGGGAATTGTCCTCCATCTCAATGTTGATGACCTTTTGGCCGGCAACCTTGATAGCGACGGGGTTCATTCCCACGTATGAGATCTCGAGCGTTTCGCCGTCGTTGACCTCAATAGAGTATTTTCCGTCAATGTCGGTGGCTGTGCCGCGAGTGGTACCCTTCACCTGGACCGAGGCGCCGATAATGGTCTCCCCGTCGCTCTTCTGGGTGACAACTCCCGTCACAATGCGGGCGTAGCCCGTCATCGCAATGACCGAAAATAACAGTAGGAGTAGCTGTTTTCTCATAATTACTTGATGTTTGTTTATATTTTATGTTTTTGATATTTCAAAAAAAGTTATCCGGTTTTTAGACATAAGGACATAAGTTTCATAAGTTGCTGCGCTGGGTTTGTCTTTTTAGACATAAGAAAATAATGTTTTGTTCTTATGAAAGTCTTTTGTTCTTTTGTCCAAGTTTTGTGTAGTTGTTCTGAAATCGCATTTTTGTTGTTTTTGTTTGATAATCAGCACCACTACACAATGCGCTTTTCGCACATTTTGCGATGAAATAATTTCAATTTACAAACTTAATGATTTATTTTGAATACACATTAATAAAAAATAAGAAAATTCACATTTTTTTGATTTTTTAGCATTAACTACTAATTTTTGGTCATTTTAACACAACTCCGCACTATCAGATACCATAACCTCAAAAATTAACAATTTTAACTTAATATCATAAGAAGATAATTAGGATTTAAGGCAGATTTTTCTATAATTAATTATATTCCCTTTTCTAAAAAAATTCCTTAATCAACGCAGGGAATTACTAAGTTTTCTTTGGTTTGTATGAGTGAATTATTTTTGTCATGTAGTATTCTTCAGTAATAAGATTATTGCAACCGGATTTATCTGACTTATAGTTTGTACAGCCAAGGAACGGATCTGATTTACCCTTTCCTTTTTTAACTATGAGATAACCGTCTCTACATTTATCACATTTCATGATAGGAAGAATACCGCCATTAAGGTCATTTGTCATAAAATCACAAATTTCCGGTTCGTTTGAACAAATCCAAAGTCTCAAACCATAAGCTTTCTTGTATCGTAGTTGCATTGGATACCCACAAATGGGACAACGTCTGGATTCCTTTGTATCTCCGCTGTTTTCCATCTGCAAATGGCCATGAACTGTAATGCTAGGATGGTCTGTCAACAATTCTGTAACAAAGTCCGAAGGGTGCTCTTGTGGTGCTACAATATATACACGATTCTTTGTTCGAGTCAATGCCACATAGAACAAGCGACGCTCCTCTGCATATTCAATTGACCGATCATCTTTGGTCACAAACTTCAGTACTGGGTCTTCCTGAACTTTTGATGGGAAACCATATACCTCATTTCGAGCATTTATTATGATAACATTATCATAGCCCAAACCTTTTGCTCGATGTACTGTTAGAAATTCTATTTTTTTATTTGAGTATTTTTTTGAGTAAAGATTTCCTGTTTTCTCATCATAGATAAAATCACTTGAACGACCTAGGTTGTAAGCGTCAAATCCATAGCGACCGAGCAAAAGGATTGAGGAATCAGGATTATCATGCAAGATATGTTCTATAATCTTCTCAACGGTCTGCCCTATCAGGAAGAATTTGCCACCTTTTCCTTCGTATTGTTTCCTGTCTACTTCTTCAGTGTACGTTTCCACAACAATAGGGTTTTCGATATGTTTTGGAGAAATCAGTGCCTTTTTGATTTGAGAAATATTTTTCTGAATGAAGCCACCTGCAATATCTATCACTTCTTGTGCATTTCGATATGTTCTGGTTATACACAGTTCCTGTCCATATCCGAAAGTCTCTTTAAAGTTGGTGAAAAGCGTGATGTCAGAACCAGCATAGGCAAAAATTGACTGCCAGTCATCACCTACGGCCACAATCTTCGCATCGCACAACTTACTCAGTTCCAAAGTGAGATTAAACCGTTGACGAGAAATATCTTGATACTCATCAACGATGATGTATTTAAAGTCTATTTTTTCTCCCTTTATTTCCTGTTCACGGATAATCATTGAAGAATCATTTATCATGTCTTCAAAATCTATGGCATTACGTTCTTTCAGTCGTTTGCAATATTCGTGATAACACTGTTCACAAATATCCAGGAACAGACGCGTTCTAACATTATTTGTTTTATGCCTGAAACGATAGAAATCATCTGTCGTCAATCCGTTAGTCTTGAAATTCTGAATAAACGTACAAATCAGTTTAACCAAATTGGCGATATACTTATTCTCCTCTGTATTTACAATCTTCTCGAACACTTCCTTTGCCGAACGCTCCACAAGTTTGAAACCGTGTTTTTGCAGTTCTTCATACAGATGCTCAAGCAAACTACGGCCATCCTTATATGCAGAGAAAGTATATATAAGATCAGTCTTGTGCTTTTTGTGCAGACGAACCTTATCATTCACCACATTCTTGTATCGTTCCAGTTGTTCTGCTGAATAACGTCTATTTCTGCCATCCTCAGTAATTCCAAAATGTTCTATATAAGCAACCTTATCACCTTGTGTAATTGTAAAGTCAGGTGTATATGGTTTATACGAGTATTGCATATTGTAAGGATATGGTTTCTCGTACTCATAATCAATGCTATTCAAATAAAGAAAGTTGGCAATAACCACTTCTTGTGAAGAACGTAGTGTTTCCCTCGCAATAGTTATTCGTTTCCCTGTGCGTTTATTGATGATTTCCTCTGTGTATTCACTCATATTACCTCGAAGAGTAGAGAAATCTGCTTTAGCAATATAGTTAAAGAAATCATTAAGGTCATCACCCTCGAACGGCGCGTCAAAATAACTGCCGAAGAATAAAATCAACTTATCTACCAACTCAGGATTTTCAAGGATATTTCCTTTCAAATAGTTGGAAATGATGTTGAACATAAATCCGGCATCCACCACAAGTTTACGTTCCTCTTCTTGTCTTCGAAGAATGGCATAACCAGTTTTATGGAAAGTCGTTATTGGGCAGTCAATCTTTAATGCCTTATTTATCTTGAACCGAAGTTCACCTACAGCTTTGTTGGTGTATGAGATTACAAGAATCTGTTTTGGATCAATATGCTTGCGGTCAACCAAATATTTCACTTTGGCTGCTACCGTCGTCGTTTTTCCTGCCCCAGCACCTGCAATTACCAGCGTATAATCTTCATCAGAGAGAACCACTTTTCGTTGTTCTTCATCAAGATAAATTGCAGGGGCAACCTTTTCCAGAATGTGGTCAAGATAGTTTTTATCAGATTGCAAGTGTTTGTTGACATATTCCTCATTGTGGGCTAAAATGACTTTAGAATCATCCTTTGAACACAAATCTTCGTAAGAGTTCAAGAAGTCTTCAGCCCGTTGAATTTCAATGCCGTTTGTGTCACAGAAATAGGCTAATGTCTTAGATTTTCGTAACGTCTTAAATTGTTCATACAAATCCTTGTAAGAATGCAAAAGATGAACATAGTCACGTCTGGCAATGTATTTGTCCGCAGTTAAAAGAGTTTTTATATCTCTTTCGAAAGCAAGCAAAGCAGAAAGTTCGGCACTGGTTTTCAGCTCCTCATCATTCATGTCTTTATTGCCAAATATCCAACTAAAGATAGACATACAATTACTGCATTTACTCTTAAATAAAGCTGTTTATTGACTATTTACATTTTGCCAATTTGCGGTTATTTGTGTATAATACCAAACCAGGCGCATCTATATTCTGGGTTAATTAATCACCAAGCAGGATGTTGTAGATTACTGTTATGTCGGTGGTGGTGATGTAGCCGTCGCCGTCCACGTCGCTGGTGGCGATGTAGGTGGTGTCGCCGTTGAGCAGATAGTTGTAGAGGGCTGTGACATCGGCTGTGGTGACGCTGCCGTCGCAGTTCACGTCGCCAATCAAGGGCTGTGACGACTTCGACAGGGTGTAGCTGGCGAGTCCGCAACCTGGCACGTAGTAGTAAAGGTCAACAGCAGTGCCGTCGCCCCTGACTTGCGCCACGCAGGGTGCGCTCCACGTCTGGCTATAAACGCTGCCTATTCCCTGCGCTGGGAACTGCCACAGGCGGCTCATTCCCGCGATGGCGTCGCTGTCGCCATTAACCGCCAGCGCGAACTGATATCCGTTGCCATCCACGTCGCTGTCGGCAGTGGCGTAGGTCATGAAATGCTTGCCGTCCCACTCAAAGAACGCCGCGCCGTTGGCATTCAGCCCCTGGGCCTGGATAGCGGTGTTGCTGGCAAAGCTGTCGGCGATAGCGCCGGTGCCGAGGTCATAACGCGTGAGCTGGACATTGGCGCCCTTCACCCATGCGCTGGTGGCGCTCATGGGGTAGATGCGTGGCGCGATGCCAAAGGTGGACGCACTGCCGGGATAGAAATCGCCGATCGCAGTGTAGCTGCTGCTGGTGGTGGCACCGCCGCTCACCTTCCACTGGTAGATGTTGTTGCCGCTGGCGGCTGCCGCCATCACGGTGAACTCGCTGTCGTCGACGCTGCCCAGCACATTGCAATGGTCGATGCGCGAGGTGTAGCCGCTCATGCTCACGCACGCCTTCTGGGTGACTGCGCCAGTGACGGTATCGACCTTGAAGATGTAGAGCGGCGTGGTCTTGATGTTGAGCGAGAGGTTACTCACGAGCACATTGCCGGCGGCGTCGGTGAACACATCGTTGACAGGCGCGAAATCTACCTGCGCCTCGCTGCCGAGCGTGAGGGTCTTGAGCTTCTTGCCGTTGGCCTTGCTATAGACGTCGAGGTAGATGTCGGCACTGCTGCTGTTGGCGCTGCGGCGGGTCACATACACGTTGTCACTGCCCACCGCCATGCCACGCTGGTACAGACCGTTGTTCTCGAAGGTGATGTTGTCATACTCTGGCTTCACCGAGCGCATCCAGTTGCTGGTCAAGATGTAACCCTGAGCCTCATCATAAGTGTCGATGTCTATCAACGGCTCATAGCCGGTAGCCTCGCCAGTGAAAGCCGCGGGCCACTCGTTGTCGAAGCCGTCAACCACGCACACGGCATAGTAATAGCCACTCTGGTAATCCTCGGGCAAAACGTAGTAGTTGCTGTAGCTCACGGCAATGAGATAGTCGCTCTTGATGCCGTCGCCCGACGCCGCCATAGCCTCTTCATCGCCAACCGACGTAGGGATGGCGTAAACCGAATATTTCACAAGCGTGCCGTCCTGCGCTTCCCACGACAGGCGGTTGCCGGTGAGCTTGAGGTTGGCAGGAGCGGCATGAGGAGTAGCCTCTTTCCACGTCATCGCCGGCAACAATGCCTTGTGCTGAAACACGTTAGCGGCAAGGTAGTTGCCAAGACCGCTCACTCCGCCGTTGTCGCCGTTGATGTTCTTTGCCGAATACAGGTTCACACCTGGAGCTTTGTTCTCGGTATATTGCCGCGAGAGCCTGATTTGCTCGGCAACCTCTGCCCAGTCGCTCTGGGTGTTGGACGAGGTGAGGAACGAGATGCTGTGACTGGCAAAGTGGTGACGGCCAAAATGATTGGCGGCATAGCTCCACCACTGTGTGAGCGGACCAAAGGGGTTGGTAGAGTGGTTGGTCTTCCAGTAGAGCTGTGGCGAGATATAGTCGATGGTTCCGTCGTCAAGCCATGCCAGCGGGTCGCTGAAGATGCCGTTGTACTGCCAGTCGCTGCCTGTGGGGCAAGGGGTGACGCCGTGAGCCGACGCGCCAGTAGAAGCAGTGCCTGCCACACCAGCGGGACCGATGCCGAAGCGCACTTCGGGCTTGGTCGCTTGAAGCATATCCCACACCGCCTGCACCATGCGGTTCACGTTGTCGCGACGCCAGTTGGCGAAGCTCAACGAGGTGCCGCTGCTCTGCCACAGCTGGTAATCGGCGGCGCTGCTGTTGGTGGGGATGCCGTTGGGATAGAAATAGTCATCGAAGATGATGCCGTCGATGTCGTAGTTCTGCGCGAGCTCCTGGCACACATTCACGATGCGGTCTATCGACTGCTGCATGCCTGGGTTGAGGATGGTGGTCACCGAGGAGCCACTGGTGTAAGTGAGCAACATTCCAGCGTTTATCAGCTGCTGGTCCTGACTAGTGCTCCATCCTGCGCTGCTGGTAGCCCAGCGGTAAGGATTCACCCACGCATGAAGCTCCATGCCGCGCTTGTGGCACTCCTCCACGGCAAACTCCAACGGGTCCCAGCCGGGGTTCACGCCACGCGTGCCGGTGAGGTAGCTCGACCAAGGCTCGTAGCTCGACTGGTAGAATGCGTCGCACATGGAGCGCACCTGCAAGCACACGGCATTCATGTTCATCGCCTCAAGTTTATTGAGGTAGTTGATCAACTCGTTTTTTTGCTGGGTTATCGCACTCGATGAGGTACCTGCCACGCTGGGCCAGTCGAGACGCCACACCGTAGCCATCCAAGTGGCGCGGTACTCACGCTTAATCGCCTCTTGCGCTAGGCACCAGTTTCCAAAGCCACTCAAGAGAGAGGCTATCATAATCAATGATAAAATTATCTTCTTCATAGCTATATTTTTGGTGCTTCGCACCGATTAGTGATTAGTTGCGCTACGCGCGATTAGAGATTAAAGATTGGTGATTAAAGATTAGTGATTAGAGATTAGTGATTAGAGATTAGAGAAGCCACTAGTGAAAAACTACTTTCTGCTCAGCAAGATGTTATAAACCGCGGTGACGTCGGCGGCAGTGATTTCACCGTCGCCGCTCTGGTCGCCATTAACGATGTGAGAAGTGTCGCCGTTGAGCAAGTAGTCATATAGTGCTGTCACATCGGCGGCAGTGACATTGCCGTCGCCATTCACGTCGCCAGGCACAGCCACAGCAACGGTATATTTGGCGAGGCCATTGCCGGGAACATACATGTAGATAAGCATCTCGTTGCTCTTGTCGCCATGCACTGCAAGGCAAGGCGTACTCATGGTGGTGCTGTTTACCACGCCCATGCCGTTCTTGGGGAGAGTCCACAGCACATTCATGCCAGCGAAATCCTCGCCCTCAGCATTCATCGCCAAGCGGTAGTTGTGGCCTTCGGCAGTCTGATAGTCGCCACTGGAATAGAGCAAGAAATGCTTGCCGCACAGCTCAAAGGCATCGATGCCATCGCTTGCGCCACCCTGCTTGGTAAGGTCGGCGTTTGCCTCAAAGCTGTCGATAATGGCGCCAGTTTCCAAGTTATATTTCGTGGGCTGAATTGCAGCGCCATGAACCAGCACCTCATTGGAGCTCAACGCCTTGATGCGTGGCGATGTGCCAAAGTTGGCGGCAGTGCTGGGATATAACGCAGTCACATTGGTCACCTTTGTATTGGTGAGATTTCCGTTCTGTAAAGTCCAGCGAATTATTTGGTTGTTACGTGAGAGAGCGGCAAACACCTCGAAGTTTCCTGCCACCACATCGCCAAGCACATCGATGTGGTCGATGCGCCCCGACGATTCGCTAGTAGAGAGTGAGGCGCGAAGTGTCACCGCGCCATCGGTGGGATTTACGCTATAAATCACAAGTGGAGTATTGTCAATCTTGAGCAGCATATTGCTGATGAGCAGATTGCCAGCATCGTCAACCAGCACGTTGTTGCAGGGGAAATAGTCGCCTTGCACCTCGGCAGGAAGCTCCAGGTCGCGCAGCCATTCACCAGTATTGGCGTTATAGACGCGCAGATAGCAGTCGGCATTTGAGGCATTCTTGCTGCGGCCAGTGACATAGACATTGTCGCCAAGCACCGCAAATGAGCGGTTGAACGAGCCATAATTCTCCTGCTCAAAATTGTCGTAGTTGCTCTTCACCGAGCGCAACCAGTTGTTGGTGATCGACACGCCATCAAAGGGCGCATAGGTGTCATTGTCCACATCAATCTTTTGAACATAGCCTGGCTCGGTAGCGCCAGTAGTGATATTGGTGATGGTGAACGTGCGTGTCTCGCTCACGTTGGGGTCGCAGCCTGCGGCGGTGGTGCTCACACGCCAATAGTAGGTGCCCTCGCCCAGCAGCGCTATCACGCATTGAACTGTGAGGTTTCCATTCTCGCTCTGGAGATAGTTGGCGGTTTGCACAACATTGGTGAATGCCTCATCACGTGCCACCTCAAGCTTGTAGGTGTCGGCGCCCACGTTGGCAACGAGGAACTTGAAATTGTCGTCAATCTCGGCGCCGTTCTCAGGATATAGTAGAGTGGCTTGCGGAGCGAAGTCACGCTGGATAGTCATGAACGACGCCACGTCGCTCAGCTTGTCAAACTTGCCGGTCTCAACCGTTGTCACACGCCAGTAGTAGCGAGTGGCTGAGGCTAGGCTGCTCAGGTCGAGCGTGATATGGTTCTCGCCGAGACCGCGCTCGCTGATAAGCACATTGTTGAAATTCTCATCGCTGGCGACTTCAATCTTGAAGGTGGCGCCCTCCACTGCGCTCCATGAGAAGTCCTGCGACCACTGCACCTGAGCGTCGCCCACGGGCGAAATCAGCGTAACCTGCTCGGCATCGCCAGCTGGAGCGTTGAGATAGGCGGGAGTGTATTCGAAGTTGTAGCCATCGACGCTCGACACGGCAAACCAGTAGCCTGTCGCATACTCATCGGCAAGGGTCACACTGTTGTTGTAGGTCACTGCCACAAGGTAGTCGCTCTTGATGCCCTCAAACTGCTCGCTGGTGATGGTGCTCACATCCACGCTGGTGGGGATGGCATAGACGGCATATTTCACCAACTCGCCATCGACGAAATTCCACGACAGGGTGTTGCCGCTCAAAGCGAGGTTCTCGGGGGTGTCGAGGTTGTCTTTCGGCTTCCATTCCAGTGCTGGTGGCAAGGCTTTCTTGGGGAAGATGGTACTCACCAAGTAGTTGCCAAGTCCCGTCATGCGAGGACCGTTGATATAGCGAGATGAATAGAAGTTCACGCCTGGAGCGTTGTTCTCCGTGTATTGGCGGCTTAACTGCACCTGCGCCACAATCTCTTCCCAACTTGCCTGGGTGTTGCCGTCGCTGTCCATGAAGTAGATGTTCTGGCTGGCGTAGTGGTGACGCCCGTAGTGCTTGGCGATGTAGCTCCACCACTGGGTCAAGGGACCGAATGGGTTGGTAGAGTGGTTGCGCTTCCAATATAGCTGCGGCGAAATGTAGTCGATGGTGCCTTCCTCAAGCCATGCCAGCGGGTCGCTAAAGAGCGACGAGTACTGCCAGTCGCTACCTGTGGGGCAAGGTGTAACGCCATGCTGCGAAGCGCTGGTCGAGGCGGTTCCCGCCACACCAGCGGGACCTATGGCGAAACGCACCTGCGGCTTCACGAGCTGAACCATGTTAAACACGTCGGCGACCATCTGGTTGACTTGCGCGCGGCGCCAGTTGGCGAAGCTCAGCGTGGTGCCGCTGTTGCGCCACAACTGGTAATCGGCAGCACTGCTGTTGGTAGGTATGCCGCTGGGATAGAAGTAGTCGTCGAAGATGATGCCGTCGATGTCGTAGTTCTCAATCATCTCGCGGCACACGTTCACGATGCGCTCACGCGACTCGGGCAAGCCAGGGTTGAGTACCGTGGTGGTAGTGCCGCTGCTGTTGGTGTAAGTGAGCAGAATGCCCGACTCGCGCAACGCCTGGTCCTGGGCGGTGTTCCACGTGTTGGGACCGCCGTTGGCGTAACGGTAAGGATTCACCCAAGCATGACACTCGATGCCGCGCCTGTGGCACTCCTCCACGGCAAACTCCAATGGGTCCCAGCCGGGGTTAGTGCCGCGGCTGCCTGTGAGGTAACTCGACCAAGGCTCGTAGCTCGACTGATACATAGCGTCGCACATCGAGCGAACCTGAATGCACACGGCATTCATGTTAGTGCTGGCGAAGCCGTCGAGATAGTCTATCAAGGTCTGTTTCTGACGGGCAATTACTGCTTCGCTAGTGCCTCGCTCGCTGGGCCAGTCAATGTTAGAGACCGTGGCGAGCCATGCGGCACGCATCTCACGCTTCTGCTCCTCGGCCTTCAAGGCAGGAAACACTAGCGCAAGCGTCATAATGAGAATTGTTAGTTTTTTTGCCATCTTTTATAGTAGTTTTAATTCAAAGTTCACAGTTGTCAATTGTCAGTTTATCGTTTATCAGGGATCCTCTAAACTCTAACCTCTAAACTGCGCGAAGCGCTATCAACCGACAAAGATAAAATATAAATCTCAAAAATTGTGTTCTTAATCATTAAAAAAGATTAATAGTCAAGAAATACCTATCAATAACAGCAACTAGTCAAAACAGTTCTTGGCAAAATATATAGGGACAAATTGCCACGAAGGCTCACTTTTTTATGCTTCGTGGCATATTATAGCGCTATAATTTGTCACGAAAAGGGCTAGGATGTTTTCATTGATTAATATCAGGCGTTTGCATAAAAATGAGAAAAAAAAACGGTCACATTTCATTAATATTTGCACAGTTAATTTAAATTTTCTACATTTGCACATTAAAATCAATAACCAAGAAAAAAATGAAAAGGACTTTTTTTATTATTCTGCTAATAATTGCAGCTGCTATAGGATATAACGCCAGCGTTCTCGCTGAAGATATTGCTGGCGATGTGAACGGCGATGGCAACATCACTGCCGCCGATGTGACAGCACTCTACAACTATCTGCTCAACAACGATACCAGCGAACTCGTTAATGGTGACCAGAATGGCGACGGAGAAATCACCGCCGCCGATGTCACTATGGTCTATGAGATTCTTCTCAACGGAGGGTCCGACTCAGGGCTGCCCGACTTCACGGTCAACGTGGTGTATAACGGCAACGAGGCGACTGTCACAGTAGCCAATAACATCAAAAGCCTGATGACTGTGGTAGTCAACGGCGCCCACGTCAATATCGTGGCCGACGCAACGCTGCAAGACTCGGTAATCTACAACCTGAGCGGCTCAACCACCAACGGCTCGTTCTACATGGACGGTGACTACAAGTGCTTTGTGAACCTCACCGACCTCACCATCAACAACCCCGATAGTGCCGCCATCAACATCGATAACGGCAAGCGCATCGACGTCACTCTCAACGGCAACAACACCCTCACCGACGCCACTGGCGGAGCGCATAAGGCTTGCTGCTTCATCAACGGCCATGCCGTGATTGCCGGCTCGGGAACTCTCACCATCACCGGCAACACCAAGCACGCCTACTTCAGCGATGAATACACCCGCATGACCAGCGGCACCATCAACGTGACCAACTCGGTGAGCGACGGCTTCCACATCAACCAATATTTCCAGATGGACGGCGGCACAGTGACCATCAACACCTCAGGAGGCGACGGCGTGGACGTGGGATGCACTAAAGACGAGACCGACACCAACAACGGACAGTTCATCATGAACGACGGCACGCTCAACGTCACCACTACAGCCAATGCCGTGAAGGGCATCAAGAGCGAGTCGATAATGACCATCGCAGGCGGCTCAATAACTGTAAGTACAAGCGGTGACGCCGTGTATGACGCTACAGAGGCCGACATCAGCAGCTGCGCGGCAATCAAGTGCGACAGCACCTTCATCATGACCGACGGCACTGTTTACCTCACCAGCACCGGCATTGGCGGCAAGGGACTCAACACCGATGGCAGCGTGAACATCAGCGGCGGCACGTTCACCGCAATCACCATCGGCAACGTCTATGAGTACTCCTCTACCCTCGATACCAAGGCGGGTGGCGTGAAAGCCGACGGCTCAATAACTATCAGCGGCGGCACCGTGCGCGTGGCTGCCAGCCGTGACGATGCGCGAGCCTTCAACGGCAAGTGCGGCTTCTACACCAACGGCGGCTATATCCTGGGCATTGGCGGCAAGTCATCGACAGTGAGCACCGGCTACACCCAGAAGTACAAATACCTGCGCAACCAAGTCATCACAGGCGGCTCGACCTACACCTGCGAAGGCATATCATTTGCAATTCCCTCATTCTACTCCAATGCCGCCGCAATGGTGGTGGTTTCTACACCTAATTTATAATATAAGGTTTTGAAGATTAGAGCTTAATGAACTAATTGGGGACGGTTCTCAATTAGTTCATTTTTATTTTTTGAACTAATTGGGGACGGTTCTCTTTTAGTTCATTTTTTCTTTTTTTAAAAAAATCTCACTTCGTTGCAACATTTTGTCAATGTTGTTGCGTCTAATGCATGAAAACAATTAATTTTGACATGGATTTGACAAATCACACATCCATTAGAATAAAAAAAACTCAAGAATATGAAAAAGATTATTTTTACAATGCTAATGGCAGTGCTGGTGCTCGCCACTGCCCAGGCAAGAGACGAGCGAAGAGACAACCACAATACTGTCTCCACCGAACAGACGGCTGAAAATGCCTCTGAACAAGAACAAGTAAGTGTTCAACAAGCCGATGAAGATGAGAGCGACACCGCCGACAAGGTGACAATCACCAAAAACGGTTTAATCGTGAAGGACCGCAACGGCAATGCCGTGGAAATAAGCACCGGAGACCTGAGCCGCATCATCAACGAGCACCTCGACGACACTGTGCTAAGCATCACTCAGGATGAGGGCATAGAGATTAACTCCGAGAATGTGAACGCGATGGCACAGCGAGGTATGGACCTTGCCGAAGACATTTCCCGAGCCTTCTTTGCAGCTCTAGTGGCTATTGTATTCCTCTCGCTGCTGTTCTACTTTCTGCACCGCCGCCGCAAGTACAAAACCATTGACCGCGCTATCCAGGCAGGATACCCTTTGCCCGACGAGTTCTTCGGAAAACGCTCGCAGCACGTTCCGCAGCAACCAACTAATGTCTATGTCACACAAGTAACACCTCCCGACACCGACACCAATCAAGCCGCCCCAGGCTCGGTGCCCCCTAGCTACGGTCAGAGCAGCAACCCACTCAACAACATCACCGACTGGACTCCGTTCAAGAAAGGCATCAAGATTACCGCTTGGGGACTCGGACTGCTGTTCTTCTTCTGGATTTTGGGAGCACAACCCATCGCGGCTCTTATGGTGATAGTGGTGTTCATAGGCCTGGGCAAACTCTTCATCACCTACCAGGAGCAGCAGAACCTCAAAAACCAATGGCAACAACAGCAGTGGACACAGCAGCCGCAACAACCACAACAGCAGTGGACACAGCAACCGCAGCAGCAGTGGCAACAATACCCTCCACAGCAACCTCCTCACAATGTGCCTCCCGTACCCGAGACTCCACCTGAGTTTAACCAAAACAGATAGTTGATCGTAGTGTGGCTTATAGAACTCCTAGAAGTTATAGACAATCTAGACCGGCAATCCCTAAACTCTAAACTGCGCAAAGCGCTCAATTAACAACCGTGTTATCCAAAGTTGAAGAACTGAAACTCATTTCCCGATGCGTGCTTGCCGACGACAGGCACGCTTTCGGGACGCTCGTCGAGGCCTATCAGCCGCGACTGAGGCGGTTCTTCATGAACCTCACCCTGGGCGACGAATATTTGAGCGACGACCTGGCGCAGGAGACGTTTGTAAAGGCCTACATCGAGCTTCGCAGCTTCAGGGGGATGGCACGCTTTGGCACATGGCTGTTCCGCATTGGCTACAACGAGTTCTACAGCTATAAGCGCAGTCAGCACCCCACAGGAGACATTGAGAGTGCCCCCGAACAATTCTCAACTCCTATCGACTCCAGCGAGATAGCAATGGACGTGAAGACGGCGATGGCGCAGCTCAGCGAAATAGAGCGCACAGCGGTAACACTGTTCTACATCGACGACCTGCCCGTTAAGAAGATAGCAACAATCACTGGATTGAACCAAAACACAGTGAGGTCACACCTCCACCGAGCAAAAGAGAAAATGGCTAAAACGCTGAAAACTGATATCTGATAACTGATATCTGATAACTGACAACTGAAAACTAATAAATTATGAGCAAACGAGAGAACAAAGACATAGAGCTGGGCAAATTGCTCAAGCAGGACGGTTGGGGAGCCGAGTCCAACGAGTGGTTCACTCACCGCGTGATGCACAAGCTGCCCGCCAAGAAAAACAACTCCGCGCTGCATCTTGCATGGACGTGCCACATCGCTGCCATAGTGGTGTGTGCCGCCTACTGGCTGTGGGCGTTAGTCTTCAACGACAACACCGTCATCACCGTGCGCCACATCATCTACTTCGTAGTTGCCATCGCAGTAACCATCATGCTCACAGTATCGCCCATAGTGGCAATATTCCGCCGGGGATAATCAATCATTCAAGTTTCTAAAGTTCTAAAACTTTAAAAACTTGAAGGTTAGAGGTTAGAGGTTAGTGTTTAGAGAAAAATTTTTTCAAAATTTTCTATATTTCACACTGATTATCCTCTAAACACGAACCTCTAACCACTAAACTTTTGTGCACAGCACAAACTAAACACTAACCTCTAAACACTAAACTTTTGTGCGCAGCACAAACTAAACACTAACCTCTAACCTCTAAACTTTTGTGCGCAGCACAAACTAAACACTAACCTCTAACCACTAAACTTTTGTGCGCATCACAAACTAACCTCTAAACCGATTCCCGCCAATTTGCGAAATTGGAGGGAATTTGTTACTTTTGCACTCGAAATATGGACTCTAAACTGACACAAAAATTATAATTTGTAAATTCGCACCAAATTTGATGATTATGACAAAAGAAGAATTGCTCAAGCGATTGCAAGATATCGAATGGGAGGACTTTGAATGTAAGGAGGCAAAGTCTTCTCTGCCGAAGAATATTTGGGAAACCGTTAGCGCATTCTGCAACACCTCTGGCGGATGGATTGTGCTTGGTGTTCGTGAAGAAAAAGTGGGCAAAAATAAAAATTTTGTCATTGAGGGAGTGAATAATGCTGAGAAACTTGAGCAAGATTTTATTGGCACATTACGGTCCAAGACAAAGTTTAATGTGGCTATATCGGTAAAGTCACAGAAATATGACGTTGAAGGTAAGACTCTTCTTGCTTTTTTTATCCCTTCATCAACTGTAAAACCTGTTTACTACAATAATAATCTATCAAATACTTTTATTAGAAGTGGAAGTGGCGACCAGCATGCTAATGATGCTGAAATAGCTGCCATTCAACGCGATCAAGCTTTTGGAAGTCGGTCAGAGTTAGATGTTCCAAACACAAGTTTCGATGACATAAATATTGGGTCATTGCAGACTTTCCGTCGCAGGATTCAGCAGTATAACGAAACTCTTGTTTATAATGAGTTTGACGACATAGAGTTTTGTAAGAAAGTGGGAATCACTCATCATGGGAATATGACTTATGGAGGCCTGCTCATGCTTGGTAAACGAGATTCTATACATGAGCACATAGGTAACTTTTGGATTGACTTTATTGAAATACCTGGTGACTCATATTCAAACGCCGAGGAACGTTACACTTACCGAATGCCAGAGCAGGACAATATTTGGGAGTCTTTCAAAATAATCATGCAACGTCTGCGCCTTTATGTTGACAATCCTTTTGTAGCTCGCGAAGGTGGATTTGCGGCTGAAGACAACTCACAATTGTATTGCTTGCGTGAAGGGCTTGTAAATCTTTGTGCACATGCTGACTACTTTAGCCCTATGCACCCCACTGTAAGAGTGTTTGACAATCGCATAGAGTTTCAAAATCCAGGGACATTTATTGTTAGTATAGATGAGGTAAAAAACCGCAACGTTTCTTTGCCACGAAACCCCACAATCATTAATCTGTTCAGATATGCAAGATTATCAGAAAATGCTGGATATGGCATTGATAAGATTATTAAATGGAAATCATTGACCAACTACGATGTAGAGTTCGACACGAGTTTACTCTACTCAACTGTAACCTATTTTCTACCACAAAAAGGTGGTCAGAAAGGTGGTCAGAAAGGTGGTCAGAAAGGTGGTCAGAAAACCAAAGAACACCTACTTATATTGATTGCGTCGGAACCAACTATTTCAAGAAAGAAGCTTTCAGAAATACTAGGAATAGCTCAATCGGCAATACAGAAGCATATTAATAATCTAAAACAACAAGGTAAATTAATACGAATAGGAGGCGCAAAAGGTGGTTATTGGAAAGTAGTTAAATAATAATTACTAAAAAGCACTCGAAATATGGACTCTACACTAAATATCACTCAACAACCTGCGATGGCTATTGACATTGAGAGGGATAGACTTTCTTATCTCATCTTTGGCAATGGCATAAAAGCAGTGAACGGGGAGATAACGCTTGACGGTGGCGACTTGAAGCATGCGCTGGAAACGGCTGTCTATGACACTCCCCTACTGCTTGAGGATTACAGCCGCACCACCATCGCGCTGCACTCGCAGCACTTCGTGGTGATGCCGGCGGAGCTTATGCCGAAAGCTGACCTGGTTTTTAAAGCGACGTTCTCAAGTCTTGAGGGCGAACTGATGACGTGCAAAGTGAAGAACACCGATGCTGCCATCGCCTGCGACGTGCCGCATGGCGTGACGGCGTTCCTCAAGCGCACCTTCGGCAACCCCGAGCTGCTGCATCACCTCGCTCCGCTCATCGCCTATTGCGCCGAGGCGTACGCTGACGACAACGGCTGCCTGCACATTAATATAAATAAGGAGGTGGCTCACATCGTGGCGACACTGGGCGGCAAATTGCAGCTCGCCAACACCTACCCTTACCGCTCGCTCGACGACGTGATATACTTCGCCCTGGCGGCGTTCAAAGAGTGCCACTTCGACAGCCGAGCCGATAAAATCATCCTCTCGGGCGACAACGAGCTGCGCTCACAACTTGCCGAACAGCTGCGCCAGCGAGTCGCCTACGTCATGCCAGAACTCATACCCGCATCAGCACTCACCGCCATAGGCAACGAAGCGATAAAACTACCATTCAATTTAGTCACCACAGCGATATACACTTAGTTTAAACTAGAGATTCTAGAAAATCTAGAAAACCAGCGAGCAGGCGAGCGGCACAACCAGCGAGCGCAGCGAGCGGCACAACCCCTTTAATATATCCCATTTTAAGTTAAAATATGTTTTTTCTTTCAATTCTTGGGTCTCGTTTTTGAGAAGAGGTTACAGATTATAAGCACCGCAATGGCGGTAAAAGTGGAGTAAAACACATAACTTCAGTTTACAAACGTAAATGTTACAGAACGTAAAGGATGGTTGCCCAGGTGGGCAGCCATTTGTAATTTTGTGCCATCAAAACAAAATCCACAAGGCGCAAGAGCGTGTAATGTTACACATCTCTACAGCCCGTATGTCAAACAAATAATTAGAGTAATGAAGTTATTTTCACGTATTTTTATTTTCGCATTAGTAACCGTTTTATCTATTAATTTCTCAGCTAACGCCGCCGATCCAGAACCTAACCAGACCAAGGGCGCAAACATGGCATCAAAAGCCACCACCAAAGAAAACACCAACCCGCAAGTTGAAAAACTGCTCAATTTCGCTTACAGATTTAAAGGAGTCCCCTACCGCTTGGGGGCTAACGGTCCACACCGCTTTGACTGCTCGGGTTTTACCAGCTATGTCTTTAGGGAATTTGGCTACAAACTCGAACGCCGTGCGAGCCTGCAAGTGCGCAACGGCAAGAAAGTGGAGCGCGGCAATCTCCAGCCTGGCGACCTAGTGTTCTTTGGCGGTCGCAGCAACCGCAGCGGCATAGGCCATGTGGGCATCATCACCGAGGTTGATGCCAACGGTCACGACTTCCGCTTCATCCACGCCTCAACTCGCAACGGCATCACCGTGAACCACTCCAGCGACAGCTATTACCGGGTACGCTACCGCGGCGCATGCCGAGTGATACAACCAGCAGAACCGCAACTCTCGCTTCTCGATGAGTTGAAGAAATCCATAAACGAGTAAATGAAAACTGCGGCTGGCAAACGAGATTACCAGCCGCAGTTTTTTATGTGGAGTTTTGTACATCAACTTGCAGAACCGCTTGGAATCACAACCACATCATCGAGGCCGAAACATTGCTTGATGGCTTTCCTTATGGCTGTAGCCTCGCGTCCGTTGCCCTTGAGGATTTTGAGCACTATCTTGATATACTCCTCTCGGCTCTTGAGTCCGCACAGCCCCGCCACTCCGCTCTGGGTGAGCATAAGCTTCTGGTTATAGACCATGAGCACCTTATCGTAGTCCTTCTTCTGCACATACACATGGAACTCCCGGCAGAGCATCTCGTAGATGCCTCGCGGATTTATCTCGTTGACGAGGTCAATCATGTGATCCTCGAGAGCGCTGATGTTGCGGAACTTCATATCTACCCGAATCTCTATGTCGTGCTTCACGCGATGGCGAGTGTGCATTAGAGCCTGCTGCTTGATTTCGTTGTCGAAATTTTTGATAACCGAACGACTCACGCTGGCAAACACGTCGTTCTCATTCTTGTGGCGATACTTTGCCACTGCACGCACTACTCCCTCAAGCATGAGGATGTTCTCAATCTCGGCTACGTTAGGCACAAGAATCTTCTTCTTGCGCAGGTATTCCACCTCTTTCTCATCGCGACGGTCGCGATCCACGATACCCCAGCTATCGAGGTGATGCAGAGCCTCCAACCCGTTGAATGAGCGCACACTCTCTATCACCTTGTTGCAACTGCCCAATGCCTTGACGGTATATTCTGGGAATACCAGCGAGTAGAGCCTGGAGTCGATGCTGTGCTCGTCGTCGCCCTCGACAAAAAGCACTGGTTTGCGCGTACCCAGCAGGTCGATGTAGAGGCTGTCGCTCAAATTTGTGCTGGAGCTGAGCACTTCATAGTCCCAGGTCTCCATCTCGGGGTTGAAATCCTTTACCCACACGCACTTGTTATCGACACGCGAGCTGGCGAAGTCCACATCGTGGGTGCTATAGACAAAGGTGCAGTCGGGTCGCATCTCCTCAATCACGTTCCATAGTGTGTGCATGATTGACGGGTGGATGAATGTCTCGGGGTCGTCAACAAAGATCACGGCGTCTTCCATGGCATATAGCACGGCTCCCAGGTAGTAGAGCACCGCCTTCTCGCCATCGCTAAGTCGCAACGACGAATATTTGTCGCTCTGCCCCTCGGTGGTAAACAGTATCTTACCGTTCTCACGCAGCACCTTGTTTTTTGGGAACACTTCCTGCCACATCTTCACCACTTTGTCGAGCTTGGTCTTGGGAAGCTCTATCGCCTCGCCCATCAGCTGGTGAGCCTTAAAGTTCATCAGGTCGCGGAACTCATCAATGAGCATCACATAACTCAGCTTGTCGAACTCGCTCCTGGCGGTGTTCACCACCTGCTGCATGTTCTGGTTTAGCTTGTCGAAACGTTCCTCTATCGAGCCTTTGAGCTGCGGTCGGTTGTCTTCGACAGGGAAAATGGCGCGCAACGCCGAGATGCGATAAGCCTGCTCTCCACACTGCTCCACGAGCTTGTTGCAGAAGCGTGTCTTACCCGCACCATTGGCACCAATAATGGTCACCTGACGCACATCCCTGAGGATTTCGCCTTTTTTACCAGTAATCTTGTTGGGAAGTAATAGATCCATAGTATTTTAGCTAACAAGCAGACAAGTCAACGAGCAACAAGGCAATAAAAGTCGATGAAACTCGCATTAGAGTCCACTTAAATTATTGACGATTTTACAGTTCCTTGGCGAGCTCGCGGCCGTAGCTGCGGCATTGCTCGATAGCAGCCTGGTCGGGAACCCACTGGATGCGGATGCCATCGTTGATGAGCTCAAAGCCGCAACCTTCGAGCAGTCCGTTGAGCAGCTTCACGCCCTCACCGCTCCATCCGAAGCTACCGAATGCCGCCGCTTTCTTGTTTTTGAGCTTCATGCCTTTAGCCATCTCGAGCAGCCCGGTGACGGCATGAGCCAAGACATTGTTGATGGTTGGCGAGCCCACGAGCACCGCCTTCGAGGCGAAGATGTCGGTGAGTACGTCGTTCTTGTCCTCCTTAGCCGCATTGTAAATCTTCACCTCCACCTCTGGGTCAGCCTCCTGAATGCCTCGCGCTATCTCCTGCGCCATGGTGCGGGTGCTGTTCCACATTGTGTCATAGACGATAGTCACCATGTTCTCTTGATAGCTTGCAGCCCATTCTTGGTATTTCTCGATAATCATGCCAATGTTCTTGCGCCAAATCACGCCGTGGCTCGGGCACACCATGTTGAGCGGCAGGTTCATGGCAAGGATTTCCTTCACTTTGCGAGTCACCATCATGCTGAACGGTGCGAGGATGTTGGCATAGTATTTCTTTGCCTCATAGAGCATCTCCGCCATATCCACACGGTCGTCGTAGAGCGACTCGGTGGCGTAGTGCTGGCCGAAGCCGTCATTGGAGAATAGGATGTTCTCGCCGTCCATGTAGGTGAACATCGTGTCGGGCCAGTGCAGCATGGGAGCCTCGATAAAGGTAAGCGCGCTTTCGCCTATCTCGAGTTTGTCGCCAGTCTTCACGGTCACGAAGTTCCAGTCCTGATGGTAGTGCCCCTGGATAATGGCCTTGCCCTTGGCGGTGCAGTAGATGGGCACATCGGGAATCTCGCGCATCAGCTCGGGCAACGCGCCGCTGTGGTCGCTCTCGTTGTGCTGCATGATGATGGCGTCGATGGTCTTGAGGTCAACCACCTCTTTCAGTCGCGCCACAAACTCACGGTCGTAAGGTCCCCACACGGTGTCGATGAGGACAGTTTTCTTGTCCTTAATTAGATAGGAATTATAGCTTGACCCCTTAAAGGTCGATAACTCGTCGCCATGGAAATGAGTGAGTTCCCAATCAACCTTACCCACCCAAGTCACTTTTTCGGTAATTTTCTTAGACATTGTTGTGATTTATTGTTGTTCTATAATTTGTTTATTTCATCGATAGACAAGTCTGTTATTTGAGAAATCATTTCTGGTGACATACCCGACAGCTTGCACTTGCGAGCAATATCAACTTTTTCCTCGGCACGACCCTCGGCACGACCCTCTGCACGACCCTCGGCACG
>CALDIG010000247.1 GCA_937904375.1 uncultured Prevotellaceae bacterium
CCAAATGAGATGTCAATACCCTTGAGGTTGTTGGCAGTCCAACTGTTGAGTTGTGATTGAAGGAACGAAAATAGTGCACCGGTAGTAGAGAAATCGCCAGTGGGCATAGAGCCGGAATAGGAATTGTAGAGGAGCAGGTTGATGGCGGTTTGCGAACGTTGTGTCTCGGTCAATGTCTGCAGCTCGCTCTCAACGGTGGCGTCGTTCTTTGCTTCGAGATCCATCTTCAGGTCGATGTTGCTCAGGGTGTTTTTGATATTTGCTATAATGTCGAAGTCAACGAGCCTCGAACCGCTTCCGTCGGTGTTGGCGACACTGGTGCGCACACTATTTGTCGCTTTGAGGTTGAGTTGCGGGTTGAGCATCTCGCCGTTCCAGGTGAGGCTGCTGCCTTCCACAAGATTGAAGACCTTTTGGCTAATTACCGGCAGAGTGTATCTCACCACGCCCGAAGAGGCTATATATGTTCCCGACAGGTGTTCTTTGCCAGCAAAGTCAAGCAGGTATCTCAGTCGTCCAGAGCCGTCCACTGTTACCCTGTCTTTTCCTTCGGGCTGAAGGAACGCGTTGATTTTCGCACCTTGCTCCACATCGATATTTACCAGTATATTCAGTGCCGATGCTGTTGTGCCTCCGGTGATGATGGTCTCGTTATACCATGTAGTGTCATTGGGATTGACAAATGTTACCATGCCCTCGGTTGCACTGTTGCTGACAAGAGAGTTGATGTCGTCTTGCATCACATAAGTGATGTTGGATCCTGCCAGCAGTGTAACATCGGCATTAACTGCGGTGAGGTTGTTGCGTGACTTGATGTTGCCGTTGATGTCGATGAACCCATTACCAAAGATTTGTGAGTATGGCTTCTGTTCACTGCCAAAGAATTGAATGTTCTTGCCCTTGAGGTCGAGGTCCATCTTGATGTCGTCGAGAGCCCTGAAATCTACCGAACCGTTAAGTTTCGCGGCGCTGTTGTTCAAGCCATAGATGTTATAGTTGTCAAATTCTATTATATTGTCATTGATGTCGATTTGCTTCCCTGACAATCGCAGTGAGCTGCCGTATCGTGGCAGTTTCACATAGGCAGTGTCGCTCACGAGGTATCCGTTTACAAGTGGATTGTCGAGCGAGCCGTCAACAGTTAGTTGGCCGTTGGCAAAGCCGTCGAGCAGTACCATTCTTCCAGGAATGAGTGGTGAAATTTTTCTTATCGGGAACTTGTCGAGATCAACCTTCACGTTGAGAGGACTGGTGGCTGTGCTGTCGTTGAGGGCTCCGTAGGCGACGGCAACGTCCGAACCGTCTATATTGAGGTTGGCGGTGAGATTTGTGCTAGATGTGCGTGGGTCGATAGTGAGCTTGGTCTTCATCTTGAAGTCTCCCTCGGGCATCCTGTTATAGGTGAATTTGTGCAATTCAATTTCGCCGTCGCCTTCAAGGTTGCGACCGTCGTAGGAGAGGGCGATGTCGGCGTTCATAATTCCTGATACCGACTCTAGCGACGGCACAATCTTGGTCCATTCCTCGATTTTTAAGTTCTTGACGTTGGCAAGGATGTTCTGCTTTCCGGCGACATGTATGGGGTCGGTCTTGAGTGATACGAGGCTGGAGTCTCTCTCAAGAGTAATGTCGGCTTCGAGGCGTTTGTCACCAAAGTCGATAGTCACAAAGTTGCCTTCGTTGAGATTCCACTGCTTGTAGGCGATTATCGGCTGCATGGGCAGTAGTGTGGCATTGATAATGGAGTCTTGGATGGTGGCGTCAAATCCCAGATGGTATCCAGTTTCGTTGTCAATATTCTTTTGACTGAGTAGCATATTCAGGTTAGAGCCGCTTGTGCTTCCGGTAATGTCAACTTGTGCCATATCGTCCCACGAACCTTTTTTGTTCTCCATGCTGGCATTGAAGCCTATAGTCTTGTCAAACTCCTCGACATTGACAATCAGGCGGTCGATGAGGTGTGTGCCATATCCTAGGTTGCTAGCCATGGCATGGGCATGAAGAGTGCTGTCCTTCGATATGTCGGCTTGTAAATCTCTGAAGTCTATATCCCAGCTTCCCAAGTAACGTTGAATAATACCGCTGGGACCCATTCTCATCTTCAAGTCAAACCGCGGAACTGCGTCAGCAATCTCATTGGAGTTAAGGTCGATTTTATCGTACTGGCGTTGTGCAATCGCCAAGCATTGCTCAAAACTCTTCGCAAGGTCGTTGATGCTGTGTGGGGCGTTGAAATCAATATAATTGCTTTGCTCATTAAAGTATGCCGATGTGGAATTGTTGTTTGCACTGAACGTGATATCGGCTTTTTCGGTGTGGAAATGCTCTTCGTTAAGGGTCCAATTCAGGTCATTAAGCGACATGGTGCCTTGATATTCGTTTGTTTTAAGGTTGAATGTCCCGTTCATCTCTACGTCTCCGCTGCCGTTGCAGGGCATCTCCATTATCTTCATTGCCTGCAAGTCGAGGTCGCGGATATTGCCCTTGAGGTTGACATTATAGATGTCGCCGTTGATGGTGCCGTTCACGTCGGCATATACGTCGCAGTTGGGGTTTGACGAGTTGATGTGGCCATTAAAGGCATTTCCGTCAAGAGTGATGTTTCCTTGCAGGTCTTTATAGGTCTGGTTATTATAGACCACGCTCTGCAAGTCGATGTCGGCATTGATGCTGGTGTTGGGCTTTAGTAGGTCAAAGTTTTGTCCCTTTGCTTATACCGCTGCCGAGAGGTTGCTGACGGTCTTGGGGTCGAAGCTGCCTTTAGCTGCCATGCGGCCTCGGTTGCGGGCGTTGACTTTGGCGTCGAAGTTGGTGCCGTTGAGTTTCACGTCGGCATCGTAGTTGCGGTAATGCTTGCCAGCATAGTCTATGTCGTCGAGTTTTATCTGCGCGTTGACTGAAGTGTTGTTGCCCAGGAAGTCAAAGCCATGCCCATCGGCCTTGA
>CALDIG010000248.1 GCA_937904375.1 uncultured Prevotellaceae bacterium
AGGAAAGGAAACGAAAGTAGGTCAGAAAACTTTCGTTTCCCGACCTACTCGATTGGTAAGTATCGTTTCTTGTTATTTCAAGTCGGGATTGGTGATGTGCAGTTCTTTCTGTGTTTCGGGCATTGGAGTTTCTTGCCCCTTGTTCTCCTCGGCTTTGATTTTGGCTTTAGCGTCTTGCTCGGCTTTGTAGGCCTTTGCTGCCTCGCTGCCTGGCTTGAGCCAAGTGTCGAGCCACTTGTAGAACTCACGATGCCATACAAGGGCGTTCTGTGGGCGCAAGATCCAGTGGTTCTCTTCGGGGAAAAGTACCATGCGTGACGGGATGCCGCGGATTTGAGCCGCATTGAATGCCTGGCAGGCTTGAGTGAAGACGATGCGGTAGTCGAGTTCGCCAGCTGTAATCATGATAGGAGTGTTCCAGTTCTCAACGAAGTTGATGGGATTGGCCTCACGGTAGGTCTTCTGTGCATCAGCATTATTCTTCTCCCACACTGGTCCGCCCAGATCCCATTGTGTGAACCACATTTCCTCGGTCTCGAGGTATTGTGCCTCAAGGTTGAAGATGCCGGCATGAGCTAGGAAGCAAGCAAAGGTGTTGTTGTGGTTGCCGGCGAGCCAGTAAACCGAATATCCACCATAGCTGGCACCCACAGCACCCATTCGTTCACCATCAATATATGATTGTTGCTTCATGTAATTAGCGGCACTCATGTAGTCGCGCATGTTTTGACCTCCGTAATCTCTACTGATTTGAGCGTTCCACTCGGTGCCGAAGCCTGGCAGTCCTCGGCGGTTGGGTGCAATAACCACATAGCCTTGACTTGCCATGAGTTTGAAGTTCCATCGATAAGAGAAGAACTGACTAACTGGTGATTGGGGACCGCCCTCACAGAAGAATATTGATGGATATTTCTTGTTTGGGTCAAAATTAGGTGGAAGCACTACCCACACTGTCATGTCTTTACCGTCGGTGGTCTTTACGATCTCTTTGCGCATTGTCACATCGTCAACTTGGCTGAGGATATTGTCGTTGATTGTCGAAAGCTTTACGGGTTGCTTACCCATCTCAACGATGAAGAGTTCGTTGGGCTCGGCATAGCTGTGCCTGAGAGTTATAAGCTTGTTGCCCTTGATGGGGACGAGAGCAGCATAGTCGTGCCAGTCGTCGATGCCGGGAGTCACGGTCTCTACTTTCTTGCTGTCAACATTCACGCGGAAGATGGGGATAGTGCCTTGATAAGGTGCAAGGAAATAGATGAACTTGCCATCGGGTGACCAAGCGAGGTCGTCGGCGCTATAGTCCCAGTTTTCGGTTAAGTCAGTCTTTGCTCCAGTCTTCATGTCGAGGACGAAGATACGGTTCTTGTCGGCCTCATAGCCGTCATGCTCCATCGAGAGGAATGCCACTTTATCTTTATAGACTCGAGGATTAGTGTCATAACCCATCATTCCTTCGGTAAGGTTCTTCACGGTCTTGCCCTGAGCCACGTCGTAGAGGTAGAGGTCGCTATTGGTTGAGTAGGCATAATCTTTGCCACTCTTTTTGCGGCACACGTAGATTACCTGCTTGCTGTCGGCAGTCCAAGCCAACGACTCGATGCCTCCCCAAGGTTTCATAGGTGACTCGTATTCTGTGCCCTCTAGGATGTCGGTAGCCTCTCCCACGAAGTTCCCAGTGAAATCGGCAACGAAAGGATGTGGCACCTCGGTAACCCACTCGTCCCAGTGCTTGTACATCATGTCGTCGATGATGCGTGCATTGGCCTTGTCTAGCTCTGGGTAATGGTCGGTGGGCAGAGTCTTGCCATACTTCACATTGCTGATCATGACAATCTTGTTGCCATCGGGCGAAATCACGAATCCGTCAATGCCATTCTTGAAGTTGCTCACCTGCTGGCGGTTGGTGCCATCGGGATTCATAATCCACACCTGTCCTTGATAAAGGAACGCGATTTTCTCGCCATTGTTAATCCACACGGCGTTGTTCTCGCTCGAAGGAGTGTTAGTGATAGTCTTGGCAGGTTTCTTGCCGTCGATGTCGATAATCCACAGGTCGCTGTTTCCATTGTTCTCCTCAACGTTCTGATAGTTGACGCTAAAGAGGATTTGCTTTCCATCGGGTGATACCTGCGGGTCGCCAACTCTGCCTAACGACAGCATGATTTCGGGGGTGAAAGTCCTGTCGTTGGTCACTGGAATGGGGCTTTCGCTGGGGCTAGTGGCCTCATTGCCACCATTAGACGCAAATGCCATTAAAGCCGCTAATGATGCCATAAAAGTTGTTTTAAAACGATTCATAAAGATAGTTGTTAATGTGTTTGATATTTGTTTTTTATGATTATGTGCTTAATAAACTGCAAAATTAGCGAAAAATATTGATTTTCCGCTAATTTATGAAATGTTTTTTCTAAATAGATGTTTTGTAGGCTTTTATTTTGCTACAGTTTGAATCCAATGCCAAAATAAATGCTACGTGGCAGTGATGGTCCATAGATATAGGCGCTATCTCGCTCTGGACCTGGATCAAGATCTTTCTGGAACTGATTGAATATGTTGACGATACCGGCGTTAATATTCATCTGGAGGTTGCGTGCGATATTGAATTTGTAGGACAATTTCATGCCCATGTCCCAGAAGGTTGGGGTGTTTACTTCCACATCGACTGGAGTGCCGCTACTCTCATAGTGCTGTACAAGCATGCTTCCAGTGCATGTTCCTGTTAGATCGATGTCGAAGTTGTTGAACGGAATAACCTTGACGTTGCAGTAGCCATAGGCATTTGGTGTTCGGAACATTTTGCGCTGAGGTTCAATGTCATCACTCCACTGCTCTGGTTCGTTGTATCGGCTTCGTTGAAAGGTGGCTCCCATTTCAATGTCGAGAATACGTGAGAACATGAAATCAAGAGTTGTGGAAATGCCCATCACCTTCGCTCCGCTGCCATTGTAGCGCTCAATGACGGTGCAGCCTTGTGAATCTACAATGTCGGTTTCTCTTTCGGCAAACACATTAGTTAAAGAAGTGTGGAATCCCTCAATCATCCAGTTGAAGTTGAAGGTCTCAAACGAGTGATAGCCGTTTGCCGACAACGTGAAGGTGCGGCTGCGCTCCTCTTTTAGCCCATCGGCGAGGTGAATCTTGAAACGATTGCCAGCAGCCATCTCTATGTGCATTTCCTCGTCAAAAATCTGCGGAGCACGGAACCCTTCGCCGTAGGTGGCGCGTAGGGTGAGACGCTCTGAAGGACTGTATCGCACATTCACGCGAGGGCTGAAAATCGCATTCTTCACCAAGTTGTGCTTGTCGATTCTAGCCCCAATAAGGAAACTCCACATCTCATTTTTCCATTCGTTCTGTAAATATCCGCTTGTGATGTGGGTGGATTGTTTGGTCTCGAAATTGTAGCCAAGCGCGATGTCTCTAAGGCGGTCGTTGTTGTATTCAAAACCGATGATTAGCTGTGCTGGCATGAAGAGAAGTTTGTCGAAGCTATACCTTCCAAGTGTCCCGAGCATCCAAGTCAAGTCGGTGGTGCGGCTGTAGTAGAGCGAAGCGTCGGGGTCGGGGTCATCGTCGGTGCCGTAGCCGCCAGTGTAGCTGTGACGGTTGATAGATGCCAAAGCGGCATAGACATCATAGTGCCACTTGTGGTCATAGCTTGTCCATTCCCACGACAGGTTGGCGTTACCTTCCGCATACCCCTGCAGCGTCGGCTCGGGGTTCACGAGCGAACCGTAGAGCTGGTAGCCCGAATAGAGGCCGTAGTTGCCGAAGCCCCAGAAGGTCACAGACGAACTGGAACCCTCGTTCGTTTCCACTTCCGCGACATCTTCCGCAAACGCGCAGAGAGACATGGAAGCGACAGCTGACAGTATCAGTTTTTTCATGTGTATCGTTCCTTTCTGATTGGTTTTTGTTGTTCCACACGGAAATCTCCGGTCACACTTCGTCGGCCTTCTTGCCGCCGAAGCGGGTGCGGACGAGGGCTCGG
>CALDIG010000249.1 GCA_937904375.1 uncultured Prevotellaceae bacterium
TACAAAATTAATGAAAAAGACGCTAAAAATCCCACTTTTTAAAGTGGAGTCAATATTTTATATTATAACTGAAAAAAGATGTCTTTTAGTGTAAACAACAAGATTTTAATTCTTACTTTTTCTTAATTTACGCTCTCACCTTAATTATTATTTCAAAAAAACCACTAACTTTGCAGGTTAATTAATGGAATTAACGCAGGGACGCGGGTTCGGTCAACAGCTATTGGCATGTTTACTCGTCAACTTGTTTACTTGATAACTATAAAATAATGGCACAGAACGAAGACGTTTTCAAGAAGATTGTATCGCATTGCAAAGAGTATGGGTTTGTTTTCCCGTCGAGTGAGATTTATGACGGTCTGGGCGCGGTCTATGACTACGGCCAGAACGGTGTGGAGTTGAAGAACAACATCAAGCGCTACTGGTGGGAGGCGATGACGCTCCTGCACGAGAATATCGTGGGCATCGACAGCGCTGTGTTTATGCACCCCACCATCTGGAAGGCGAGTGGCCATGTTGACGCTTTCAACGACCCCCTCATCGACAACCGCGACAGCAAGAAGCGTTACCGCGCCGACGTGCTTATTGAGGAGCAGCTTGCCAAGTACGAGGAGAAAATGGACAAAGAGGTAGCAAAGGCCAAGAAGCGCTTTGGCGACAGTTTTGATGAGGCGATGTTCCGCCAGACCAATCCTCGTGTGCTCGACTATCAAAAGAAATGGGACGAGCTGCACGCCCGCTATGAGAAGGCGATGAATGACAACGACCTCGACGAGCTCAAGCAGATTATCCTTGACTACGAGATAGTTGACCCCATCAGCGGCACCCGCAACTGGACCGACGTGCGTCAGTTCAACCTCATGTTCAAGACCCAGATGGGCAGCAGCAGCGACAACACCATGGACGTGTATCTGCGTCCCGAGACGGCGCAGGGCATCTTTGTGAATTTCTTGAATGTCCAGAAGACTGGCCGCATGCGTCTGCCGTTCGGTATCGCCCAGATTGGCAAGGCGTTCCGCAACGAGATAGTAGCACGCCAGTTTGTGTTCCGTATGCGTGAGTTTGAGCAGATGGAGATGCAATTCTTTGTTCGCCCTGGCGAGGAACTCAAGTGGTTCGAGACTTGGAAGCAGAACCGTCTGCGCTGGCACAAGGCGCTAGGTCTGGGCGATGAGAAATATCGCTTCCACGACCACGAGAAGCTGGCTCACTATGCCAACGCCGCCACCGACATCGAGTTCCAGATGCCGTTCGGCTTCAAGGAGGTGGAGGGCATACACAGCCGCACCAACTTCGACCTGTCGCAGCACGAGAAATACAGCGGCAAGAAGATTCAATATTTCGACCCCGAAATGAACGAGAGCTACACACCTTACGTCATCGAGACCTCTATTGGCGTGGACCGCATGTTCCTCTCGGTGATGTGCTCAAGCTACGAGGAGCAGAAGCTCGAGGGCGGCGACACTCGCGTGGTGCTGCACCTGCCTAAGGCGCTGGCTCCCGTCAAGTGCGCCATCCTGCCGCTCGTTCGCAAAGACGGCATGCCCGAGAAGGCGCGCGAGATTATGGATATGCTCAAGTTTGACTTCACCTGCCGCTACGACGAGAAGGACAGTGTGGGCAAGCGCTACCGCCGCATGGACGCCATTGGCACGCCTTACTGCATCACCATCGACGGCCAGACCGTTGAGGACAACACCGTCACTCTGCGCGACCGCGACACCATGGAGCAGCAGCGCGTGGCAATCAGCGACCTGCCAGCAATCATCGGCGAGCAGTGCAGCCTCAACAACCTGCTCAAGTCAATGCACAAAAATGATTAAGTGTAAAGTTTTAAGTGTAAAGTAGTGACGAGGCCTGCCTCGTCAGTCCACAACAAATAATTCTATTGGCTTGTTTACTTGTTAACTTGTCAACTTGTTTACTGGAAGAACTATGAAGAAATTTCCTTTTATATTATTAGCGATAATGGCACTAGGCAGCGTTATCTCGTCTTGCTTGAAAACTGATGAAGAGAAGGTTGCCGATGACTATGCCGAGTGGCGCGAAGCCAATACCGCCTGGTTTAATGAGAAGGCGGCATCGACCGAATATACCACTGTGACAGCCCCCTGGGACCCCAACGCCAAAGTACTTATCCACTGGTTCAACGACACCAGCAAGACCAAGAACAACCTCAAACCCAAGTTCTCGTCGATGGTAGATGTGAAATATTATCTGCGTCTCTACGATGGCACCGCTGTTGACTCGTCTTATTTGAGCACTTCGCCCGCCGACAGCCTCTTCCGCTGCCGTCTCAGCAGCGGCGTGATTGAGGGTTGGGCTATCGCCATCCCCAAGATGCACATTGGCGACAGCTGCCGCGTGATAATTCCTTACAACTTAGGTTATGGCACCACCAGCAGCGGCGACATCAAGCCCTTCTCCACCCTGCAGTTCGACATCAAGCTCATGGGAATCCCAAAATATGAGCTTTAGGCAGATAATAAAGCACACTAATTAAACTAATTGAAACGAATTGTTTCTTATAATCAACAGTTTATCAAGTGGGTAAAAAACGGATGCCGCTTCAGTTGAAGTGGCATCCTATTTTTAGATTATCTGTGTAATCTGTTAAACTTGTGGTTTTGACTTATAAATAGAAGTCAATTAGAATTACTTGCAGCAGTTCTCTTTGTCTTCTTTACATTTGGGCTTGCCGCAGCTGCCGTCTTGCTTGCAGGCGCCTTCTTTGCAGCAGGGTGACTGGTGGGCGCATTTGTGCTCGCCTTCGGCTTTCTTCTCGCAGTCTTTGCAGTCGCCTTTCATTTCCTCTTTGCAGCAGCCTTCTTTCTTAACCTCTCTTGATTCAACTTTTTTGAGGCCGTCTTTCTTGAGAAGCTTAGTGTCTTTGCACTCAACCTTCTTCATCTCGTTGCCTTCCAGCGTCTTTTTATCGCAGCCTTGGCATTCTTCTTTCTTGTCCTTGTCGCACTCGGGTTTTACTTCTTTAACATCCTTGTTAGGGTTTGCTACTTTCTCGGTTTTAGTCACCTTTTTTCTAGTTACTTTCTTCTTGGCCTGGGCATCAAAGCCGTTAACACCTGCGAGAGCGAGAGCTCCAACGCACATTAATGCAATTAATTTTTTCATTTTTCTTAATCGATATTAGGCACCACTCTTGCAAGCTGGTGCGGTTAAACAAAAAATTAAACTCTCTATAAAAAACTGTTGATAAACAATTAGCCTCGCAAAGGTATATATAAATTCTCATTTTTCAAAAGAGTGATTATATTATTTAACAATTTTGTGCGACATGGTAACTGTTCAGCAATTTAGTTTTTTCCTCGTACTATTATCAAACAAACTCAACAAAGAGGAACAGATTCAACAAAAAACTAGTTTTTGAAAAACTTTTTGTCAGGTTTTAAATAAAATGCTCACACTCGGCAATGTTCAAGCTGTAGGGTCAGGGCATGCCCTGACCGCTAGCGCACCGCAACACGGACACGGCATGCCGTGTCCCTACAATCGCATTTTTGTTTGATAATGGTGACATCGTTGAATAGTTACCTTACCATGTCGCATAACTGTTCAGCAATTATGATTCGACTGTTGAGGTTGTTGCAAAACACAGTTTTAATAAAAACAACAGTATTAATTTATTGACCGATTGATTATCTTTAATCGGGCATTTATGCTTATTTTGTGTATATTCCGTAATTTTTTACCTTAATTAATTTGACTTTACAACTTTTATTAATAAATTTGCAAGATATTTCCGTAATAGCATCTTTTTACTAACTACGGCATTTATAACTTAAAAACATAATATAATTATGAGAAAAAATCTACTAACAAAAACTTGCGCACTGATGCTCCTGGCAGTCTTCGCCACCGCCTGGAGCAGCAATGCTTGGGCTCTCACTATCAACGTGAAAGCCAGCCAGGAGCCTTACGTCTATGCTTGGGACAACGCTCAAAATCCATTGCTTGACGCTTATCCTGGCACGAAACTCACCAACACGAAGAGCGTTGGGGGCCAAACTTGGTACTACATCGATATTGACGCGACAAGTGTCAATATCATCCTCAGCTTTGGCACCGATGCCACTAAGACTGGAGACATAACCGGCATAACCGGCAACCGTTACTTCGAGTTTGCCAATAACAATGCCAATAATGTTACCGACTACTATGATCTACCAGATGGAGTGGAGTTTGAGGCAAATCCCTTCTGCTATGCTGTGAACACCAACGGATGGGGAACCATGTATGCTTATGTCTATGACTCCTCTAGCAATGCCAACCACAGCTGGCCAGGCGAACAAATGACCAAAGTGGGCACCAACGGCAACGGCAACGATGTGTATAAATGGACTGGCACAACACCAGCAAACCCCGCCACTGTGATTTTTAATAACAACAGTGGAAACCAGACTAGTGACTTACCCTGGACAAATGGAGCCTACTGGAGCGTTTATGGTCAGAACTACATGATGACCATTACGGGTGCTGTGCTCAATGCCACCAACTTTCCCGACGAAAACTTTCGCGGTGCGGTAAGCACTATCACCGGCAAAAGCGAGGGTGAAGCTATTACTACCAACAACCAAAAAGTTTTACACATTGAGGAAAAAGGCATCTCAAACCTTGCGGGAATAGAATTTTTTACCAACCTTGAAGAACTCTATGCTGGTGGTAACGACATCTCCAATAATGTCATTCTCACCAGCAACCCCAACCTGCGTATCCTCGACATGAACGGCAACTCTCAACTGCAAGGAGTTTCATCCGTCCACACACCTTACATAGATGTGACCAAATGCAAGAATCTTGAAGAGATAAACTTCGCCAATACTGGCTGCACTTGGATGGGTGGCCTCCAAAACATTGACGGTGGTGGCACATATTCTAACTTGAAGAAACTGAATCTTCATAATGTGGGACTTGACTATATGACCGCCGCTACCATGCAGAAGATGCCAAACCTAGAATGGATAGATCTCAGCGGAAACCAGTTGACCAACAACCAAGGATTCAGCAACAACACAAAGCTTCAATATATTGATGTGAGTGACAATCCACAAAACGCCAAGAATTTTGTGCTTGTAGCTCTCACACAGCTCAAGACTTTCAAGGCCGCCAACTGCCACTTGAATGCAAGCCAAACGACATATAGTGCTTCTGACTATTTCCCCACCGAGAGTGTTGAATATGTTGACTTGAGTGGCAACACAGCGCTCACAACCATGTATTGTCCTGCTACTAACAACCTCAAGACGCTTATCGTCAACGGCTGCACAGGTCTTCAGGGCAGCAGTTCGGCAGGCGCTTTGGGAGGCAGTACTACATATATTCCTCGCATGACACATCTAGAGCACCTAGAGCTTAATAATGTTGACCTTTACCTCCACACTGGTGCAGCCAATGGACTCTTTACAATACTGACCCCAAGCGTTGCCCCGAACCTGCATTACATCGATTTGAGCAATGACCAATTGGGTAGTGCCGCAAAGCCTACATTTGCTTTCCCGGCTCTTGACACACTGCTGATCAATGACAACCCTGGTCTTACTTCATTGACAATTACAAGTCTTAGTAATCCTGAGAAGTTGAACCTTGATGTTACCAATGACGCTGCACTCACCACACTTGCTATAACTAATAGTGGTATGACTCAATCAACTATGCCCACCATTGCAGCTACCGGTGCGACATCGCTTTACAAACTTGATTTAAGTGACAATGCGTTTACCGATGTTCCCACTACTGGAATATCGTCACTCACTACAATGGTGATGAACAACAACCAACTCAGTGACATCAATGTAAGTGAGAGCAACATCCAATATCTCTACGCCCAGAACAACAACTTCCAAGCTGGTGACTACACACTGCCGCAGACTTCGCTTGTGGGTCTTGACTTGGGCAATAACGGTTTTACTAAGTTTAAAGCCGAGAACAACACCTCGCTCAAATCATTGGCATTGGGTGACAACACCGACCTTACCGAGATTGAGCTTCACGGAAACACCGCCTTGACACAAACCAGCCCCGACGGCCTTATCGAGAGCGACAATGGTCTCTACATCAAGAATCTGAGCAATTTGCAGACCTTGAACATCGAGAACAGCTCGTTCAACAAACTCGGTCAGCAGAACTCGCTTGAGGGCGTTACAGGCCTTAAGACTTTGAGGGCTCGTCACAACGAGTTTACCACCTTCACCAATGGTGTGTATACAGTTGGCGTGTCGGGCAGCGGAAACTACCGTATAACCGACCCCACTGAGTCGAGCTTAGAGTATCTCACTGCATTGGAGTATCTTGACCTTGCCTACAACAACCTGCGCGACAGCGTTCACCTTTATAAAAACGTTAACCTCAAGCATCTCGACGTGAGTCACAACCGCACTATAGTAGAAGGCGGTATATATACTAACCCAAACATGACACAAGCCGAGAAAACAGCTATGCGTGAGAGGAAGGGTCGTCATCTCATGAAATATGGCAAAGTGGCAGGTAAGGCTTATGGTAAGACACCCACAGAAACCCAGTGGACGAATCATTACACTAACTTCCAGAAGAAACGCTCCCGTCCATTCGACTTGCGCGATTGTGACCTGAACGACACCACAGGACTCTATCACCTTGACCTGGGAAAGAATGTAAACTTGGAATGGCTTGATTTCAGCTATACCAATATTCACAACACCGCTGCTGGACCCACTTACATGTGTCCTGGCTGGATGGATAAAGACTGGGTTACCGACATCGATGCTCTTAGCGCAACTAGCTCGCAAAACACATCGACTAAAAGAGCCTATGTGAGTTGGCACACCTATGTATATTTCATTCCTTGCTCAAAACTTAAGGTGATCCATGCCGACCACAACAACATGTGCTCGCTCGGCTACAGATACTTCCCCGAACTTGACACCTTGACATGTAGCTACATGTATGGTGATAGTGAAATGATGCGTGATTTTAATACTTATAACAATCCTGCTACCAGCGATGAGGACTTGAGATTAGGTATGGGAAATACTGGCACCCAGACCAAAATCAAGAAGTTTAAGTCAGTAACTTGGGGAACTAATAATGATAATGAAGTTACTGGAACAGTTGTCTTGGAAGGACCTAATGGCTCAACTAGTGATAATAGTGACTTCTATCCCAATAAACTCAGGTATTATGACATAAGCTACAGTTCATTCAACGAAATACGCTTTTATCCAGGCACCGCCGACAATGGCAGCCTCCCCTATCTTGAGTATGTGAACGTGAGTGGCAACCCGCTCAACTTCCAAGTACATGCGGACAATGCTAATTATGCTACCACATCTAACTGGAACTCACTCGATGTGACCTACTGCCCGAATATCAGGACAGTCTTAGCCGAGAATTGCGACAGCCTGCCCACAGTGCGTGCTTACAATCTCTCAAATCTCGACACGTTGAAATTAGACAATGACCCATTGCTTAAGACTGTTTATATTCAGAACGACCTTGCTCTGAACAACTTCACCGGTCTTAGCACTCTCACTGGTCTTGAGACGCTGTTTGCTTACAACAACACACAGTTTGGCGGCATCGATGTTTCTAACAACACCGCTCTTAAGAACCTGTGGGTATCTAATATTGGCGCAAGCAGCATTGATGTGAGCCACAACGTTGCTCTTGAGAAACTGCGCGTGTATGACAACTCGCTCACCGCTCTCAACGTTGCAAGCAACCCTGCCCTCACCTGGCTCGACTTTGCCCGCAACACTATAGAAGACATTGACCTGAGCGCCAATACCGCTCTGCAATACTTCAACTGCTCTAACAGCGAGGAGACACTTGATGACCAGTCGCTAGCTGCTAACAACCACAACGGCGGTGAGGCCGACGAGACTAAGCCTGTGACCGTTGACAACAAGGTTGGCGGCAACAGCCTGAGCGACCTCGTCTTCCCCGGCACCGCAATCGCTGATGTTCGCGCTAACTTTAATGACCTGCACTGCATCAAGCCAGGCACCAACGGCAGCTTTGCAAGCCTGACCAATATCGAGTTTGCCCACAACCACATCAACGGCATCGACCTGAGTGCCGCTCCAGGTGCTACCGTCAACAGCGAGGACAACGGTCGCACCATCCTTGCCGACTGCGCCAAGTTCACGCCTAAGAACGACTTTGGCAACGTGGTGACTGTATATTTCTTCCAGATTGATCCCGAAGAGACAGGTAACGGCACCGTGCTCACCCAGAGGACCAGCGAGGACAGCAAGGGTAACACTCGTTATCTGGGCACCGACGGAATGGTTCTTGACAACATCAACTGGAATCAAGGCAATGCAGGAATGTTGAGGAATGTTACCCTCAATCCTAGCAACATGGGTGACTATCTCGACCCTGACGATGTTCCTGGCACTATTGTGGTGCTTGAGGCAGCTAATGAGACAGCCAATGGAGCCGATGGCCAAGCCACCTACACCTATGATACAGGTAATGGCGATGGCAGTACGTTCTACCTCAACTGGTCGAGCGACGGTATCATCACTGGCATCAACAGCGTGATTGGCGATAACGGCTTCGACCTCGCCGGAACTTACGGCGGCATAGTTGTTGCCGGCAAGGACGGAACTGTGGTTGGCGTTTACGACACCAATGGCCGCCAGCTTGCCAGTGAGACCATCAGTGGCGGCAAGCTCACCATCGACGGCCTCGCCCCAGGCATCTACATCGTCAACGGCAACAAAGTGCTGGTGAAGTAACAGGCTTATTATAATCTATAATATGAAAGGGCTGCCAAGTGAGGCTGCCCTTTCATTGTGTACGACGGGCATGTTATACATCTGTGGTGAAAGTCCACTCGGGGC
>CALDIG010000250.1 GCA_937904375.1 uncultured Prevotellaceae bacterium
GAGGATGAGGTCGTCGATGATGCGGTAGCCGTATTGCATGACAGCTGTGCAGACCTGTACGTTACGGCACCCCAGTTGGATGAACTCCAGTGCATCCTTCCAGTTCTCGATACCTCCTATGCCGCTAAATTGGATGTTTTTCATGATGGGATTCTTCGCCATAGCCAAGATGTGGCGTAGGGCAATGGGTTTGACGGCTTTGCCGGAGTAACCCGATCCTGTTTGGCAACCGCTCACCTCAGAGCCTTCGCCAAGCGTCACACTCTTGATAGTGTTTATGGCTGAGATGGCATCTGCACCAGCAAAATAGGCTCCCATGGCAGGTTGGGAGATGTGGGCAATGTTGGGTGTCATCTTTGGGATGACTGGAATTTTCACATTGCGTTTCACGTATGCGGTGAAGAAGGTGACCAGTTCGGGGTCTTGTCCCACGTCACTTCCCATGCCGGCGAGGCGCATCTGCGGACAGGAGAAATTCAGCTCCACGGCATCCACGCCAGCGTCCTGAGCCATCTTTGCCAGCACCATCCATTCCTCCTCGGTCTGACCCATGATAGATGCCACCACCACCTTTGAAGGATAATCCTGTTTGAGCCGTCGCAAGGTGTCGAAATCCTCCTCGGCGGGGTTCTCGCTAAGCTGCTCCATGTTGCGCAAGGCGAAAAAGTCACCCTTGCCGCCCTCACGGTTCACCACGTCAAATCGTGGCGACACCTCTTCAATGTCGTGCAGACAGATGGTCTTGAAAAAGACTCCCGCCCAACCAGCGTCAAAGGCCCGTGCCACCATATCATAGTTGGTGCATATCGACGAGGATGCCAGGAAAAACGGGCTCTCGCAATGGATGCCGCAGAAGTCTATCTCCAGCGACGGCAGCTCATTGGGCAAGTTGCAGGGAGGCAGCTGCTTTGCCATCTCCACAATGCGGATGGGGCGGTCGTAGTGCAGACATGCCCGCTCGGCATTTTCCAGGTCTTGCTCGCTACAGCCGTCAATCCACTGTCGCGCAACGGCAGAATTGTCAAAACGCACGGCTCGAATGGCACGTGCCGGGTCTCCGGTTCCGCAGGCCTTCGAGCATGGAGCATCATGGCACAACAAGCATCGTGCCGCTTCTTCTTGAATGTTTAATTTACGTTCCATGTTATTGTGTTTTTGGTTGTTTAAGATATCAAAGCTGCAAAATTACAAAAAATTAGTGCAAACCGAGAGAAAAACAAAATTTATTTGAATAAAATGCTCACGCGCTCGCAAGACTTTGAGCAAGCTCTAGTGGTAAATTATCGCAGTCTGAGAGGGGCAAAAATGGCAAATTATCGCAGTCTGGGTGCAATAAAACAGGCAGATTATTGCATTTTAGAGAAAAAAGTACTTACTTTGTAATCACAACAAACAGAGAAAACTATCAACACAATAAATAATACTATTATGAAGACTACAATTAATGAGATTGACGACAAGCTGGTTGCGGAGTTCATTGGCGAGCTCGACACTGCCGCTGCTATCGAAGTGGAGAAGGAGATGAAACCTCTCTACGACAACGAGGACAAAGACATCGTGATTGACTGCACACAGCTTGAGTACATCGCATCGAGCGGATTGCGCATCCTGCTCGGCATCCTCAAGAAAGCCAAGTCGCACGGCCACACCGTGACCCTCAAGGGTCTCAACGACGACATCAAGAACGTGTTTAAAATGACGGGATTCATCAACCTCTTTAATTTTGAGTAAATTTTAGCTTACAAGCTAACAAGCTAACAAGGAACAAGCTAACAAGGAACAAGCTAACAAGGCAATTGTAATTGTCGCAGCATTACACTTGCCTCGTTCGCTCGTCAGCTCGTTCGCTCGTCAGCTGAATAACTCTAAACTCTAAACACTAAACTGCGCGAAGCGCAATAAAATTATGAAACAATCAGCACCACTTAGCCGAGTGCAGTATGGGCTATATGTGGAATGTGCCAGCCATCAAGGCGAGCCATGCTACAACCTGCCCTACATCTATGTGCTTGACGGCAGCCTCGACGGCGACCGCCTGTGCCAAGCCATAGTCACCACTTTCAAGTCTCATCCCACATTGTTCACCCGCATCGAGCTTAACGATGCCGGCGAACCCATTCAGACCATTGACCTTGCCAACGAGGATTTCTCCCTCTCCATCAAGGAAATTCAAGATATTGAGCAAGAGAAGCGGCACCTCATCAAGCCGTTTGACATCTATGGCGACCGCCTTTTCCATGTGAGCCTGATGCGCGACAAGGAGCATTACTACCTTTTTGTTGACTATCATCACCTCATCGTTGACGGCACTTCGATGAAGGTCTTGCTGCATGACATCGAGAAGGCTTATAACAATGAGGCTATAGAACCCGAGACCATCACAATGGCGCAGATTGCCGTCGAGGAGATGGAGAAGCGGCAGCAGCCCGCCTTTGAGGATGCCAAGCGGTGGTATGCCGCCAATTTCGACTGCGGCGACACCTTCACCCAGCTCATGCCCGACCGCTACGAGAGCC
The DNA here is from genome assembly GCA_937904375.1 of uncultured Prevotellaceae bacterium. Classification (GTDB taxonomy): domain Bacteria; phylum Bacteroidota; class Bacteroidia; order Bacteroidales; family Muribaculaceae; genus Sodaliphilus. The sequence goes on from CALDIG010000250.1 coordinate 2,517, forward strand.
AGCACAGCGAGGCGAGCCGTCTCCACACCCTGAAGACCGACATGGCACGCGTCGATGAGTTCTGTAAATCTAATGGCATCTTCAAGAGCAACTTTTTCACGGCGGCCTACAGCTTCCTGTTGGCAAAATATAACAACGAGCAGGAGTCGCTGTTTACCACCGTTTACAATGGTCGCGGCGACAAGCGCATAACGCGCACTGTGGGCATGACCGTCAAGACCCTGCCCGTCTATGGCAAGTTCACTGCTGAGACCACCGTGCTCGACTTCCTGCGCTCGTTGCAAGACCAGATGAGCGGCTGCCGCGAGCACGACATCTACAACTATAGCGACCTGATGACCGACCTCAACCTGCAAAGCAACTCGATGTTTGCTTGGCATGGCAACCTCTTTGCCGATGAGCGTTGGGCAGGTCTGCCGATGAAGACCGTGCGCTTGGGAAACAGCTACCTTGATGCGTCGTTCTACCTCAAAGCCTTCATTATGGGCGGTCGCTATCAAGCCAAAGCCGAGTATAACAGCAACGAGTACAGCGAGGAGCTTGTCGCTCAATTCCTTGAGAGCTACGAGGCGGTGGTAGAGGGCTTCCTCTCTCAAGCGCTGCTCAAAGACATCGACATCGCCACACCGGCGCAAGTCGAGGTGCTTGACAGCTTCAACCAAAACGATGTTGATTATGACAACTCGCAAACTATAGTCTCGCTCTTCAAGCGTCAAGCCGCCGCCACACCGTCCAGCACCGCTGTGGTGTATAGCGGCCGCAGCTACACCTACGCCCAAGTTGATGACATGAGCAACCGCATCGCGGCTGCCATCGCCGGCAAGGGACTCGGCAAGGAAGACGTGGTGAGCGTGTTAATTCCACGCAGCGAGTGGATGGCGATAGCATCATTAGGCGTGCTCAAGGCGGGTTGTGCCTATCAACCCCTCGACCCGAGCTATCCCACCGAGCGGCTAAACTTCATGATGAAAGACGCGAGTGCCAAGCTCCTCATCGCCGATGCCGAACTTAGACCGTTAGTCAATGAATATGAGGGCGAAGTGCTGCTAACCAGCGACCTCAGCAGTCTTCCCGTCGCAGCAGCCCCGTCAGTGACCGTCGATCCCGACCAACTCTTTATCATGCTATATACCAGCGGTTCGACTGGCGTGCCTAAAGGCTGTCAGCTCACCCACGCTAATCTTGTAGCCTTCTGCAACTGGTATCACCGCTACTACGCCCTCAAGCCCGAGCACAAGGTGGCGGCCTACGCCAGCTATGGCTTCGACGCCTGCATGATGGATATGTACCCCGCCCTCACCTGCGGAGCCACTTTGCATATCGTGCCCGAGGAGATACGTCTCGACCTGATTGCCCTCAACGACTACTTTGAGAGCAACGGCATCACCCACTCGTTCATGACCACGCAGGTGGGTTACCAGTTTGCCACAGGCATCGACAACCACTCACTTCTGCACCTCTCCACCGGAGGCGAGAAATTAGCGTCACTCACCCCTCCCGAGGGCTATAGCTTCTACAACGGCTACGGTCCCACCGAGTGTACGATTTTCACCACCACCTATCATGTGGATAAGCGACTGAAGGACATACCTATTGGCAAGCCTCTCGACAACATGAGGCTCTACATCGTTGACCCGCAGGGACATCGGCTGCCAGTGGGCGCGGCGGGCGAATTGTGGGTGTCGGGACCGCAGGTGAGCCGTGGCTACCTCAACCGTCCTGAGAAGACTGCCGAGGTGTATATCACAAATCCCTTTACCAGCGACGAGAAATACAGCCGTGTTTACCGCACTGGCGACATCGTGCGCTATCTGCCAAGCGGCGACATCCAGTTTGTGGGACGTCGCGACGGTCAGGTGAAAATCCGCGGCTTCCGCATCGAGCTGAAAGAGGTGGAAGGCATCATCCGTGAGTTCCCGGGCATCAAAGATGCCACTGTTCAGGCCTTTGACGAGGACGGCGGCGGCAAATTCATCGCTGCCTACATCGTGAGTGACGAGACTATCGACATCGACGCTCTCAACAACTTCATCCTTGACCAGAAACCGCCTTACATGGTTCCCGCTGTGACGATGCAGATTGACGCTATCCCGCTCAACCAGAACCAAAAGGTGAACAAGCGCGCTCTGCCCAAGCCCGAGAAGAAGGCAACTGCCGCCATCGAGGAGAGCAATGTGCCCATGAACGTGCTCGAACAAGAACTGCACGAAATGATAGCACAGATTGTGGGCAACACCGAGTTTGGCGTCACCACACCGCTAGGATATGTGGGGCTGACATCAATATCGTCTATTCGCCTTGCTGTACAGGTCAATAAACGTTTTGGCGTGGCGCTCGACTCCAAGTCTCTCGTCAAGACCGGTACACTGCAAAGCATCGAGAACGAAATTCTCAAGCAGATGATGGCTGGCGACAAAACGGTTTCAAAGGCAAGCGAGAAAGGCGAAAGCAAGACCACCGTGCCGCTGTCTTACGCACAGACAGGCGTGTATTTCGAGTGCTTGAAGAATCCCACTTCCACAATCTATAACATCCCATATCTGCTGTCTTATCCCGACGGCACAAATGCGCAGAAACTCGCCGAGGCAGTGAAACGCGTGGTGGAGAGCCACCCCGAGCTTGGCGTGCATTTCACCACCGAGGGCGACAAGATAATGCAGACAATCGAGGACAGCGTGCCAGTCAATATTCCTGTCACACACATGAGCGACAAGGAACTGGCGACCTATAAGAACGAGTTTGTCAAACCCTTCAACCTGCAGAAAGCGCCTCTCTATCGCTTTGAGGTGGTAACCACACAAGATGGTGTGCATCTGCTCTTTGACGTGCATCACCTGCTCTTCGACGGCGGCTCTGCCGACTTGTTCATCAAGCAGATAAACTCGGTTCTCGAAGGAAACAGCGTTGAAAAGGAAGAATATACCTATCTCGACTTCGTTGCCGACCAGCAAAATGCCGAGGACAGCGACACTTTCAAGGCATCACAGCAGTTCTTTGCCGAAAGACTTGCTACCTGCGAGGGTGCCAGCGAGATCCCTGGCGACCTGCCTAAGAGCGACGTTCAGGGCTTGATAGGCGAGGCGGTGTGCGCTGTTGACCACGAAAAAGCCGCCGCTTTTTGCCGTAGTCAGGAGGTAACCGCTGCCCATCTGTTCCTTGCCGCCACATCTTACGTAGTATCACGCTACACCAACAACCGCGAGGTCTATATCTGCACCGTGAGCAGCGGCCGTTCCAACCTAAAGATTGCCGACACGGTGGGTATGTTTGTCAATACCTTGCCGCTAGGCATCAGCATTGATGACGTGAGCGTTGGCGACTTCCTGCGCGCCACAAGCGACACCTTCGACAACACCTTGCGCCATGAAGATTACCCCTTCGCGCGCATCGCCGCCGACTACGCCTTCCGTCCGGCTATCGCCTACGCCTATCAGGTGGGCGTGTTGTCGCAATATTCAGTAAACGGTGAGGCGATTGAGCAGGAATTACTTGAGTTGAATGTTCCAAAGTTCAAGATAAACATCAAGATAGAGACACGGGGCATAGTGGTGCAGTATGACAATGCCATCTACTCCGAACAACTCGCTGTGGCTCTCTCGCAGAGCATCGCCGCCGTGGTTGAGCGCATGATGCAGCAACCCAACGAGAAGGTGCGGCACATCTCAATCGTGAGCAGCGAGCAAGAGGCTCAACTCGCCAAATTGCGAGAGGTGGCGACCGGCGACGCGCCGTTCAGTTTCTTCCACGAGTGCATAGGTCACTTCGCCGCCTCACAACCTGAGCGCGACGCTCTGATGGCTGTTGATGGCAAGTTCTCCTATAAGGAGATGGACGAGGTGACAACTCGCATCGCCGCTGCGCTGCAAGCTCGCGGAGTAGGGGAGCGCGACCGTGTGGCATTGCTCTTGCCGCGCACCAGCCGCCTGATTTTGTCGCTCTTCGGCGTACTCAAAACTGGCGCCGCCTACATCCCCTGCGACCCCGAATACCCCGCCGACCGCGTCAAACTCATCCTTGAGGACAGCGAGGCACGATATATCATCACCACTGAAGATAAGATGGACAGCGTGCCAGCCGAGAAGGCGATCAACGTTGAGGAGCTGATTGCTGGTGCGGGTGAATACCGCCAGCCCGATATCACTCCCGATGACCTCGCCTACCTCATCTATACCAGTGGTTCGACCGGCCGTCCCAAGGGCGTGATGCTGCGTCACGAGGGAATATGCAACTACCTCTATGGCCATCCCGCAAATGTGTTTGCCAATGCTGTGATGACCGATGCCGACCGTGTGCTGAGCGTGACGACTATCTCGTTTGATGCCGCCCTGCAAGACATCGGCATGGCATATTACAACGGCAAGACGCTCGTTGTAGCTACCGAGGAGCAGGCCAACAACCCGCTCGACCTGGCGCAACTCATCACTGAGCAGCGCATCAACATGGTGAGTGGCACGCCGTCGCGCTGGCAGACGTGGCTCACGAGCGACGACTTCGCCAAGGCAATCGCCAATATCAAGATTGTGCGTGCCGGTGGCGAGAAATTCAGCGACCAGCTGTTGCACCAGATTCGCACCGTTTCCAAAGCACGCATCTTCAACTGCTACGGTCCCACCGAGATTACTGTGGCTTCCAATAACAAGGAATTGACTCGTGCTTACCTCGTTACTGTGGGCAAGCCGCAGCTCAACGTCAGGGAGTTTATCGTCGATGCCGACGGCAACGAGCTGCCAGTGGGCGTGGTGGGCGAACTCTATATAGGCGGTCGTGGCGTGGCTAGGGGCTACAACAACCTCGACGAGATGACTCGCGAGCGCTTCATCGACTATCACGGCACGCGCATCTACAAATCGGGCGACTACGCCAAGTGGCTGCCCGACGGCGATGTGGTGATTTTGGGACGCACCGACCACCAGATTAAGCTGCGCGGACTGCGCATCGAGCTTGGCGAGATAGAGAACGTGATGCTCCGTGTGGAGGGTATCGACAAGGTGGTGATTATGATTCGCAAGATTGGCGGCAAGGAGCACCTGTGCGCCTACTACACCGCCGACCGAGAGATTGCTCCCGACGCTCTCAAAGCCGAGATTTCGAAGAGCCTAACGCAATATATGGTGCCTACCGCCTACCGCCAACTCGACAAGATGCCGATGACCCCCAATGGCAAGACCGACGTAAAAGCGCTACCAGAGCCCGAGCTGGCAATCTCGGCAGCCTATGAGGAGCCGGCTACCGACACCGAGCGCACCTTCTGCAAGATTTTCGCCGACATCCTGCAAATGGACAAGGTGGGTGCTACCGACAACTTCTTTGAGCTTGGCGGCACTTCGCTGGTGGTGACACGTGTCATCATCGAGGCCGACAAGGCTGGGATGCACGTGGCTTACGGCGATGTCTTCGCTAACCCCACTCCGCGCCAGTTGGCACGCCTCGTCACTGGCGAGACGGTTGATGAGGGTCCCGACGAGGTGAAAGACTTTGACTACTCGGCAATCAACGAGGTGCTCAGTGGCAACACCCTCGACGCTTTCCGCAGCGGTGAGCGTCAGCCGTTGGGCAATGTGCTGCTCACGGGCGCTACCGGCTACTTGGGCATCCACATCTTGCGCGAGTTGATTGACAGCGACGCCAAGAATATCTACTGCTTAGTGCGTGGCAAAGATGCCGAGAAGGCTGAGAGCCGTCTGCGCACGCTGCTTTACTACTACTTTGCCAACGCCTTCAAAGACCTCTTTGGCAAGCGCCTCCACATCGTGGTGGGCGACGTGACGAGCGACTTCGACGACAGTCTCGACATCGACACCATCTTCAACTGCGCTGCCATCGTGAAGCACTTCAGCGAGGGCACCGAGATTGAGGACGTGAACATTGGCGGCGCGCAACGCTGCGTGGATTTCTGCTTGAAGAAGGGTGCCAATCTGGTACACATCTCCACCGCAAGCACGCGCGGTCTGTGGGCTGGCGAGGCACGTGATGACGTGTTCACCGAGCAGCGCCTATATATGGGTCAGTTCTTGGGCAACAAGTATATCTACTCGAAGTTCATGGCAGAACGGCTCATCCTCGACGCTGTCGCCCGCCGTGGCCTAAGCGCCAAGATAATGCGTGTGGGCAACCTCGCGGCTCGTAGCACCGACGGCGAGTTCCAGGCAAACTTCCAGACTAACTCCTTCATGGGGCGCATCAAGGTTTATAACATGCTTGGTGAATGCCCGTTCTCGATGCGTAACAAGCGCGTGGAGTTCTCGCCTATCAACGAGGTGGCGCACGCCATCGTGATGCTCGCCACCACGCCGCGTGAGTGCTGCGTGTTCCATCCCTACAATATTCACACCCAGTTCCTGGGCGATGTGCTCATGGGGCTCAGCACAGTGGGAGAGGGCATTAAGTTTGTTGAGCAGGAAGACTTCAACAAGGCGATGGAAGCCGCCAAGAGCGACCCAGCCAAGGCGAAACAGATGGCGAGTCTGCTTGCCTACCAGGACATGGCGCACGGCCAGAAGACCACCGACGTGACCCGCGACAACGACCTCACCACGCAAGTGCTCTACCGCCTGGGCTTCACCTGGTCACCCACTTCGTGGGACTACGTGGAGCGCATGCTTACCGCCATCGGCGGCCTCGGCTTCTTCGATTAAGATTAGAAGTTAACGAGCTAACAAGCTAACAAGCTAACAAGGCAATGGCAGTTGTCGCAACATAACACTTGTCTCGTTAGCTCGTCTGCTTGTCAGCTCGTCAGCTAAAAACAAAAAACGAACAACGATGAACGAAAAAAGCATACATAAACAATTCTACGGCTACTTGTGGGCTTATATCCTGGTGGCGCTGTCGGGGTGCCTGGGAAATGTGGTTGACGGCATTATCGTGGGCAACCTTATCAGTGAGGACGGCGTGAGTGCCATCAACCTGTCGAAGCCCATCAACCAGTTCATCTTCACCCTGCACCTGCTCATCAACGCCGGCGCGGGAATGCTTGTGGCTTACGCCCTGGGCAAGAAGAACATAGGCGACGCTCGGCGATTCTTTACACGTGCCTTGACGCTCAGCACCGGGTTGGGACTGCTGCTCACCGTCTTTGGCGGACTGCTGTTCCCCTCGCAGCTGGCGCACTTGCTGTGCAGCAACGAGCACATCTTGCCTCTCGCCGAGGATTATATGCAGGTGTTGCTCATTGGTAACCCGGCGTTCATCATCATGTGGGGGCTCTCGACAATGGTGGGCGTGGATGGCAGTCCAAAACTGGTGTCAACGGCGGTGATTATCGACAATGCCGTGAACCTGCTGCTCGACATCGTCTTCATCCAAGTCTTTGGATGGGGCATCACCGGTTCGAGTGCCGCAACGGTGGTGGGACACCTCGTGGGCATCGCCATCCTGCTAAGTCACTGGCGTAACCCCGAGAACAGGCGTCTCATTTTGCAGTTTGGCGGTGGCGGTGTGCTCGCCTCATGGCGGCGCATCGTCTCGCAAGGGGCACCGCTGGCGCTGGCATCAATCTGCCTCACGCTGCTGCTGCTAAGTGCCAACACAATAGTGCTATCCACCACAGGACGCACGGGCATCTTCGTCTTCGCCTTGTGCATGAACCTGCTTCAAGTCTATAACCTCTTCCTCTCGGGTACGTGCCAGACGCTGCAGTCGCTGGGTGCCATCCATGTGGGCAAGGGTGATGCCGACGGCGTGAAAACGGTCATCGACAAAGGTTTGCGCTTCATCACTGTGGCGATGGTCGTCACTTGCGTCTTGGTGTGGATTTGGCCGCAAGGCATCGCCGAGCTCTTTGGCTGTAAAGACCCCGCCATGCTTGCCGAGAGCAACCACGCTCTGCGCGTCTTCGCTCTGAGCTTCATCCCTTTCTGCTACATTTATGTGCTGATGATTATCTACAAGCTCTACAGCCACCACCGCATGGCGCTGTTCATATCTTTTGCCCTGTCGCTCACCGTGATTCCCGTGCTTTGGCTCATGGCGAAGCTTTTCCCCGGTGCCATCTGGTACAGCTACCTTATCGCCTACCTCCTCGAGGCGGCGATCATCTACCTGCTGCACAAGAAAAACCATATCGAGTTTGTAATCGCGCTTCGTGCAGGTTAGCCGCTCGCTTTGCTCGCTAGTTAGCCGTTTCACTAGTTCCCCGATTCCCGATTATAATGCAGAATGCACAATGCATAATGCACAATTGCTTATCAACTTGTTAACTTGTCAACTAAAAACGATAAACTAAAAACGATAAACGAAAATTAAATATACTATGTCAAGAAAAGTCAAATTCTTTGCTTTAGCTTTTATCGCTATGTGCATGAGTGCGGCCGCAGCGCAGAACACGAGTGCCGCCGGCAACAACGAAATCATCCTGCATGCTTGGGCGTGGTCGTTCAACACAATAAGTGAGCATCTGCAGGAAATCAAGGATGCAGGATTCACCATTGTGCAAACCTCACCCATCAATGAGTGCTACGTTGGCGATAACGGCGGGCGGCAGCTCTTCGGCAACGGCAAGTGGTACTATCACTACCAGCCCACCGACTGGACCATCGGCAATTACCAGCTAGGAACGCGCGATGAGTTCAAAACCATGTGCGCCAAGGCTAACGCCCTCGGTGTGAGAGTGATAGTCGATGTGCTGCCCAACCACACCGTGATTGACCGCACCCACATCAACGCGCGGCTCGACAGCGCCGTGAATGGTCGCGAGAACCTGTTTCATGCCAACGGACTATGGCCCATCGCCGACTATAGCGACCGCTACCAGTGCACCACTGGCGAGATGGGCAAGCTGCCCGACGTGAACACCGAGAACCCTGATTTCCAGTATTACTACCTGCAATATGTGAATGATGTGCTGGCGTGTGGCGCACGGGGCTTCCGCTACGACACGGCGAAGCACATCGGTCTGCCCAACGAGCCGCGCGACCCCAAGTCGCCCGAGAACGACTTCTGGGATGTGGCGATGGGGCGTAAGGCGGTGAAAGGCTTGCGGCTCTCTGTCCCCCGTGATGAGCTCTTCATCTACGGCGAGGTGCTGCAGGACAGGAACGTGCCCGAGCAAGGCTACGCCGAGTATATGGATCTCACGGCAAGCAACTACGGCTGGATGCTGCGCGAGGTCCTCAACCGCCATGACGCCAAGGCTGGCGACCTGCTCAGCTGGCATCACAGCGTGGATCCCGCTCACCTGGTGACGTGGGTGGAGTCGCACGACACTTATTGCAATGCCCATGAGTCGGCAGGCATGAGCGATGAGCTTGTAAGACTGGGATGGGTCTTCCTGACAGCACGCCAGTATGGTACGCCTCTGTTCTACTCCCGCCCGCACGGAAGCACCCGCGAGAACTACTGGGGCGACAACGAAATTGGCAAGGTGGGCAACGACGAGTTCAAGCACCCAGTGGTGCGCGCCGTCAACGAGTTCCGCCACATCAACGCCGCCCAGCCCGAAAACATCATTTTCAGCGACAACGGCAAGCAGATTATCGTTGAGCGAGGCAAGAGGGCGGCAGTAGTCATCAACCTCGACGAGCAGCCAGCAACAGTGGCGATTCCCGTGACCGTTGAGAACGGCAAATATCGCGATGCTGTCACTAAAAAAGTGCTGCAAGTAAAGAAAGGCATCCTCAACGCCACACTCGCCCCAATGACAGCCTATATACTAAGCAAGTGAGAAAAAACACTTGCTCATAATAATAAAACCCAAATCGGTCTGAACCGATTTGGGTTTTGTTAGTTTAAAAGCTCAGTTCTGCACTCACTTAAAAATGCGATTAAGCGAGACAAGGCATGAGTTTGCTCAATGCTTTGCGAGCGTGAGCATTTTATCTAATCACAACTTTTTTGTTGCCATTGATGTAGATGCCAGGAGCTGTGGGCATGCCATTGAGTTTTTGACCCTGGAGGTTGTACCAGGCATTGTCGCCCTTAACGTCGCTACCGATAGTAGTGATAGCCTGTGGAGCATTCTTGGTAACAGTCATTACGAGAGGCTCGCTAACTGCCTTGCTTTCAGGAGCAAGAGCAGCTTCCTTAATTGTGAATGTGAAGTTGCCGGCCTCTTCAACCTTGAAGTTTGCACCGTCAACAAGTGCGATTTCTTCAATAGCATCGTTGATGAGGAAGTAACCAACCTGATTGTCGTCTTGGCCACCAAACCACTTCCAGCCTTCTCCGTCAGGAGTGATAACCTTGAACTCAGCATCAGCTTCGAGGTCGATAGTAGCGGTGTATTCATTGCCAGCTTCATTGCTGGTAAAGGCAACCATGTCCACTTCTTGACTCCAGTCGTTGAAAGTGCCAACGAGATAGAACTCCTCATAGCCTGCGGGTTCCTCGCTAGGCAGAGTCAGCTCATAGGTCTTGAAGAAGTTGCCAGGGAAGTACTGATAGATGATAGCCTTAGTGTCGCTAACGATCTCGGCGTTGAGCCAGTTGCACTGGAAGCCGTTGGTAACGTAACCTGCAACCTCGGGAACAGTGGCGATAGGCTCCTCGGCGTTCTTCTCGGCGATAGCCCAGG
>CALDIG010000251.1 GCA_937904375.1 uncultured Prevotellaceae bacterium
TAGTGAAAAAACATTGTGAAATCTGACTGGGTGTCCCATTGACGAAAACAGGAAATGCTCACGCTCGCAAGACGCCAGAGCTAGCCGTAGGTTTAAGACATGCCCTGACCGCCCTTGCGCAAAAAATGGAAATATCTTTGCATGTAATTACCAGCCACGGCATGCCCTGTCTCCACAATCGCAAATTCAAGATTACACAGCTTAGCCTATAAACTATAAGTTAATGAGCAAGTTAACAACTTGTGAAACAAATATCTAAGAAGGCTTGGAGGTTGCGGCCTCCAAGCCTTCTTGCTATTCTTGCGACACCATGAAAGACTTGGCTCCCAAGCGGCTACTTCTTGCCTTTGTCGTTCTTGTCTTTCTTGAAGTAGTCGTTATACATCTTTATGCCGAAGATGATAACGCTGCAGATAGTGGTCACGAGATTGGTCCAGAATATGGCGAACCCTTCGCCGAAGATGCCAAGCATGGCGCCTTGAAGCATAAAGGCGATGCCGCCAATGCCAATCATCAGAAACGTGGGCAGTGCTATATCGTCGGTCTTGCGGGTGCGTATAGTCTGTATCGCCTGAGGCACATATCCCAGAATCAGTCCCACCGAAGCAATGATGCCACAAATGTAGAAGAATGTCCCATCTGGGCTGAAAAAATTGTTTAATAGTACCATATTTATAAGTGTTAAGTGTTAAGTTTTAAGTTTTAAGTTTTAAGTTTTAAGTTTTAAGTTTTAAGTTTTAAGTAGTGGAGAGTTGTACAATGCAGAATGTATATTCTTAGATGCTTGAAGGGCACGCTACGCGCTTAAAATTAAATGAAAATTAGAAATATAATAAAAATTGCTTCCGTGAATATGAAATTATGAAATAAATTTTAATAAAATTTTAAGCGAAGCACCCCCTAAAAGAGTCAATGCACAATGCTGATCCTCGATCCCCGCGCCGCAGACGCTTATTTTATCTGCTTCATCAACTCCTTGGTGGCGGTGATGAGCTGGTCGTCAACACCTTTAACCACTGTGGCGGGGTCGTTGAGGACTTTGATGTCGGGTTCGAGCTGGCTGTTCTCGAGGTAGTTGCCTTGAGCGGTGCGGTAGCCGATGATAGGTATGCCGAAGATGAGCGAGTCGTCTTGCAGGGTCTCCCACGAGACGCTGGTCATGGTGCCTGGCACGGCAGCACCCACGAGTTTGCCAATATTCATCTGCTTATATACCCAAGGAGTTCCGTGGGCGTTGCTGTAGCACGCCTCGCACATAAGCATGATGCTGGGCTTGTTCCAGCGTCGGCTGGGCATGTCGCAAGCGTCGCGGCCGCGAATCTCCTGAGTTAAATATTTCTTGCCCGTGAAGAGCACTTCGATATCCTCGTGCAGACGTCCACCGCCGTTGAAGCGGATGTCGATCACGATACCGTCACGCTTGTTGTACTTGCCGAGCACCTTGCTATAGACCTCGCGGTAGCTGGCGTCGTTCATCGACTCGATGTGGACATATCCTAGCCTGCCGCCCGAGATGCTGTCAACGATGTGCTCGTTGTGCTTCACCCAGCGCTTATAGAGCAGGGAGTTGAGTGTTCCGCGTCCTATTGGCTTCACCACCTCGTCCCAAGTCTCGCCGGTGGCAGGGTCGCGCAGCGAAACGAGCGTCTTCACGCCAGTCTGACCGTTGAGAAGCGTAGTGTAGTCATTCTCGTAGGTGATTTCCTCTCCGTTGATTTTCTCGACGATGCAGCCAGGGCGCACTTTAGATTTCGACTTGTTGAATGGTCCGCCGGTCACCACCTCGGCAACTTTCAGACCACGACCAGTGTAGCTCATGTCGTAGAGCAGACCCAGGTTGGCAGTAGCTTCGCCGCCGTTGGGGTAGTAGCGTCCGCCGGTGTGCGACACGTTAAGCTCGCCCAGCAGCTCGCTCAGGAGGTTGGCGAAATCGTAGTTATTGTTGATGTGCGGCAAGAACTTGCGGTAGGTGTTGCAGTTCTCTTTCCAGTTCACACCGTGGAAGTTGGTGTTGTAGAAACGCTCCTGCACCTGCTTTTCCACATGGTTGAACATGTACTCACGCTCGGCGGTGAGATCCATTTTCATCTTGGCACTATAGGTGATTGGCTTGAGTTTGTCGCTGGCAACGGTGAGCTTCTGCATGGTGCCACTGCCCAGGATGAAGAACTCCTTGCCGTCTTTAGTGCTCTCGATGTTTGCCCACTTGGCGTTCATCTTGTTTATGAGCGTGGTGCTCTTCTTTCTCAAGTCCATCTTCCACAGGTCGTAGCCCTTCTCAAATGCCGAGAGATAGTAGAGGTTCTCGCCGTCTTTGGTGATGAGTGCCGAAGCAATGTCGCTGGAGTTGGTGGTCACGCGCACGATGCGGTCTTCGATGCCGTCAAACTCCACAACGATGTCTTTAACTTTCTCTTCTTTCTTGCCATCGTCTTTTTTCTTTTCGTTGATTTTATTCTTGATTGCCTCTTTCTTGGCGTTCTCGTCCTCGGCTTTCTTCTCTTCCTTCTCGGCCTCCTTCAGCAATTCACTGTCTTCCTTGTTGAGCTGATATTTGTCGAGGGCTTCCTGGTTGAGGAAGATGAGAGCGAGGTCGTCCTGCGAGCCCCAAGAGGCATGGCTGCGCATACCATAGCGGTTGGTCTTGTAGAGGATGGCGTTGCCGTCGAGCACGAAGCGGGGACTCTCGCTGAAGTAGGCACTCTGGGTGAGGTTGTGAATCTCACCGCCCTGTGCGCTCACAAGACCCACGTCGCTATATGGGTCACGCTGGTTGCCTATGAACTCGAGTGCGAACCACTTGCCGTCGGGCGACCACTCGTAGTTAAAGCCGCCGTTGGTCTCATACCAAGTGCTGCCGTCGGTGACCTGACGCACCTTCTTGCTCTTGAGGTCCATAACCATGAGCTTGTTGCGACCCTCGATGAAGGCGAGCTCTTTGCCGTCGGGAGAGTATTGAGGATAGGCGCGCTCGATGGAGGTAGAAGGCAGCAGAATCTCCTCATTGATTATTGTGGCGTTGGGGAAGTTAAGGTCTTCTTTGCGGTCGATAGTTGCTTGCACGAGTTGCCAGATGCCGTTGCGCTCGGTGGCGTAGGCAATGGTGCGGTTGTCGGGAGCCCAGCACACGCCAGCCTCCTGCTGCGCTGTGGCAGAAATGCGCTTGGTGGTGGCGTATTCCACCGAGGTGACAAACACCTCGCCACGCACAATAAATGCCACCTGCTTGCCGTCGGGCGACACCGAAGCACTCTTGGCACCGCTCGTGAAAGTCAATCGCTTCACCTGGTCGGCATCATCGTGGATGAGGTCAATCTTCACCTTTGCGGGCTTGCCGCCTTGCGCCTGGGTGTAAATCTCGCCGTCGTAGGTGTAGCACAATGTGCCGTTGTTGGCGATAGACAGGAAGCGCACCGGGTTCTTCTTGAACGAGGTCAACGCCTTAATGCTTTGTGGAGCGTTGATGGGGAACGAATACACGTTGAATGACCCGCCGTCGCGCTCGCTAAGGATATAGACGGTGTTGCCGTCGGCACTGAGCACGGGGCTGCGGTCCTCGCCGGCATGATTGGTGAGATTGACATGCTTGCCGGTGCGGGTGTCGTAGCTCCAGATGTCGCGCGTCACGCTCGAGGTGTGGTGCTTGCGCAGGGCGTCTTCCATACCCTTCTGGTCTTGATAAACAAAGAACTTGCCGTCGCGGTTGAAGGTAATCTCCTCGGCAGGGGAAGCAAGCACCTGAGTACTCACACCACCCTCCACAGGCACTTGATACACCTCGGTCAAGCGTGACGAGGGGAACAGCGCACTGGTGGTGGGATCCTGGATGGCTGCCGAGAAGTAGATGTAGCGACCATCGGGAGTGAACGTCCAAGGGATCTCGCCCGCACTGTTGAAGGTGAGCTGCGTGGCGGTGCCGCCATTGCTGGGCATCACAAACACGTCGAGGTTGCCCTTACGGTCGCTGGCGAAAGCGATTTTCTTGCCGTCGGGCGACCACACCGGGTTACATTCATAACTGGGCTGAGTGGTGAGCTGAACAGCCTGACCGCCAGCTACCGGCACCTTGTAGATGTCGCCCTTGTAGCAGAACGCTATCTCGCGGCCGTCGGGCGAAATCTTGGCATAACGTAGCCACAACGGTGTCTCTGACATTGCCGAGGTGGCCACCACCGCAGCTATCGCTGCAATTAAAAGTCGTGATTTCATAAATATAATTGTGATAAATAATAGTTTTCCAAATGACGGATTTTACAACAAGTGCAAAATTACTGAGAATTTCTCAATTAACCATAATAAAGATGGAAATTCTTGAATTCACTTAAGTATCAGCTTCAATAGCATGATGAGCACTTGGTTGGTGGCGCGGGCGATGATTTGCTTGCGGTCGCCGGGGAGGTGGTGGCACTGGCTCACCACGATGTCGCCCACCTTGGCAGCCATCCACACGGTACCTACCGGCTTGTCGGGGGTGCCGCCGCCGGGACCTGCCACACCGCTGGTTGCCACGGCGCATTGTGTGCGGCACAGATTACTCACTCCGCACGCCATCTGCTCCACTACGGACTGACTCACGGCTCCGCAGGTGTCGAGGGTGGTCTTGTCCACTCCCAGCACGCGCTCTTTCACGTCGTTGCTGTAGCTCACCACGCTTCCCATGAAATAGTCGCTGCTGCCGGCAATCTCGGTGATGACATGCGCCACATTGCCTCCTGTGCAGCTCTCAGCAGTGGAGATGGTGAGACCCAGCTCGCGCAGGCGTTCGCCAACTATCATTGCCAGCGGTTTGTCGCCATCGGCAATGATGCTCTTGCCCAAGATTTTATGCAGTTTCTTTGACTGCTGCTCCATGTTGGCGGCAATGACCTGTGGGTCGTGGTGCGCGCCCGTGAGACGCAGGCGGATGACACCCTGATTGGGGAGGTAGGCAAGGTGTATGTAGGCTGGCAGCTGCTGCTCATAGGTTTCCAGTTTCTCGGCGAGAGCGCTCTCGGCATAGTCAACAACAACGAAGGTGCGGTACTCGATGTCGAGGTCGCTGTGGAAGTGCTTGACGAGCTGTGGAATGACGGAGCGCTCCATCATTATCTGGGTCTCGTGCGGCACACCGGGCATCGACACCAGCACTTTGCCGTCGCGCTCAAACCACATAATAGGAGCCGTGCCCACGTCGTTCTGTATCACGCGGCACGACGAAGGCACCATGGCTTGGCTCGCTGTGAGGCGGTTCATGGGGATGCCGCGACGCTCAAACTGCGCCTCGACGTTGCGTTTAACGTCCTCGTTGAGCACCATCTCGCCGCCGAAGTATCGGCACAGGGTGGCTTTGGTGATGTCGTCTTTGGTGGGACCGAGTCCTCCGGTCATCAGCACCACGTCGGTGACGGCAAATGCCTCGTCGATGGCGCGGAAAATCTCGTCGGCATCATCGGCGATGACCTTTACACTCTTGGCTTCCCATCCCAGCGGGGACAGGTGGCGGGCTATCCAGCCCGAATTGGTGTCGGTGACCTGACCTATCAAGAGCTCGTCGCCTATTACTATTGTGGAATATTGCATGTTTCGTTTTTCGTTTATTGAAGATAGTTGTGAGATTATTGGCTAGATACTCTAGATGTGCTAGATATTCTAGATGTTCTAGATTTTGAATTATGAATTTCTCATTATTGCTTCTATGCGTTGCGCCAGGGTGGGATGGCTGTAGTCCATCCACACCACCGCGGGGTGGGGAGTGAGGTTGGAGAGAGTGTTGGCGCTGAGCTTTTTCAAGCCAGAAATGAGGTGTTCGCCATGACCGTATTTCTTGGCGAAGGCGTCGGCGGCATACTCGCAGCGTCGCGACACGCCGTTGATTATGGGGTCTAGAATGAGGTCAATGGGCGAGAACAGCAGGGAGAAAGCGACGAGCGACAGGGCAAACGAGTGCTCACGCGTGCCGCCGAGGGCGTGCGAGAGTTCGGGATTGTCGGCAAGTAGCGAGAACACAAAGAGGTTCACCGCTACCATCACGATGCTCATTATCATGGTCTTGATGGTGTCGCGATGCTTGTTGTGACCCAACTCATGAGCCAGCACCGCCACAATCTCCTCGGTGGTGAGCTGCTCGATGAGGGTATCATAAAGAACCACGCGCTTCTTCGCGCCAAAGCCAGTGAAATAGGCGTTGGCCTTGGTGCTGTGCTTGGAGCCGTTGATTACATATATATTCTTGATAGAAAACCCCATTTCGCGGGCGGCATCCTCGATGGCGGTGCGCAACGCTCCTTCCTCAAGTGGTTTCTGCTTGTTGAATAGCGGCACTATCAAGTTGCTGTAAAACAGCGAGAAGAAAATAATGAACGCGGCACACACAAGCGTCGCCCAAATCCAGAACGACTGCCGTAGCTCGTCGTAAAGGACAAAAATAACGCTGAGCAATAGCCCGCCGAGCACCAGAGTGAGCAGGAAGCTCTTGAGGGTGTCGAGCCAAAAGGTGGTTTTTGTGGTCTTGTTGAAGCCGAACTTCTGCTCGATTACAAAGGTGTCGTAGTAGCTGAAAGGCAGACTGATGACAGCCGATGCCGTTGCATAGATGCCAAAGAAGATGAGCAGTTGCAGCAGCAGACTGTGAGTCCACTGCACGGTTAGGTCGTCGAGCCATCCCAACACACCTGGAATGAGAACGGCAAGGGTGATGACAAGCCCCACGCAACGCTCTATCCACCCCACGCGCTTGTTGGCGCGCATATAGGCTTGCTGCTTTTGGTATTTCTCTTCGTCGTAGAGGCCTTCGAGAACCTCGGGAATGGGATGTGTCATCCACTTGCCGTTGAGCCACGACAGCACGCTGCTCACGGCAAATTCAAAGAGCACGATGACGATAATGATTATGAGTAAAGGATGCATATATTTAAGTTTTTAGCTTACAAGCGAACGAGTTGACAAGCTGACAAGGCAAGTGGTTTGATAAGGTACAATTCACAAAGTAGAGTCTTAGTTCAATTGCCTTGTTTGCTCGTATCTTGTCAGCTTGTTAGCTGAAAATGACTATATTACCACTCTGGCGAAGGGTGGTGCTGTGATGGGGCAGGTCTCGCCGCGCAGGAATTTGTAGTAGCCCGCCACGGCAATCATGGCGGCGTTGTCGGTTGTGAAGGTGCGCTTGGGTAGGAACGCCTTGATGCCTCGGCGATCGCAATACTGCTGCACGGCGGCACGCACACCACTGTTGGCACTCACGCCGCCACCTATAGCCACCGTTTTGATACCGGTGTCCTTAATGGCTTTGCCGAACTTGTCCATCAGTATTTCGATGATGGTTCTTTGCAGCGAAGCGGCGAGGTCGGCACGGTTCTCTTCTATGAAGTTGGGGTTGAGCTTTATCTCGTCACGCAGGGTGTAGAGGAATGAGGTCTTTAGCCCACTGAAACTGTAGTTGTAGCCCTCGATATGCGGTTTCGAGAACTTAAAACGCTTTGGGTCACCCTCTTGTGCGAGTCGGTCGATATGTGGTCCACCAGGGTAAGGCAGTCCCATTACCTTGGCGCACTTGTCGAAAGCCTCGCCGGCGGCATCGTCGATGGTCTGTCCCATGATTTCCATGTCGTAAGGCGACTCCACCTTGATAATCTGCGAGTTGCCGCCACTGATAAGCAGGCACAAAAAAGGAAACTCGGGTACCTCGGTGTTCTCGTCTTCCTTGATGAAATGTGCCAGCACATGACCGTGCAGGTGGTTCACATCCACAAGAGGGATGTTGAGAGCCAGTGCCAGACCTTTGCTGAACGCCGTGCCCACATGGAGCGAGCCAGGCAATCCAGGTCCACGAGTAAAGGCTATGGCGTCAATCTCGCTCTTGTCGATGCCCGCCTGACGTATCGCCTCGCTCACCACCGGCACGATGTTCTGCTGATGGGTGCGCGACGCCAGCTCAGGCACCACTCCGCCGTAGGCCTCATGCACCTTCTGGCTGGCGATGACGTTACTCAGCAAAATGCAGTCCCTAATGACCGCAGCACTAGTGTCGTCGCATGACGACTCAATTCCAAGTATTATCATAGTTTTATTGCGATGTGAAGTTAGCAAAAGAAATAATATAATGATTTATTAGGGTAATGCTGAAATATCAACAATATATTTTGTTTCGGTAGTCGATAAATCTTTCTTTATGAACATCGTCATATAGATAGGAGCATACACAATACCATCAGTTACTGAGATATTTTCGTTACACAGGACAATAGCATTCTTAATACCATAATCGTTATTATTCAACACATTGCTCAAAGCATGGTGACGTTTGTAATCTTTACCCGATTTCACCTCAATAGGCAGAGCTGCTCCATCATACTCGACAACAAAGTCAATTTCTCCTTGACGCTTGCTGTTGAAGTAATATAAACTAAAACCATGGGCGCACAATTCCTGAGCAACAAAGTTCTCATAGATTGCTCCATAGTTAATCATCTCATCTCCTTTTAGCAACCGCATTTGAAGTCCATCGGCATATTGGGAAGCCAGCAATCCCACGTCATTCATGAATAATTTGAACAAATTGCGTGAGCGAGACAACAATAATGGTGCCTTGAGTTCATCAACATTATATACGGGTAAAGCCACTCCAGCATTTTTAAGCCAAAGGAAACTGTTCTCGTAATTGGCAAATCGAGTTTTCTCATTTAGGTTTTTGAGTATAAATCGTTTGTTTTTTGCATTGAGCTCTGGGGGAATGAGATTTAATATTTCTTCAAGTAGTAATTTGTGGTTGTAATCATATTTTGAGATATCTTGCTTATAAAGATTCATGATGTCCATCTGTAGCATCATTGCGCTTCGCAAATTGTTGTTGGTGATGTATTCATTAACAACAGCCGGCATTCCGCCTAAGATTAGATATAGCCTGAAAAGCTCCATTATTTTTTTGTGAATCACAGTATCGACCTTCTGCTTGTCTCTCCAGGCATTTTGCAATATGTCAAGCACTTCTTGTGACACACCATAGGCCAATAGAAATTCCTCGAAATCAAGAGGAAAAAGTTCCTTTACACCCATATAACCTACTGGTACTGAACGTAAATCTTTCAATTCTACTCCAAGTAAAGAGCCACTGAGCACATATCGGTAACTGCCCTCGTCAACAAGAAACTTTATGGCCGTAACAATCTCTGGGCACTCTTGCACCTCATCAAAAAATACAATTGTTTCGTTCTGGATTAAATCAACTTGTGTAAATAGTGATAAGCGGGCTAGAATGTCCTTTGAACTGCTTGTTTGCGCAAAGATGTCTCGCGCGTCGGGCATTTCAACAAAATTAATCTCCACAAAAGATTTAAACCTTGCTCTACAGAATTCTCTTATTGAAAAGGTTTTGCCAGTTTGACGGGCACCTGTCAGCAGCAACGCGCGATTGGTGGATGAGAAAAATTCCTCTAAATAGCTATATATCTTTCGGTTAAGCATAATATTTGTTTTTTGATAATGCAAAAATATTAATTATTTCGCACTTTTCCAACTCTTTTTGATGGAAAATCTACACTTTTCCAACCGAGATAAGCCAAAATTCCACACTTTTCCAACCAGCTTGTGCAAAATGTGCGCCAGTTTATAAAAAGTATTTGCACCAAATATCTTCTAATTCTAAGATTCGTTTGAACATGATTGGATATTTTTCGAAAAGATACAAAAAATATTTAAAACGCAAAAGATTTTGGTATAAAAATATGCAATACATTCAAAATGAACCGATAGAATTTAAATTATCAAAAATCTAAAGTACAACTTTAAAATTTTGACAAAAATCTAAAGTTCAACTTTAAAATTTTGACATTTTCTGTTGAAGATATTAATTGTAATTTGAATAAATTCTGCATTCCGCATTTCACATTCTGCATTAATTACAGCCATCCTGCGGTTTTGTACCACTCGATGGCCTCATGGATGCCTTGCTTGAGGTCGTATTTGGCTTTAAAGCCGAAGTCGCGCTTGGCGTCGCTGGTGTCGCACAGCCAGTTGCGCTGCTTGAGAATGCGGAACTTGTCGGGGTTGAGGGTGCTGGGCTTACCGGTGAATCGGCTGATGAACTCCGACACATGGCACACAATCTTCACCACCCACAGCGGACAGGTGACAGGAACGACAAACTTCTTGCCCAACTCGTCAAGCACTATTTTGCGGAACTCCTGCTGGGTGTAGCTGCGGTCTTCGCTCATGAAGTAGGCCTTGCGCTTGGGACCAGCCTCGAGGGCGTCCATCACGCCTCGTGCCAGGTCTTTCACGTAGATGAAAGTGAGCATCTGCTTCTTGAAGCCCACGCTGAAGTCGAAACCGCGCTTTATGCTCTTGATCATCAGGAAATAGTCGCGCTCGTGCGGACCATACACCCCCGTGCAGCGGAAGATGGTGTAAGGGAAATCGCTCTGCATTTGCAGGTAGGTCTCGCCCTTGAGTTTCGAGGTGCCGTAACGGGTGTTGGGAGCGGGGATGTCGGCGCTCTTGAACGGCGTGTAGTTCACATCGTCGCCAGGGCCCATCACGCTGAGGCTGCTCATCATCAGGAACACTTCGGGCACCGCCTCAAGCTCCTTCAGTTCATCGACAATCGACTTGAGGCAGCCGTAATTCACGGTCTCAAAGTCGAGGTAGTTGGTGGCTTTGGTGAGTCCTAAGTTGTGGACCACGTAGTCCCACTTGCCGTGTTTGGCGATGTGGTCTTTAAGTGTGTTGTGTAGCACCTCCTCTTCTGTGAAATCGAGTTCAAGGAAGTTGATGCGCTCATCGGTCAAGAACTTGCGGCTTGTGGTTTTGCGCACAGCCGCCCACGTCTCGTAGCCACGTCCCAGTGCCTCTTCCACGAGGTAACCGCCAATGAAGCCTCCGGCTCCTGTTATCAGTATTTTTTTGCTCATCGGTCTTTTATTATTTTCGGGCACAAAATTAATCAAAGACTAGCAGAAAACCAAATACTTTATTATCCAGTCGCAAGCAAGCATAATCCCTAAAAAAATAATGGAGGAGTCATCCATTAAAGAAACTCCCCCATTAAATTCATGTGCTATATATGGTTTTAGTCGTGGCTTATTGCCCGCTTAACCATTTCAAAGTTCTTGTCCAACCAATGGAGATGAAGAGCCCCGCCATACTGATTTTCTTTCCAACAAACAATTCGCTACCGTTACCATAAGGCCAATTTGCTGTTTTTCGGAATTCTTTAAGGCTACCCGAAATAGTGTAACCTAATTTCATTTCTAAATAGGAATTATTTGTAGTGCGCCAAGAAAAGCCCACTTGAGGGGTCACAAAAAAGCCTGCCTTAGACAATCCGTCGTAGCTTGAGCGGTAATCCTCGATACTATTTTCAAACATATACTCACTGTCATATCTATATAGTCTTAAACCGAGATCAAGAGCAGCAATAGGCGAAAAACGCTTATCATTGAGACGATATTGTCCGCGCACGAAAATTCTGTGCATCAAGTTATTTGTCATATAATCCCACCCTTCGGATACATTTTTCACTTCGCCTTCCAAATCTTGACCACTATAACGGGTGTCGGTTGTGCGAGAGGCAAAACTCATCCAGTCAGCTCCATAACCTATACCGAAACTGATGTTAGGACTCATCTTATAACCCAGAATTAAGCTACCACCAACGGCCGCCATGCCCTGTTTTTGGTCTTGGTCGATGTTCCATGGGTTGACGCCCTCTCCCTCAAAGGTGATTTGGAGACCCTTGTCACGAGTGGGAATATATGGGCCTTTCTCGCCTGGAACAAGAGGCTTGTGGAATGAGAAGCCAACCTTTATAACCACTGCGCCACCATTACCTCCCTTGTAGAAAGAATGAGCATAACCTGCCGAGAAATTAAAGTCAACCTTACTCGATAGAGGATAAGAGAAACCTGGAGCAAGGCTCACGAAGTAGGAGCCGTCGCCTCCCTTAGTGTTGATGTTATATCCTGTTGTGAGTGAACCAAATGGAGTAAATTTCGAATCTCCAATAGGGAAAAACACGTTCAAACGGGTCTCAACGGGAATCGTCACAACTGTTGAGCCACCAGTAGAAATATTAACGCCGGCACCCAAACCCCAATAAA
Source organism: uncultured Prevotellaceae bacterium (assembly GCA_937904375.1). GTDB lineage: Bacteria > Bacteroidota > Bacteroidia > Bacteroidales > Muribaculaceae > Sodaliphilus. The sequence continues at coordinate 12,072 of CALDIG010000251.1, forward strand.
TGCTCTTGTTAAAACGCTTGCCCACAAGCACATCGGCGGCAACGGCACCACCACCACCTTTAGTGTTGATGTTATAGCCAGCATCAATGTCGAAGTCTAAACCACGATGGCCGGTGTTATTAGATTCATTTAGCGATGACTCATCTTTTGAAATTTGCTCCACTTCATCTAAATTATAGACAAAAACGCTGCCGTCTTTTGTGCGGATTTTAACAGTTTTACCTGGAGTGGTTTCAATCACATCGCCCTTGATTACGCTGCCATTATTGAGCCTGAGAACATCACTAGCATCGGCACTCGACGAGCAAATCATTGCACATAGCAAAACACAAATTGTAGTTTTTAATACTTTCATTTTGTTAGTTTTAGGATGTTGCAGCAACAACCCCAACCACAACATAAAACATAAAAAAGCGCGGGTTGCTGTACCATTGCTCATTCCAGCGCTTTGGGGCTCTTGCAATGCCTGTCTGAACCAGAACGAGCAAAGCAGAAGCCCACGCGTTTATATGCAAACATTTTGTGTCGCCTATATGACAACAAAAAATCTTACATACAAAGCACAGCCATCTACAATGCCCAGTCCCTGACTCAGAAAGAGAATTTGCAAGATTCCAAAGCGTCAAGAACAAGACGTAAAGTAAACGCCTTTATTAAATTACAATTTCAATTACACAGTCCATCTAAATCTTAAAATCATCAGACTAAAGGACTCAAGCAATTTAACTGCAAAATTACCTTTTTTTTCAATTATCACAAAGAAACTCATAAAAAAACCAGAAAACTATCACCTTTTTCTCGGGATTTAGTGGCTGACATATCAACTTTTGTATTCAAAAGTAGGCATAAAGGTGATAACGCTAGCTTATTGTAATCTTTCCAATACGGTATTGACTTTTTTGATAATCATTTCGGGGCTGATATCATGCAGGCAGTGAT
>CALDIG010000252.1 GCA_937904375.1 uncultured Prevotellaceae bacterium
AGCAAATATGAAATTTTATAATTAATTTTAATAAAATTTTAAGCGAAGCGCCCCACAAGCCTCAAGGCAATAGTGGAGAGGTGAGAGATAACCGATTCTCGATAAACGAACAACGATATTGCAAATAATTTATTTAACTTAAAAACATATAACAAAATGACTATTAAACCATTAAGTGACAGGGTTCTTATTGAGCCCGCAAAAGCCGAAGAGGTTACCGCTGGCGGCATTATCATTCCCGACAGCGCAAAAGAGAAACCCTTGAAGGGTATTGTAAAAGCCGTTGGTCATGGCACCAAAGACGAGCAAATGGTAGTAAAAGCTGGCGACACCGTGCTCTATGGCAAGTATGCCGGCACCGAGATTGAGGTAGATGGCGCAAAACTGCTGATGATGCGTCAGAGTGACATTTTGGCAATTGTAGAAGAATAAAAAAATTAATTAGTAAACAAGCAAACGAGTTAACGAGTAAACAAGTAAACAAGCAGAATGTTTTTCTAACTGCTCATCGACTTGTAAACTGAAAATCTATCTGCTCGTCAACTTGTAAACTTGTCAACTTGTAAACAAAAAGAATTATGGCAAAAATTATAAAATTTGACATCAAAGCACGTGAGGAACTGAAAAAAGGCGTTGACCTGTTGACCGATGCCGTGAAGGTGACACTTGGTCCCAAAGGTCGCAACGTGATTCTCGACAAGAAGTTTGGCGCACCCCACATCACCAAAGACGGTGTGAGCGTGGCACGCGAAGTGGAGCTTGAAGACGAGTTCCAGAACATAGGTGCGCAGCTCGTTAAAGAGGTAGCGCAAAAGACTGGTGACGACGCTGGTGACGGCACCACCACTGCCACCGTTCTTGCCCAGTCGATCATCAATGAAGGTCTCAAGAATGTGGCTGCCGGCGCCAACCCCATGGCGGTGAAACGCGGCATCGACAAGGCAGTTGCAGCTGTAGTTGAGCAGATTAAGGCTCAGTCGCAGGAAGTAGGCGACGACTTCGGCAAAATCGAGAACGTTGCCCGCGTGAGTGCCAACAACGACCAAGAGATAGGCGAACTCATTGCCGAGGCGATGAAGAAAGTTAACAAAGACGGTGTAATCACCGTTGAGGAGGCCAAAGGCACCGATACCCATGTAGATGTGGTGGAGGGTATGCAGTTTGACCGCGGTTACATCTCTCCGTACTTCGTTACCAACACCGAGAAGATGGAGTGCGAGATGGAGCGTCCATTCATTCTGATTTTTGACAAGAAAATTTCTGTTCTCAAAGACATGCTTCCAGTGCTCGAGGCTACAGCACAGAGCGGTCGCCCGTTGCTCATCATCAGCGAGGATGTTGACAGTGAGGCACTTGCCGCACTGGTGGTAAACCGTCTTCGTGGCTCGTTGAAGGTGTGTGCCGTCAAGGCTCCAGGCTTCGGCGACCGCCGCAAGGAGATGCTTGAAGACATCGCAACCCTCACTGGCGGCATCGTCATCAGCGAGGAGAAGGGCATGAAGCTAGAAGGTGCCACCATCGACATGCTTGGCACCGCCGAGAAAGTGACTGTGAACAAGGAGAACACGGTTATCGTGAACGGTGCCGGCGACAAGCAGGCTATCGCCGACCGTGTAGCTCAAATCAAGGCACAGATTGAGACGACCAAATCGACCTACGACAAGGAGAAACTGCAGGAGCGTCTTGCCAAGTTGGCAGGTGGCGTGGCAGTACTCTACATTGGCGCTCCCAGCGAGGTTGAGATGAAAGAGAAGAAAGACCGTGTGGACGATGCATTGAGTGCAACACGTGCGGCCGTGGAAGAAGGTATCGTTCCTGGTGGTGGAGTAGCCTACATCCGTGCCATCGAGTCATTGGATGGTTTGAAGGGTGACAATCAAGATGAAACCACAGGTATCGAAATCATCAAGCGTGCTATCGAAGAACCTCTACGCCAGATTATTGCCAACGCGGGCAAAGAAGGCGCGGTTTACGTACAAAAAGTAAAAGAAGGGAAAGCAGACTTCGGCTACAACGCACGCACAGACAAGTTCGAAAACTTTTTCGAGGCCGGCGTAATCGATCCTGCGAAAGTTACTCGCGTAGCATTGGAAAACGCAGCGTCGATTGCAGGAATGATGTGAGGCACAGCGCAATGACCTGTTTCATCCACATGATGAGACCGTCCGTGTAGCCCCTCGGAACGCTGAACATATATAGGCTGCCTACCGCTATCTGAATAAGCAAAATTCCACCGCGCTTGAGACTGGCGAGAAATACCTTTATCACAGCGTAAGCCATCATGATAGTTATTACTGCGGACATTATCTGTCCCATCATTCTGATC